>CAZNQK010000073.1:0-15438 GCA_964575165.1 uncultured Aquihabitans sp. | reverse complement strand
TACACGGCACGTTTGCCGTCGACTATCGACGACAACCGTGCCCGGTACGGGGATTTCGACGGGCGGGGCTCGGCGCGCGCCGGTCAGTGCTTGAAGTGGCGCTCGCCGGTCAGGACCATGGCGAGGCCGCGTTCGTCGGCGGCGTCGACGACCTCTTCGTCACGGATCGAACCACCCGGCTGGATCACGGCTGTGACCCCCTGATCGGCAACGGCGTCGAGTCCGTCGCGGAACGGGAAGAACGCGTCGCTCGCACCGGCGCCGCCGTTCGCCCGACCGTCGGCCTTGGTGCCGGCGATCCTCGCCGCGTCCACCCGGCTCTGCTGGCCGGCACCGATGCCGAACGCCTGGCCGTCCTTCACCAGAACGATCGTGTTCGACGTGACCCGAGCGCACAGCCGCCACGCCAGCCCGAGGTCCGCCCACTCCTGCTCGGTCGGCTGACGCTCGGTGACCACCTGCCACTTCGAGTGGTCGACGGTGACGACGTCGCGGGTCTGGACCAGCAGGCCACCGTCGACGCTGCGGACGTCGAGGTCCGGCAACTCGGGTGAGGGCGCGGTCAGGACCCGGAGGTTGCGCTTCTCGAGCAGCACCATCAGCGCCTCGTCGTCGTAGCCGGGAGCGATCACGACCTCCGTGAACACCGGTGCCAGGGCCTGCGCCATCTCGACCGGGACCGTCCGGTTCACCGCCACGATCCCACCGAACGCGGAGGTCGGGTCGCACTCGTGGGCCCTCGTGTAGGCGGTCGTGATGTCGGCCGCCACCGCGGCGCCGCACGGGTTGGCGTGCTTGATGATGACGGCCGCCGGGTCGTCGCCCAGCGAGTGGACCAACCGCCAGGCGGCGTCGGCGTCGTACACGTTGAGGTACGACATCTCCTTGCCGCCGTGCAGCGTCGCCCGGTCCCAGCAGCTGTCACCGCTGAACGAGTAGCGGGCGCCGACCTGGTGCGGGTTCTCGCCGTAGCGAAGCGACTGGGCCAGCGTCGCCGACAGGTGCAGCGTCCGGGGCAGCGGGTCGTGCGACTCGGGCAGCGGCGGCAGCTCACCCGGTCCGCCGTCGTCGAACCACGCCACGATCGCCGAGTCGTACGCCGCGGTGTGGGCGAAGGCGTCACGGGCGAGGCGGCGGCGGGTGGTCACCGACACGTCGCCGTCGGCCCGCAGCTCGTCGAGCACCGGGCCGTAGTCGGCGGGATCGACGAGCACCGTGACGTGCGCGTGGTTCTTGGCCGCTCCCCGGACCATGGCCGGACCGCCGATGTCGATCAGCTCCACCGACGGCTTCGAGCTGAACGGGTAGAGGTTGACCGCCACCAGGTCGATTGCGACCACGCCGTGGGCCTCCATGTCGGCGCGGTGCTCGGCGTCGTCGCGGTCGGCGAGGATCCCGCCGTGGATCATCGGGTGAAGGGTGACGACACGGTGGCCCAGCATGTCGGTGAAGCCGGTGACCTGTTCGGAGGGGATGACAGGCAGGCCCGCGTCGGCCAGCACCTTCGCGGTGCCGCCCGAGCTGACGAGCTCCCAACCGAGCTCCACGAGCGCACGGCCGAGATCGACCATGCCCGTCTTGTCGTAGGCCGACAGCAGAGCCCGGCGCTTGGGGATGCCTGCGGCGTTCGAGCTGGCGGCGTCGTTCATGGCGCGTCCTTCAGGAGGTGGGACCCCTCGTCGAGGAGGGATCGGATGGTGTCGGTGTAGAGGCGGCGTTCGACGGCCTTGATGCGTTCGTGCAGCGTCGCTTCGTCGTCGTCGGGCAGGACCGGGATCGCTTCCTGGGCGAGGATCGGGCCGTCGTCGACGATCTCCGTCGCGACGTGGACGGTGCAGCCGGTGACCTTGACGCCGTAGGCCAGCGCGTCGCGTACGGCATGCCAGCCGGGGAACGCCGGCAGCAGCGCCGGGTGGGTGTTGATGATCCGGTGCCCCATGGCGGCGAACGCCGCCGGACCGAGGATGGTCCCCCAGCCGGCCATGGCGACCAGGTCGATGTCGTGCTCGGCGAGGGCCGCGACCACCCGCTGCGTGAACCCGTCGCGGTCGAACGAGTCGCCGAAGTCGGTGCGCTCGATCACGATGCAGTCGATGCCGTGGCGGGCGGCGACGTCCTCGACGGCGCAGTGCCTGTCGACCATGACGAGCGAGATGGGCAGACCGTTCGTGGCCATGGCGTCGAGCAGGGTGCCGGACCCCGACGCGAGGACGGCGAGACGCATCGGAGGCGCGGCGGACGTGTCCATTGCGGGAGCGAAACCTACCAGCGCCAGGTTCCCCGACCCCCAGCCCCGCCCAAGCGTTCGCGTTCTGACGCTGTCGCGTTCTGACGATTGTTCGTGTCGTATAGCAGCGCGAAACGGGATGGGAATGAGTGGGAATCGCCGTTCGCGACCAGGACCTGATGCTCGGGCCCGACCGGGGAGCGGTCCCCGGTGACACGGACAGGGTCCATGCAGTCGCGTGTCCCCCATGGATCTCGTGTCATTTCATGATCTTTCGTCCCAGCAGCTGGGCGTGTTCTCGCGAGCCCAGGTCATCGATCTCGGCTGGAGCCGCGCCGCCATCAGGCACCGGGTCGAACGGGGCGAGTGGACCATCGTCCATCCCGGCGTCTACGGACTGGCCGGCCACGCTGACAGCTGGCACCGAAGGATGTGGGCGGCACACCTCCACGCCGGCCCCGACTCGGTTCTCTGCGCCAACTCCGCCGCCCGCATCCACGGGTCACGCAAGTCCAACGCCGACTGCGTCGAGCTCATCGTCGGAGGCAACCGAGGAACGGCCCCGTCCGAGGTCGACTGGTACCGACTGATCGACCTCATCGACGAGGACATCGTCACGGTCGACGGCCTCCCGCCGGTGACGGGTCCGGCAAGGACCGTGATCGACATGGCGGTGCACTCTTCGCCGATGCGGCTCCGCCACCTGGTCGAGGACCTCGTGGCCGGGAGGTCGACGACCGTGGCCGAGATCGGGGTCGTGCTGGACCGGATCCGACGCCAGGGCAAGCCGGGTGTGCGGAAGCTCGCTCGGGTGCTCGACGAGTTGGGCCCGGGAGATGACATCCCACGCTCCCAGCTCGAGCGACTGGGCGACGAGATGATCGCCCTCGCCGGCGTTCCCGCGCCGATCCACGAGCACCCGCTGCCCAACGCCGTCGGCCGGACCGGGTTCGTAGACCGATGCTGGCCGGACGCAAAGCTGATCCTCGAGCTCGACGGACGCAAGTGGCACAACCGGATCCAACAGCAGCTCCACGATGCCGATCGCAGGATGGAGGCGGCTGCCGAGGGCTATCTGACGCAGGCGATCCTGTGGGAGCACGCGACGTCGGACCGCCACCGCTGCGCTCAACTCCTCCGGACGATCTACGCAGACCGAATCGCGTTGCACAGCTGATTCCCACTCGTTCCCATCCCGTTTCGCGCTGCTATGCCGCACGAACAATCGTCAGAACGCGGAAGGGGCGGGTGGTAAGGGGCGTACGATCGGCGGGCGACAAGGGAGGCGGCTGATGACCACCTGGACAGGTATCTCGCACCTCGACCTGTCGGTCTCCGACGTCGACCGGAGCGCCACCTGGTACGCGGACGTGTTCGGGCTGAGACAGCTCGCCAAGCAGGAGCTCGAGCACCGCACGATGGTCGTGCTGGCGCACCCCGCGACCCGGATGATGATCGGACTCAACCAGCACGACGTGGCCCCTGTGCAGGCGTTCGACGAGCGGAACTTCGGCCTCGACCACGTGGGCTTCGCCGTCGACGAGCGAACCGACCTCGACGAGTGGGAGAGCAGGCTCACCGAGCTCGGTGTGGCGCACTCGCCCGTCGAGGACACACCGGTGGGTGCGGCTCTCGTCTTCCGGGACCCGGACAACATCCAGCTCGAGTTCTGGTGGACGAAACCCCGCTGAGCGACGGTTCCCAGTCATTCCCATCCCGTCTCGCGCTGCTATACGACACGAACAATCGTCAGAACGCGGATCTTGGGGCGGTTCTGGGTTTTTTCTGGTGTGGACTAGATTTACGAGATGACCGCGGACGCCAGCAACACCGACCTCGACGAGGTGGTCCTCGACGTCCGCCCACTCATCGAGCGGGGCGAGGAGCCGTTCGGCACGATCATGGAGACCGTCGCCACCCTCGACGGGCGATCTCTCGTGATCATCGCCCCGTTCGAGCCCACGCCGCTCGAAGGAGTGCTGTCGGCCCAAGGCTTCACCTACAAGTCCGAGCAACTCGGCGAAGCCGAGTGGCGGGTCCGCTTCCAGCCCGGCTCCGCACCGGCCGACCACGCTGCCACCGCGTCGCCGTCGCCCCAACGGCCCCTCGGTGCCCCCGCTCCCCGAGCCGCGGCGACGTCGACCCCGTCGCCGTACACCATCCGACGCCCGCCCTCGACCGCCGCCCAGGGAGCTCGCCCGTCGCCCGCAGCCGCTCCCATCGGTACGAGCACACCCGCCCCGACCACGGCCCCCATGGCACCGGCCGGGATGCCGATGAACCCGACGCTCAACGTCCCACCACCCTGGCTGCCGCTGGGGTTCCTGGCCGCCGCCGGAGTCGGACTGGTCGGCTTCGGAACGGCGCTGGCGATCACCGCTCCGACGGTCGTGACCTTCCCCCGCACCACCGAGGTCGTCGCAACCGCCCACCTCGCCGTCCTCGCGTTCCTCAGCACCGCGGTGCTCGGCGCGCTGCACCAGTTCGGTCCGGTCGTCGGCGGTCGCCCGTTGCGATCGATCCCGGCCGGCGTGGCCACCGCCGCGCTGTTCGTCCCCGGCGCCTGGCTGATCCCCCTCGGATTCGCCGCCGGACACGACGGCATCGTTCAACTCGGTGGCGTGATGGCGACGCTCGGCGTGTGCCTGGCCGCCTGGAACGTGTCGCGTCCACTGTCCTCACCCGACAAGGGAGCCCCGATAGTCGGCCTGCGCCTCGCCGTCGCGTACCTGGTGCTCACTGCGGCGTTCGGAGTCACCTACGCGTTCGACCGCTCCCAGTTCTGGTTCTCGCTTCTCGACCACCGGGTGCTCGCCCACGCCCACATCGGTCTGCTCGGCTGGCTCGGACTCGCCTACGTCGCGGTCGCAGAGAAGCTGTGGCCTATGTTCCTGCTGGCGCACCGCCCTCACGCACGCGACGGCGAACGGGCGGTCTGGGCGCTCGGCATCGGCGCACCGATCCTGCTCGTCGGGTTGCTCTTCTCATGGGAGCAGGTCGCGATCGTCGGCGGAGCGGTCGCGATCCTGGGGCTCGGGTCCCACCTCATGTCGTTGGCCTCGGTGATCCGTCACCGACGGCGAGGTCTCGAGCTGCTGCACGGCTTCGTCCTGGTCTCGGCGGCCTGCCTGGTCATCGCCATCGTCACCGGCCTGCTCGCCGGGGTGGCCCCCGTCTCGGTCGGGACCCGCACCCGTCTCGCGACCACCGAGGTGGTAGCCCTCGTCCTCTGGCTGACCCTCGCCGTGCTCGGCCACTCGCACAAGATCGTGCCGTTCATCGCGTGGAACAAGCTCCGCGACAAGGGCGTCCGCAACGGCCGCGACGGACGCCCGCTGCTCTTCTCGCACCTGGTGACGGCCCCGGCCGCGCAGACGACCTTCGCCGTCGCGGTGACCGGCACCGCTGCGGTCCTCGTCGGTACCCTGACCGCGACGTCGTGGTCGGTGCGGGTCGGCGGGGTGTGCCTCGCCGCCTCCGCCGTCGTCGCCATCTCGAACCTCGTGTCGGGACCGCTGCTGATGCTGCGATGGCACCAGCGAAGCCAGCACGGTTCGTGACGCCCACCGCCAGCCGCACACCGCACGCCGCACGCCGCCCCACCGTCCACCCACGAGATCCAACACCGCAAGGAGCACCGAGATGCCGCTCACGAGCGATCCGATCGAAGCCATCCACCACGCGCTGCGGCAGGTCTACGACCCCGAGTTGGGCCTCGACATCATCAGCATGGGGTTGATCTACCGGCTCGAAGAGGAGGACGGCCGGATCAAGATCGACATGACACTGACCACGCCGGGCTGCCCGGTCTCCGAGAGCCTCCCCGAGATGGCCCGGCTCGCGGCCGCCGACGCCCTGGGTCCGGACGGCGCGGACCGGATCGACTTCCAGATCGTGTGGGACCCGCCGTGGTGTCCGGACCTGATCGACCCCGAGACACTCGCGTCGCTCGGGATGTGAGTCCTGTGAAACCGGTGGTGATGGTCACCGACGAGGCCCGCAAGCACATCCTGGACCTGCTCGCCGACGAGGACGTCGACGACGAGCGCCCCATGGGCCTGCGCATCGAGGTCGTCGGAGAGAGCGGTCCCGAGTACGCCTACGACCTGAGCTTCGACTCGCTCGCAACCGCCGAAGAGGGGGACTCGGTCGTCGAGTGGATGGGCCTGACAGTGCTCGTGCCAGAGGCGTCGATCACCCGGCTGCAAGGCGCCCGGCTCGACCTGCCGTCCGATGGCCGAGCGGGACTGACCCTGCGAAACCCCAATCGACCCGATCCGATCGCCGGGCTCGACATCGAGCTCACCGGCGACGTGCCCGAGCGGATCGTCACGCTGCTGAACGAAGCGATCAACCCGAACCTCGCCCAGCACGGCGGTTGGGCGGAGCTGCGGGCATGGGAGGAGCCGAAGGCCTACGTGAAGATGGGCGGCGGCTGCCAGGGTTGCGCCGTATCGGCCATCACCCTGCGCAACGGCATCGAACGCACGCTGAAGGACAAGATCCCCGAGATCCTCGAGGTCATCGACGTGACCGATCACGCCGCCGGCACCAACCCGTACTACGAGCCGGCAGCGAAGTGACCCGGTCCCGAACCGACCGTCACGCGGGACCGAGCGGTTCGAACTGCATCTCGGTCGGCTCGGCACAGCAGAACCACGCCTCGGTGAGATGCGGGCGCGCCTCTGGAGTCACGGCTCCATCCGTGTCGGTGCTCCGACGGCACGGCTCCAGACCGGCCTCGGCCCGCACGAGACCGCGCACCTCGTCGAAGGTGTCCCCCACCGGTCGGCCGTCGGTCGCGGCTCGCTCGACCACTGCGGCGATGCGGCGTTGGAGCTCGTCGGCCCGCGGGTCCGACGACGTCCACTCGTAGCCGAGCTGGTCGTCCCGGTACGGGCCGAGGTGCGGGGCCATGGAGGGCGAGTCGAGCAGCAGCGAGCCTGCGGGCACAAGGAGCCGGATGCTGAAGTGGACCGGGTCCACGTTGCCCACCAGATCGTGCTCGGAGACGAAGTCCATCAGCTCGACGAGCGACCCGATTGTCGTCCACGGCGTGAACGGCAGGAGCGAGGGCCGGACCTCGATGCCGCTGCGGCGGAGCAGGCGTATCGCCTCGACCATGTCCGCGCATGTGTGGCCCTTGTCGAGGATCCGGAGCACCTCGTCGTCGACGGTCTCGAAGGCCGAGACGACGAACAGGCAACCGGCCTCGGCGAGCTCGGGCCACAGATCCCGGTGACGCAGGATCAGCTCCACCTTGGTCGTGCAGTCGAAGGTCAGCTGCGGGTGACGGGCGTGCATAGCGGCCACCACCCGTCGTGAGTGCCGCGCGCCGTTGAGGAAGTCGGGGTCGCCGAAGGTGATGTGCCTGGCGCCGGCCGCGACGAGCTGGTCGATGTCGGCGAGCACCGCGTCGACGCCGACGATGCGGATCCGCCCTCCGTAGACCGTCGGGACCGGGCAGTGGCGGCAGCTGAACCCGCAGCCGTGACTGGCCTCGACGTAGCCGACGAGACGTTCCTCACCGCCCACCGCCAGACGGGCGTACCGCTCCAGGGGCGGCAGCAGTTCGCGGGCCGGCAGGCCGAAGCGACCGCGTCGCAGGTGCACGACCTGCGCGGACGGTCCCTCCGGCCGAGCGCCGCCCTCCGGTCGCTCGATGGCTCCGGAACGTTCAGCGGTGCCGGAGCGTTCAGCGGTGCCGGAGCGTGCGGCAGCGCCGGACGGTGCGGATGCCGCCAGGTCGGACTCCAGAGAGTCGACCCACTCGACCAGAGCCTGTTCGTACTCGCCTGCGATCAGCCGGTCGACCAGATCGGCGACTGTGCTTGCGGATGCGTTCGCGGCGTAGAGGCCGTAGAGGCAGATCGGCAGGTCGGGTCGCAGCCGGCGCACCTGTCCGACCAGCTGCACGGCCAGGCGCATGGCGGTGTGCATCGGGACCGAGACGGCCATCCCTTGGATGCCGTCCAGCAGATCGGGGTCCCACGGCTGGACCGACAGGTCCACGCATGTGACGTCGTGACCGCGCCGGACGAGCTCACCCGCCGGGGAGGCCACGTGCAACGGCTGGTGGCCGAGCTCGTATGTCGACACGAGCAGCAGGTTCACGAGTGCGCCCGTCCCGCTGCGACGACCTCGGCATCGCTCGTCCCGACCTCTTCGATCCGGACGTCCAACGCGGCATGCGCCTCGCGCAGGGAGGACTCGACCTGCTCGGGACTGTCGCCCCGAGCGAACACGAAACCCAGGTAACGCCCGCCCTCGGGCAGCGCCTCGATCATCCTCCCCCGCACCGCGGTGATCTCCACGCCCACGACCCCGGCAACCTCGCGGGCATCGTCGATGCCGGTGACATCGACGAGGATCCCCGAACGGGGGATGGGCAGCATCATCACCCCGGACGCCGCATCGGTGCGGAGACGAGCCGGCGCGTCGTCACCGTCCGCCCCGAGTCCGAGCGCATGACCGACGATGACATCCTCGAGCGAGATGCCGGCACCGAAGCGCAACGCCCGCGAGCACAACCCGCCTATCGAGCGCGCCGCTATCTCCAACACCCACACCTGCGGAGCTCCGTCGGGGCCGTCGTCGGCCACTCGCACCTCGGCGTGCACCGGACCGTGGCGCAGTCCCAGGGCCATGCATCCCGCGGCCGTCGCATCGAGGACCGCCCGCCGACGCGCCTCCGACATGCGCGACGGCGTGACGTAGATCGTCTCCTCGAAGTAGGGGCCATCGAGGGGGTCGGGCTTGTCGAAAAGGGCCAACGCCTCGAGCTCACCATCGCGCAGGAGCCCCTCCACCGACACCTCGTCCCCCGGGATGAAGCGCTCCACCATGAGCGGTTCGTCGGCGGGCCGGTCATGCGCTGCCAGGATCCTGCGCACCCGCTCGGCGACGACGACGGCGTCGGAGGCCGAGTCGGCTCGGATCACCCCCGTGCTCGCCGAGAGCGACACCGGCTTGACCACGCACGGCAGGCCGACCTCGGACGCCAGCGCGGCGACGTCGTCACCGACCCGAGCCACTCGGAACGCGGGCTGCGGGATCGACCACGACGCGAACACGGCGCGCATGTCGATCTTGTTGCGGGTGGCGGCGACGGCGTCGGGTGGGTTGTGGGCCAGTCCGATGAGCTCCCCGGCATGGGCGGCGATCAGCACACCCCGGTCGTCGACCCCGACGACGGCGTCGACCCTCACGCGGTCAGCCAGCGCGGCGATCCCGACCGCCGACGCTTCGGGTGCGTCGAAGTCGACGACCACCAGTCGGTCCTCCATCCCTGCCGCGAGCGGTGGGGTCTCCTCGGTGGCTATCACCACGTCCGCACCGACCGCCGCAGCTGCATCGATGAACGCTTCGGCCCGGTATCCCGCCGTGGGCACCACGAGCACGATGCGGCTCCGGCGGTTCCCGGGCCGGAAGTCTCCGGGCCGATCCGTTCCGGGCCGATCCGTTCCGGGCCGGTCGGATCCGATCGGGTCATCGCCCACCCACAGCAGGATAACTCCAGCATCTGCTGGAGTTATCACCGAGCGTCCGGGAGGAAGGAGTCGCGGCCCGAGAGGCGGCAACCACGGCACGGCGCCGGCGCAGATGCCGCCTCGACAGGAGCCCCGCCCGGAACCGATACCCTGCATCCGTGGCCCGGTCCGGAGATAGCGATGAGTTCCGTCGCCACGTGGACGACGCCGTCGTCGTCCTCTTCGCCCTGGTGACCGAGGCCATCGGCGGTGCCACGGTCGCGCTGCTCGACCACGACGTCGAGCGGGCCCAGGCGATCATCGACGGCGACAAGGGCATCGACGACCGCTGCGACGAGCTCGTCGGCATGGTCAAGGAGCGCCTCTCCACCACGATGCTCGATGCCGAGGAGCTCGAGTACCTGGTCGCCATCCTCCAGATCGTGCCCGAGCTGGAACGCAGCGCGGACCTCGCCGAGCACGTCGCAAGACAGACGATGGAGCACCTCAGCGAGGTGATCAGCGCCCGCAGCCGAGGGCTCATCCAGTCGATGAGCGACCACGCGGTGAGCATGTGGCAGGACACCGCCAACGCCTACCGGCGCGGTTCCCGCGAAGCCGGTCCGTCGCTGGCGCACGCCGACAACGACCTCGACGGGATGGCGAGCCGTCTCGTGATCGAGGCGACGGGCGACGGCGTCGATCCGCAGGTTGCGGCGCACCTCGCGCTGCTCGCCCGCTTCTACGAGCGTCTCGGCGACCACGCCGTCAACCTCGGCCGCCGAATCGATGAGATGGCGGCTCCCCGACGTCTCACCCGCCTCTCCCGTCCTCCGAAGAACGGATCGACGGCCGACGCTCCCAAGGAGAAGCGGGGAGCGGTCCGCCACGTGCTGCACCGGCTGAGCAACTTCAGGGTCGTCCCACACGACGACGCGTTCTTCGTGCTGTTCCGCTCCGCCGCCGAGAACGCGAGCGAGTGCGCCGCGGCGCTCGGCCGTCTGGTGATCGCCGAGAACGGCTCGGCAGCGGAGGCGGTCGAGACGGTCACCAGATGTGAGCGACGGGGCGACGAGATCACCGTCGACCTGCTCCGTCGGCTCGACGCCAGCTTCGTGACCCCGTACGACCGCGAGGACATCCACGCGCTCACCGAGGAGATCGACGACGTCGTCGACGACATGTTCTCGGCCGCGTCGGTGCTTCAGCTCGCACTCGGCGACTCGCAACCGCCCGAGCTCCAGGAGGTCGCCGAGCTGATCGTGACCATGTGCGACGAGATGGTCGCACTGATCGACTGCCTCGAGACCAAGAAGGGCGCGCGGTTCCGCCTGGAGCGCATCGAGCACCTCGAACGCCAGGCCGACGCGGCCTACCAGCGCGGCCTGGCCCGGCTCTTCGACGGAGGCTACGAGCCGCTCGAGGTCATCAAGCTGAAGGACGTGCTCCAGTCGCTCGAGGGCTCGTGCAACGCGATCGAGGACGTGTCCGACGTCGTCGAGTCGATCCTCGTCAAGAACTCCTGACCGGCGCTTCGTCGCTGCGGGCCGGTCGGCAGCTCAGATGAAGGTGTGGATGACCAGGTAGGCGATCGCCGCCGAGATCGCCGCTCCCGGGATCGTGAGGACCCAGGCCATCGCCACCCGCTGCGCCACGCTCCAGCGCACCGCTGACAACCTCCGGCTGGCGCCCACGCCCATGATCGACGTCGTCATGATGTGCGTCGACGACACGGGCAGCGCGTAGACGTACGCCGAGACCAGCAGCACCGCGGACGCCGACGACTGCGCGGCGAACGCCCGTGGCGGATCCAAGGGCGTGATGCGGCTGCCGAGCGTGCGGATCACACGCCAGCCGCCTGCGAGGGTGCCCAACCCCATGGCCGCCGCAGCCAGGAGGATCACCCACATGGGGACGGCGAAGCTCGACAGGTGGCCGGTCGCCACCAGAGCCAGGGCGATGATGCCCATCGTCTTCTGGGCGTCCTGGGTGCCGTGGCTGAACGCGCTCGCCGCCGTCGAGACCACGGACGCCCGCCGGAAGCCGTGGTTCACCTTCTGGGGCCGACCGCGCTTGAACAGCCAGAGGATGGCGACCATGAGCAGGAAGCCCAGGCCGAAGCCGACGATCGGCGACAGGGCCATCGGGATCACGACCTTCTCCACGAGCGAGCCCCACTGCACCACGCTCGCCGACGCGACACCGGCACCGACGAGACCGCCGATGAGCGCGTGGGTGGACGACGACGGGAGCCCGAACCACCAGGTGATCAGGTTCCAGAGGATGGCTCCGAGGAGAGCCGAGAACACGACCACCAGGCCGTGGGTTCCCGGCTCGATCGTGATGATGCCCTCGCCGACCGTCGCTGCGACCTTGGTCGACACGAGTGCTCCCACAACGTTCAGCGCCGCAGCCATGGACAGCGCCAGCATCGGCTGGATGGCCCGGGTGGTGATGGACGCCGCCACGGCGTTGGCCGCGTCGTGGAAGCCGTTCGTGAAGTCGAACCCCACCGCAACAGCGATGAACACGATCAGCCCGAGCGTCTGCATCAGCT
Organism: uncultured Aquihabitans sp.; assembly: GCA_964575165.1. Taxonomy (GTDB): domain Bacteria; phylum Actinomycetota; class Acidimicrobiia; order Acidimicrobiales; family Microtrichaceae; genus Dermatobacter. The sequence continues at coordinate 3,185 of CAZNQK010000073.1, read as the reverse complement.
ATTCCCGCTCGTTCCCATCCCGTTTCGCGCTGCTGTGCAACACGACGAATCGTCAGAACGCGAGGGGGCCCTTGGGGCGATGGGATCCGTTGGTTCAGCCCAGCGAGCGGACGACGTCGACCATGAGGCTGCCGGCCTCGGTCGGGTTCGCGCCCACCTGGACGCCGGCGCCGGTGAGCGCCTCCATCTTGGCCGCCGCGGTGCCCTTGCCACCCGAGACGATCGCCCCGGCGTGGCCCATCTTCTTGCCCGCCGGAGCGGTCTGACCGGCCACGTAGGCGACGACCGGCTTGGACATCTTGGAGGCGATGAAATCGGCAGCCTCCTCCTCGGCCGACCCGCCGATCTCGCCGATCATCATCACGGCGGACGTGTCGGGGTCGGCCTCGAAGCGCTCGAGGCAGTCGATGAAGCTCGTGCCCGGAACCGGATCGCCGCCGATGCCGACGCAGGTCGTCACGCCGATGTCCTGGAGCTTGAGCTCGTAGAGCGCCTGGTAGGTCAGGGTGCCCGAACGGCTCACGATGCCGACGTTCCTGGCGCCGGCCTCGGGGGCCTTGGCGATGTGGCCGGCGGTGATGCCGATGTTGCACTTGCCGGGGCTGATGATGCCCGGGCAGTTCGGCCCCAGCAGCTGCACCGACGGGAAGTCCCGCTGCAGCTTGTTGAAGAACCACGCCTCGTCCTGCATCGGGACGCCCTCGGTGATGCACACGATGAACTCGACGCCGCCCTCGGCCGCCTCCATCACCGCGGAGCGCACACCCGGCGCGGGGATGAAGATGCAGCTGGCGTTGGCGCCGGTCTCGGCCACGGCGTCCGCCACCGTGGCGAAGATCGGGATGCCCTCGATGTCGGTGCCTGCCTTCTTGGGGTTCGTGCCGGCCACGACCTGCGTGCCGTAGTCACGGTTCAGAAGGCCGTAGTAGCGGCCCTGGCTCCCGGTCAGTCCCTGGTAGACGACCTTGGTGTTCTCGTCGACGAAGATGCTCATGTCTCGTTACCTCTCTCGTCCTGCTCGTCCTGCTCGTCCTGCTCGTCCTGGATCCCGCGGCGGTCAGGCGCCGGCCAGCTCGACGACCTTGGCGGCCGCTTCGAGCATGGTGGGCTGCATCTGCAGCTTGTCGGACAGGTGCGGCTCGAGGATCGCCCGACCCTCATCGGCGTTGGTGCCGTCGAGCCGGATCACGATCGGCGAGTCGATGGTGACCCGGCCGAGCGCCTCGACGATCCCGTTGGCAACCTCTTCACCCCGGGTGATGCCACCGAAGATGTTGATGAAGATGGCCTTCACCGCCGGGTCGTTGTTGATGACCTCGAGCGCACCGGCCATGACGTCGGCGTTCGCTCCGCCACCTATGTCCAGGAAGTTCGCCGGTTTGCCACCGGACTGGTTGACCACGTCGAGCGTGCTCATGGCGAGGCCGGCCCCGTTGGCGATGATGCCGACGGTGCCGTCGAGCCCCACGTACTGGAGGCCCTTGTCGTGCGCGGCCTGCTCACGGACGTCACGGACCTGCGTAGCCTCGTACTCGGCCCACTCGTGACGGAAGTCCGCGTTGCCGTCGAGGGTCACCTTGGCGTCGAGCGCATGCACCTCGCCGGTCGGCTTGAGGATCAGCGGGTTGATCTCGGTGAGGTCCGCGTCGCCCTCGGTGTAGGCCCGGTACAGCTTCTGGAGGATGTCGACCGCTCCCTCGGTGGCCCGGGGGTCGAGCTTCGCTGCGACCACCCAGTCGCGGGCCGCGGTCTCGGTCAGCCCGTCGACCGGGTCGATCCAGATCTTGGCGATCGCGTCGGGATCGGTCTCGGCGACGGCCTCGATCTCGACACCGCCCTGGGCAGACAGCATGCCGAGGTGCTTCTTGGCGGAGCGGTCGAGGGTGAAGCTCGCGTAGTACTCCTGGTCGATGTCGGAGGCGACCTCGACCCAGACGATCTTGACGACGTGGCCCTTGATGTCGAGCCCGAGGATGTTGCCGGCGTGCTCACGCACCTCGTCAGCGTTGGTCGCGAGCTTGACGCCACCGGCCTTGCCGCGGCCGCCGACGTGGACCTGCGCCTTGATGACGACGGGGTAGCTGTTCAGCCGCTCGGCGACGGCGACCGCGTCGTCGACCGTGGTGACGGCCTCGCCGGCGGACACCGGGATGTCGAAGCTGGCGAAGAACTGCTTGCCCTGGTACTCGAAGAGGTCCACCCTCTCACCTTCCTGTCGCGTGCTGTCTGTCGACCTTGCGGCCATCGGACCGCGTCTGACGGGTCGTCAGAGCGGGCCGATCCGGCTCGGAGAGTAGACCCGACTCCGCGCCGCCCCCCATTCCGTCACCCCGCGACATCCGTGCCTTTCAGGCTCTGTTCCCGTTTCGTGGCGGATTTCCGCCACGAAACGGGAACAGAGCCGGTGGGGAGGGGTGCCGAATCGTGAGGCGAACCTCCCCGCTGGGATACTTGGGACGCCATGCCTATCGAACGTCGGTCCGGAACCAAGCAGATCACCTCGGTGGTGATCGGCGTCGGGGCGCTCATCGTCGCGGTGGCGGCAGCCTGGGGGATGATCCAGCTCGCCTCCGGTGGGAAGGGTCCGGTGCAGGTCCGCCTCGGCGACGAGACGTTCGACGCCGGCTTCACGTCCCGCATGGCCAAGCAGATCGCAGCGGACGGTCCGTTGCTCTTCAGCGACGTCTCGGGCCGGGGCCAGCGCCAACCCATCTACGTCAACCACTTCGGCGACGAGGACAAGACCCGGTGGGTCGCGCTCTCCGCCGTCGCTCCGGGCGCGGCCGAGGGGTGCTTCCTGTCGTGGAACGCCGAGCGCAACCTGTTCGAGGAGCGACGGGCACCCGAGCGGGCAGACCGTGACTCGCTCGGAGCCATCTGCCGGGACGTCACGTGGTCGGCCGATGGCTCCATGGGCTCCGACGGGTCCTCGCTCACGGCGTTCCCGTGGAAGGTGGACGACGACGAGCGGTTGGTCATCGACCTGCGGCCCGACCAGTCCCGCGAGTCGACGACGTCGGTCCCCAGCAGCGGCAACTGACGGATCCCCACAAGGCCCCACAAGGCCCCTCACCTGCCCCTCACCTGCCCCTCACCTGCCCCTCACCTGCGTTGTTCCTGAAATGTGGCCGGGATCGGGCAGAAATGAGGCAAAAATGAGGGGGGGGAGAGGGGGGGGAGCGGTC
>CAZNQK010000072.1:5756-15690 GCA_964575165.1 uncultured Aquihabitans sp. | reverse complement strand
AGGATGTTCGTGTCGACGAACGCGCTCACCGTGCCGTCGTGGCCCGGCCGGCGCGGGTCGAGCGGATGACCTCGTCCCACGCGACGTTGCGCTTGGCGGCCGGCACGGCGACGGTGCCAGCGAGGGACAGGAACTCAGGGGTGCGTGCCAGCACTGCCCGGTCGCCCTCGACGCGGAACACCACGTCGTCGCCCTCGCCGAGTCCGAGTGCGTCCCGCACGGCCTTGGGGACCGTCACCTGGCCCTTGGAGCTCATCCTCGCTGCGATCTCCACCACGACTCCTTACACTCTACGTGATGTAAGGATAGCGCTGGACGGGGAGTCTCGCGGCTCGGCCCGATCGACCCCGGATCAGCCGCAGCACGGTCGGTCCATCGCGTGGATTTCGCGCGCGATCCGATGTTCGCTGCCATTCGCGGCCGTTCGGCCGGCAGCGGTCAAGAGCTGAGTCCCCTGCAACGGCGGGGGTTTCGTCGTTTCCGGCCGCTTGACGGGACTCGTCGAACACGGTGGTGACCGGCCGGTGCCCCGCCCAGATCTGGACCTGCTTCGTCGTGGCGCCGTGGGCGATCCACAGCGAGACGGCGGTGTGGCGTAGGTCGTGCGTTCGCAGGCCGACCAGTCCCGACGTTCGGGACACGCTTCGAGCTCGCCTCTCAGGTGGCCGGTTCGTAGGGTTCGAAGACGATGACGGGTGTGGCGACCGAACGGGGAGCGGCGTAGGCGTCCAGGTCGTGGTCGATCGCGGCCCACTGCCTCCACAGCCGTTCGCGCTCCTCACCCTCGACCTGGCGGGCGCGTACCCGGCGCTCCGTTTGGCCCTTGAGTCGGATGATGGCTTCCGGGTTCGCTTCGAGGTTGAGCCACCACGCGGGATGGCCCTCGTCCCAGCCATTCATCGCCATCACGAAGGGCGTCGTGCCGTCTTCGATGTACCCGACGATGACGCTGCGGTTCTCGCCGGACCTCCGGCCGACGGTCGTGAGGTGCATTGCTCCCCAACCCCGTTTGCTCGCCGGGGTCCACAAGACGCGGTCACCGGCAAGCCGGTACAGCGCGCGGTGCACGCGCCAGAACAGGTGCTTGAACCACGCCGGTGGCAGTTTCTGCGATTCGGTCGACTGGGCGCTCATGGGGCCCTCCCTCGATGTGTGATCTTGCAGGACTTCCCTCACGGATGTCGCGGGGCCCTCCGTCGATGGCAGCCCACCCGACCGTGTTCGATTCCGGAGGGGAATCACCAGGGTCCAACGACCGCGACCTCGCAGCAGAGGGGCACGGGCCGAAGCCCGAACGCCGCTTGTCGAGTGGAGAAGCCGTCGATGTCCAGTGGGGGAGGAGCTCGACCGTCGGGTGGTCGGTGGTCACCGCACCGACGTTCAGGGTCAGTTCTGTTCGCCAACCGCTCGAGGTCGGAAGCGGCAGACTCCGGGAGCATCTCGTCGAGCAGCCACCTCAACTGCGGCGACGGCACGGGCTCGTTCCATCGCCAGGTCGTGCGAAGCGATGCAGCCGACCCGTGCGACGTGGACAACCGACTACGTTGAGCTGCCGAGTGGCTGGGCCCGATCGGTGCGTCTCGGAGGGCTGTGTCGAACGAGGTCTCGGCCCGGAGTGCAACAGTGGAGGCAGAGCGGGCGATGACCGGCCCGGATCCGCAGCGGAATGCTGACCTGTCGTCGCGGTGACATCGGTTTCTCGAGGTGATGGAAGGGAGGTGTGATGGCGAAGAAGAAGGGCAAGAAGAAGGACAAGGGCAAGAAGAAGGACAAGGGCAAGAAGAAGAACAAGAAGGGCAAGAAGAAGTGAAGTAGGGAGCGGGAGGCTCGAGTGGGGGGCGGTCGTCCTTCCTTCGAGCCTCCGCTTCCGAGCGTTCCCCCGATGCGGTTCCGATGCCGGGGACGCGCTCGAGATGTACGATCGATCCCAGTCGGCGGATCGATCTCGTCGAACATCGCCGACGGGGGAGGGCGACGATGCGATCCCGCGACCACCGATCCGTTCCTGTCGGGCCAGCAAGCCGCCGAGGCCTGCGACTCGCCCTGATCCCCGCCGCCCTCGTCGTTGCGCTGGCCTCCTGCGCGTCGCCGCCCCCGGAACCGCCGCCCGGACCGACGCTGACGGCGATGTCGTTCAACATCCGTCACGGCGTCGGCGCCGACGGGCGCCTCGACCTCGACAGGGTCGCAGCCGCCATCGCAGCGTCGGAAGCCGAGGTGGTGGGCCTCCAGGAGGTTGACCGCCACTTCTCGGAGCGGAGCAACTTCGTCGACCAGGCCACCTACCTGGCGGGGTTGCTCGGGATGCAGGTGGTGTTCGGCCCCAACCTCGATCTCCCGCCGCTGGTCGACGGGCTCCCTCGCCGCCAGTACGGCAACGCCATCCTGAGCCGATCGGAGATCCGCTCGTCGCGCAACGTCCTGCTTCCACGCCTCGGGGCGAGCGAGCAGCGGGGCTTGTTGATCGCGACCACCGAGGTGGGCGGGGCCGAGGTGACCGTCCTCTCGACGCACCTCCAGTTCGACGCGCCGGCGGAACGGATGCTCCAGGTCGAGGCGATCGTCGCTGAGATGGCTTCCATCGAGACGAACGTCGTGCTGCTGGGAGATCTGAACGCCGAGCCCGGCTCCCCGGAGGTCGGTCTGTTGGCGGGGCGTCTCACCGACGCCTGGGCTGCCGCCGGGACGGGTGACGGGTACACGTACTCGGTCTCCGATCCTCACAAGCGGGTCGACTACGTGTTCAGCTCCGACGGCTTGGCGGCGCGCACGGCCATGGTGGTCGACTCCGATGCCTCGGACCATCGTCCGGTCGTGGCTACGTTCGCCCTGTCGACCTTGGGGACGGATCCGCTCTGACCGCCGAGTCCCGAACGCGTGCAGGGTAGGCGCTGTCGGGACCCGGTGCGGGCGCGGTCAGGCGCTCCTCACGGCCCGGGCGATCTCGGACCACCGCCCCAGGTTCTCCGGGTGATGTGCCAGGTCCTGGTCGGTGAGATAGGAGGTGACCCTTGATGCGAGCCCGCCGTAGCGGTCGACGACCCGGTCCGCGACGTCGTCCCAGGGTCCGACGATCGCGAACGCGTCCAGCATCTCGTCGGTGATCGACGCCGCCATCGCATCGATGTCACCGACCTTGAGCAGCGTGTTGAGCGTGGCGGAGGTCCCGTCGAAGCCGAGGTCGTCGAACTGGAAGGCGTAGTTGCGCGTCGAGCCGTAGAACGCGATCTGCGCCCGCGCCATGTACTCGAGATGGGCGCGCTCCTCAGGGGTGTCGCCGGGAACGATGAACACCGGAACCAGCAGGTCGACGGAACCGGGATCGCGACCGGCCCCCTCGGCGCCGGCCCGGACGGATGGCACGAGGCGCGTCTCGATGTAGTGACGTGAGTGGAACGGATGCACGTGGACGCCGTCGGCGATCTCGCCGGCCATGCGGGTCATCCACGGGCCGACGGCGGACACGTCGACCTTGATGTCTCCGAAGTCGTGCCGCCGTGGCCGCCACATGTCGGGTAGCAGGGTCAGCTCGTAGTAGGGGCCGTGGTGCTCGAGGGGTCGTTCGCCGCGGAACGCGGCGAGGACGGCCTTCACAGCCAGGAGGTAGTCGCGCATACGAGGACCCGGTGGATCGAACTCGGCCCCGTAGCGGCGTTCGACATGCGCGCGGACCTGGCTGCCGAGCCCGAGTCGGAAGCGTCCGCGCGTGTTGTCCGCCAGCTCCCATGCCAAGCCGGCCGCGATCATCGGGCTGATGGGGAACGCGACGGCGATGCCGGTGCTGAAGGTCAACCTCGGTGCTGCGGCGGCCGCGGCGGCCAGGCTCATCCACGGGGTCTGGCCCGACTCGGTGAACAGCATGCCGGAGAACCCGGCCGCCTCGGCGGTGCGGGCGAGCTCCGCAGCGTCGGCCCACGACTTGGGTCCGATCATCATGTCGAAGTCCATCGGTGAGTTCCTCTCTGCTCCGTCTCGTGCCTCCCGCGTCGGGAGTCGTTGTCGTGGGGAGTCGTTGTCGTGGGGAGTCGTTGTCGTGGGGAGCCGTTGTCGTGGGGAGCCGTGCTGTTCGGGCGGCCTCGTCAGCGTTGGCCGTTGCGGTGTCTGCGCGGATGATCCCCGTCGGGATCGCCATCGCGGCCGCGGCGGTACCGCTCGCGCAGGAGAGCGATGTAACCGGAGCCGGCGAGGAGGACGAGCACGACGACGAGGAGCACGATGATCAGCGTCTCCTGCAGCGACGTCACCGTGCCAGGTTGCCACGGCCTTGGGTCACAGCGGCGTCCGGTTCGAGGTCCGCGTGATCGTTCCCGAGGCGTGATCGCTCCCGAATCCGACCGGTTCCGCTCCGGTCGCGGCGTGTCAACGGTGCTGCTGAACCGTTCGGTCGAGGATCCCGAGCGTTGCGCGCAGGGCGCCCTCGGAGATGACCGGGAAGATCCCGGCGTCGCGCCACTCCTGGGAGATCTTCGACCAGTCGTAGTACGAGGTCACGACGGAGGTGCCGGGGTCGTCGCCCGGATCGATCTGGTAGCCGTAGACGTGGCCGAGGTTCAACTGGCCTTCGACGACCCAGGCCAGCTTCCGGTCCTGTTCGAAGTCGACGATCCGGACCGTCACGTCGTAGCGGCCGAGCGGGAAGTCGTTGAGCGCCTCGCGGTCCATGTGGACGACAAAGGTGTCGCCGACGGTCGAGACGCGTTCTCCCTCCGCGCTCATCAGCATCCCGGAGCTGTCGATCGCCACATGGCCGGCGGGATCGGTGAGCACTGCGAAGATCTCGGCGGGCTCTGCGTGCACGACTCGCGACACCTCGATCCGCTCCGCGTCCGTCCCGTTCTGCGGTGTTCCGGTGGTCATCGGTCACAGCCTGCCACGGGCGCCGCTCGTGAGTAGCGTCAGATTCCTTGGCAACAGGGGTCCTCGGGTGCCTGAGGCCCTGGCCGCATCGGGGCCGATGCCGGCGGGCGGGTGAGGTCGACGGGGCCCTGGCCGGTACGCTGCGCGCTCGTGGAGACGAGGGACCTGGACCCGCTGTTCCGGACCGTTCACGGCTACCAGCGGGCCTACCGCCGTATCGGCGACGGTCACCCGCTGCTGCTGATCCACGGGATCGGCGACGAGTCCGCCAGCTGGCTGCCCGTCATGAGCCCCCTGGCAGAGCACTTCGATGTGATAGCGCCCGACCTGCTGGGTCACGGTGCGTCGGACAAGCCCAGGGCCGACTACTCCGTCGCGGCGTTCTCCAACGGGATGCGCGACCTGCTCGACGTCCTGGAGATCGACCGCGTCACCGTGGTAGGGCACTCGCTCGGCGGCGGGGTGGCGGCGCAGCTCGCCTACCAGTACCCGGAGAGGGTCGAGCGGCTCGTGCTCGTCGGCAGCGGCGGGGTGGGTCGGGAGGTCAGTCCGGTCCTGCGGGCAGCGGCGATGCCCTACTCCGAGATCGGGATGCTCCCGTTGATGGTTCCCGGGGCGAGCACGCTCGTCGGCGCCGCGCTCGGTGTGCTCGGTTGGCTCGGTGCGGACATCGGGGTGGACGCGGGTGAGGTGACGCGCGTGCTCGGAGGCATGCCGGACCGTCGTCGCCGCGTCGCGTTCGGCCGGACCCTCCGTGCCGTTGTGGACCGTCGCGGGCAGCTGGTCACGATGCTCGACAGGGCATACCTGGCTGAGGGCATGCCCGTCATGATCGCCTGGGGAGCGCGTGACGCGATCATCCCCGTCGAGCACGGACACAAGGCGCACGAGGCGCTCTCCGGGAGTCGTCTGTCCGTGTACGAGGGCGCCGGGCACTTCCCGCACCACGCGGATCCCGAACGGTTCGTGTCCGAGCTCGTGCGGTTCGTCGCCGAGACCGAACCGTACGAGTCCGATCCCGAGATCCGGCGCCGACTGCTCCTGCGCGGACGGGACGGCGTCGCGTCCGACGAACCGCCCGAGCCGGTCCTCATCGGCTGAAGACCCGCGCACGCTCCGGCGACCAGCGCGTTCTGACGATTGTTCGTGTCGTGGAGCAGCGCGAAACGGGATGAGAACGCGTGGGAACGTGGGTCGCGGCGGGAACGCGGGTCGCTGTGGGGCGAGCGTTCAGCTCATGATTCGGTGCTCCGAGCCGATGGGACCGTGTGGCACGAAGGGACACGACCAGCGCAGTTCTCGCCGCAGGCGGCCGGCTCCCGGTCCTGGTCCTGCGACGTGACGAGACCGATGCCGCGGTGGTGTGCCAGCACCTCCGTCGTTCCGGTCGACTCGACCTCGCCGTGGTGCGGCCGGCCGACCTCGTCCGCACTCCGCTGCGGTGGCCGCCCGATCCACGATCGGTGCCGCTGGCACTGGTCGTCCTCTTCCGGGACCGCCCCGCCACGGTGTCATGCGCCCGACAACTCGTGGAGCACATCGGTGACATCCCGGTGATCGGTGTCCTCGAGCACGTGCACGGGACGACCGACGACTCTCGACGTCATCGGCTCGTCGCCGACCTCATCGGGGTCGGTGTGGAAGACGTGATCGGTGTCGACCAGCTCAGCACCGAGGTCCTCGAGCACGGCGTCGTCGGAGCCATCGACCGTCGTGACCGGGGCACGGTGCACCTCGGTGAGGCGACGGGGATCGACTCCGTCGCTGCGCCGGGTGTGCTTCTTGCCGACACGCTCGGAGCCTGAGTCCGGGTCCTGTAGGTTGTCCCGCCACGACCCGGGGTTCCGGGCCGCGGTCGAGGTCCGGACCGGCCGGACACGACGGGACCCGGCGGGGTCCAGCGACACGCGGGAGACGACGTGCTGCACCTGACCGAGGAACACCAGCTGTTCCGCCAGACCGTGCGCGACGTGGTCGAGAAGGAGATCGACGCGCACGCCGATGAGTGGGAGGAGGCGGGCGACTTCCCGGCCCACACGCTGTTCCGCCGGTTCGGTGAGCTGGGCCTCCTCGGTCTCGAGTACGACCCCGCGTACGGGGGCGGAGGAGCCGACCACACCTACACGATGATCCTCGGTGAGGAGCTGGGCCGGGCTGCATCCCTCGGCGTCTCGATGGCGATCACCGTCCAGACGGACATGGCGACCCCGGCGCTGCACCGCTTCGGGACCCACGAGCTCAAGGAGCGCTACCTGCGTCCGGCGATCGCCGGTGAGCACGTCGCCGCCATCGGGGTGTCGGAGCCCGACGCCGGCTCCGATGTCGCCGGCATCCGCACACGTGCCGAGCGAGACGGCGACGAGTGGGTCATCAACGGAACCAAGCTTTGGATCACGAGCGGGACGCAGGCCGACTGGATCTGCCTGCTGTGTCGGACCTCCGACGAGGGGGGATACCGCGGGATGTCCCAGGTCATCGTGCCGACCGACGCCCCAGGGTTCGCGGTCAGCCGCAAGCTCGACAAGTTGGGCATGCGGGCGTCCGACACGGCCGAGCTGTCCTTCGACGACGTCCGGGTGCCCGTGTCCAACACGATCGGCGAGATCGGCCGTGGCTTCCAACAGCAGATGGCGCAGTTCCAGAACGAGCGCATGATCGCGGCGTACCAGATGGTCGGCGCCACCGAGCTCGCCCTCCAGCGCACCGTCGAGTACCTCAAGGAACGTCAGGCGTTCGGCGCGCCGCTGCTGGCCAACCAGGCCCTGCAGTACGACCTGGCCGACCTCGCCGCGGACCTGGACATGGCCCGGCACCACAACTGGGCAGCGGTCGCAGCGTCCCTCGACGGCGAGGACATCACCCGCCAGGCCACCGTCGCCAAGCTCAAGTCCGCTCGGCTCGCTCGACGGATGGCGGACCTGGCCGTGCAGTTCCACGGCGGCATGGGGTACGTCGAGGAGAACTGGCCGGCCCGCTTCTTCCGTGACACCCGTCTGTGGTCGATCGGGGGAGGTGCGGACGAGGTCATGTTGCGCACGATCGCCCGCATGAACGGAATCGTCGGCGACTCGTGATCGGCAACACGTGACAGCGGTTGCCCGACGAGGGGACCGCGGTGGCCGCAGCGGTGACTCGAGCACGGACGGTCATGCAGGTGCCGGTGCCGGTGGCGCCGCCCTGATCGTCGGCGCGCTCGGAGTCGTGTTCGGCGACATCGGAACGAGCCCGCTGTACTCCCTGCGGGAGACGTTCCTGCACCACTCGATCCCGGTCGACCGCGCGAACGTCATGGGTGCCTGTTCGCTCGTGCTGTGGTCGCTGATCCTCATCGTCAGCGTCAAGTACGTGTTGTTCATCCTGCGCGCCGACAACCACGGCGAGGGCGGGATCCTCGCCCTCACGGCGCTGGTGGTGGGCGACTCCACGACCCGCAAGGTGACGGGTGCGATGGGAGCGTTCCTGCTGCTCGGCTTGTTCGGCATGGCGCTCCTGTACGGCGACGGGGTGATCACGCCCGCCATCACGGTGCTGTCGGCGACCGAGGGACTCGAGATCGCCGTTCCGGCGCTCGGCTCCTGGGTCGTGCCGCTGACGGTCGCGATCCTCATCGGCCTCTTCGCCATCCAGCACCGGGGGACCGGGCTGGTCGGCAAGCTGTTCGGACCGGTCATGCTGATCTGGTTCGTGGCGCTGGCCGTGCTCGGGGTCAGCCAGGCCGTCACAGAGCCGGGCATCTTCGCCGCGATCAACCCGGCCTACGCCGTGGACTACCTGACGAGCAACGGGCTCGACGGGTTCCTCTCCCTCGGCTCCGTGTTCCTCGTGGTGACCGGCGGCGAGGCGCTGTACGCGGACCTCGGGCACTTCGGACGGCACCCGATCCGTCGGGCGTGGTTCCTGGTGGCCTTCCCGGCCCTGATCCTCAACTACTTCGGGCAGTGCGCGATGCTGCTGAAGCGACCGGAGGCGATCTCGAACCCCGTGTTCCTCATGGGCCCGGAATGGGCGCGATGGCCGATGGTGATCCTCGCCACCTGTGCGGCGATCATCGCCTCGCAGGCCCTGATCTCCGGGGCGTTCTCGATGACCGTGCAGGCGATGCGGCTCGACTACCTTCCCCGCATGACGGTCCGGCACACCTCGGCCGCCCACGTCGGGCAGGTGTACCTGCCGCTGGTGAACTGGCTGCTCGCCGCAGGGTGCATCGGACTGGTGCTCGTGTTCCAGGAGTCATCGGGGCTCGCCGCGGCGTACGGGATCGCGGTCACGGCGACGATGTTCGTGACGACGCTGCTGTTCTACAAGCTGTGTCGCAACAACTGGGGTTGGTCGACGTTCAGGGCCCTTGCCCTGTGCCTGCCGCTCGGCCTGCTCGAGTTCGGGTTCTTCGGCGCCAACGTCTTCAAGATCCCCGCCGGTGGGTGGTTCCCCCTGCTGGTCGGGCTGGTGATCATCGTGGCGATGACCACGTGGAAGACGGGCCGTCGGTCGGTCGCCGAGCGGATGGAGGTCGGCCGGGTCCCGATCCGCGACTTCATCGCCCGGCTCCCCGAGGACATCGCCCGAGCGCCGGGAACGGCAGTGTTCATGTTCCGCGGCGACGGCGTCGCCCCTCCGTCGCTCTTGGCCAACACCAAGCACAATCGTGTGCTGCACCGCCGGGTGATCCTGCTGTCGGTGGTGACCACGACCGAGCCCTACGTCGACGAGGCCGACCGCGTCTCGATCGAGGAGTTCGGCCGTGGCCTCTGCCAGATCACGCTCCACCACGGGTTCATGGAGGCGGTGAACGTCGCGGAGGAGATCGACGGTCTCACGATCGGCGGGTCGGTCCTCGACGTCGCGGAGGTCACCTTCTTCCTCGGACGTGAGACCGTCATCCCGAGCGAGATCGTGTCGATGGCGCCGTGGCGTGAGCGTCTGTTCGCCTTCATGCTGCGTGCGGCTGCGTCAGCGTCGCGGTTCTTCAACCTGCCTCCGGAACAGGTCATCGAGGTCGGATCCCAGGTGGAGATCTGAGATCAGGGACCTGAGCGCAGAGACCTGAGATGCGGGCGGGATCTGCGAGGCGGGAGTC
>CAZNQK010000072.1:0-5656 GCA_964575165.1 uncultured Aquihabitans sp. | reverse complement strand
CAGGGACCTGAGCGCAGAGACCTGAGATGCGGGCGGGATCTGCGAGGCGGGAGTCCGAGCGCGCCGCCGCGGGACGGTAGAGTGCGATCACCAACCGAATCCGGGGAGCTCGGGGAGCCGGGCTGAGAGGGTGGCCGACCCGTCACCGACCCGTCCGAACCTGCACTGGGTAATGCCAGCGGAGGGAGCACATGGGCACCGTCGTGGTGTTCGCCGGAGGGCCGTCACCATCTGAGGAGGATCTCGACCTCCTCAGACGTCGCATGGACTCGATCGATCGCGACGTCATCGACCTGGTGGTCGCCGCCGACAGCGGGCTCGAGCTCGCCGCCTCGCTCGGGTGGACGCCGGTCCCCGGGCGGGATCTCGTGGTGGGGGACATGGACTCCGTCGACGTGGAAGCGCTGGCGCGTGCCGAGTCCTCCGGTGTGAAGGTGGAGCGGTTCCCTCCGGACAAGGACGCCACCGATCTCGAGCTCGCGGTCGACGAGGCGGTCCTGCGGGCTGGTCCGAGCGGTCGGATCGTCCTGGTCGGGACGGTCGCGGGTCGGTTCGACCACGTGCTGTCGATGGTCTCGGTGCTGGCGTCGGCCGGTCCCGTCGCGGAACGCCTCGCCTGGCTGGGAGGGGACCGGATCCACGTCGTCGATGCGGTGGGTGCTGTCCCGACCGGTACGGGTTCCACCTTCTCCGTGATCCCCGTGGGCGGTGATGCGGCCGGAGTGACGGTGACCGGTGCACGCTGGGAGCTGCGCGGTGAGACGCTCCCGTCGGGAACGAGCCGGGGCATGTCGAACGAGGCGACCCGCGAGGTCGTCGACGTCGTCTGCCTGGCGGGCACGGTGCTCGTGGTCGTGCCGGGGGAGTCGTCATGAGGGTCCAGCGTGGGGTCCTCCGGACGGTCGCAGCGCTGATCGCCCTCGCCGTCGCGCTGCTCGTCGCGGGCTGCTCCAGCGACGACGGCGCTGCGCCCGGCGGGGACGGTGCTGCATCGGGCGGGGGAGCGGGACGCGTGGTACGGCTCGTGACCTACGACGGGTTCGCTCTGCCGGAAGCAGCTGCCGAGGCGTTCGAGAAGGAGACCGGAGCGCGCATCGAGCTCGTCGCGTCCGGTGACGCGGGAGGGATGCTCACGAAGGCGCTCCTCGCCGCCGGCGCACCCGAGGGAGACGTCATCTTCGGGATCGACAACACGCTCGCGACCCGGGCTGCCGAGGCCGACCTCCTCGATCCGTTCACCCCCCGTGCGATCGACACCGTCCAGCAGTCGGCTCGGCTTCCCGGGCGTCTCGGTGAGCTCCTCACGCCGGTCGACCGTGGCGACGTCTGCATCAACGCCGATGCCGGGTGGTTCGCCGGCAGGGGAGTCGCCGTTCCGTCGACCCTCGCGGAGCTGACGGCTGCCCGGTACCGCGACCTGCTGGTCGTTCCCAGCCCCGTCACGTCGTCGCCCGGGCTCGCCTTCCTGATCGGCACGGTCCAGGCCTTCGGGGAGGACGGATGGCAGGAGTACTGGGAAGACCTCAAGGCCAACGGGGTGCGGGTGCGGCCGAGCTGGGATGACGCCTACAACACCGACTACACGGTCTCCGGAGGGGACCGGCCGCTCGTGGTCTCTTACGCGTCGTCACCTCCGGCGGAGGTCGTGTTCAGCGAGGGCACCCGCACCGAGCCGGCTTCGGTGGTCCTCACCGACACCTGCGTCTCCCAGGTCGAGTACGCCGGCCTGCTCTCCGGGGCGGAGAACCCGGAGGCCGCCAGGAAGCTGATCGAGTTCATGCTGAGCCCGACCTGGCAGCAGGACCTGCCGTTGTCGAACTTCGTGTTCCCCATCGTCGAAGGAACGGCGCTGCCCGAGGAGTTCCGCCGTTGGGCCGTGCTGCCCGAGTCGTCCCGGGCGCTCGATCCGACCGAGATCGGCCGACAGCGTGATGAGTGGATCGAGCAGTGGCGCTCGATCATGGAATGAGCCCGACGCCGTCCTGCTCGCCGAGCACACCGACGACGACCTGCCCGCCGAGCCTCGGCGGTCGCGGGCACTGCGCAGGTCCTGGGTGAGGACCGACCGACCGTCCGCTCCCACACGGCAGGGCCTTGCGGGCGGAGCCGCCGGGGTCGCCGTTGCACTGGTGGTGCTCGCCGTCATCGTGCCTGTGGCCGCCGTTGCCGTGCGCGCCGTGCGGCCCGACGACACCTGGACCCTCGATGCGGCCGCCCGGATCCTCGGTTCCGGCCGCACCTGGCGCTTGGCGGCTGCGACCGTGCTCCAAGCGGCGGGGTCGAGCCTCCTCACCCTGGCCGTCGGCCTGCCTCTGGCGTGGGTCCTGGCGCGCTACCGCTTCCCGGGCCGTGGCGTCGTGCGCACCGTCGCCATGGTGCCGTTCGTGCTCCCGTCGGTCGTGTTGGCGACGGCGGTCGGCACGATCCTGGGCCCGGCCGGGATCGTCGACCTCAGGGGGACGTGGTGGCCCGTCCTCGCCGCGCACGTGTGCTTCAACCTCGCCGTGATAGTGCGCATCGTGGGTGCTGCTCTCGAGGACCTCGACCCGTCGATGGAGGATGTGGCCCGCACCCTGGGTTGCTCTCCGGCAGCAGCCGCGAGACGGGTGCTGCTGCCAGCTGTCGCGCCCGCTGTCGCCGCCGCCGCCGTGGTCGTGTTCCTGTTCTGCCTGACGAGCTTCGGGGTCATCGTCATCCTCGGGGGAGGCGCGGTGTCGACCATCGAGGTCGAGATCTGGGTGCGGGCGACGAGCCAGTTCGACCTCTCGGGGGCAGCGGTCCTGGGCATGGTCCAGTTGGGCGCCGTCGTGGCGACCCTCGCGGTCCACGCCCACTTCTCCCGACGATCGCACCGGCCACGTCGCCGTTCCCGATCCTGGGCACGAAGTCCCGAGACGACGACCGAGCGGGGGCAGGTCCTCGCCGCGGTGGCGGCGGTCGGTCTGATCGCCGTGCTCCCTCTCGCCGCCCTCGCTGAACGCTCGCTGCGGATGCCCGACGGAGGTCACGGCCTCGATCACTGGCGCCACCTCGGTTCGGTCACGAGCGGGACCTCGCTCGCCGTCTCGCCCCTCGATGCCGTGGCGGTGTCGGTCGTGTCGTCGCTGGTGGCGACGGCTCTCGCCCTGGTGATCGGAGTTCCGGCGGCTCGAGTAGCGGCCCGTCGGCCCGGCGGAGTTGCCGACCGGCTGCTGCTCCTGCCGCTCGGCGTGTCGGCCACCACCGTCGGGCTTGGCATGCTCCTGGCGTTCGGGCGGCCGCCGGTCGACCTGCGTCGGTCGTGGTGGCTCGTCCCGGCGGCGCAGGCGCTGGTCGCCGTCCCGCTGGTCGTGCGAACGGTCGCAACGGCTCTGCGTGAGCTTCCACCCGGGCTCTCGGACGCGGCGGCGACCCTCGGCGCCGGTCCGCGCCGGCGGTGGTGGCGTGTCGAGCTGCCGATGGTGCGGCCCGCTGTGGTCGCCGGCGGGGGGCTGGCGCTCGTGGCGAGCCTCGGTGAGTTCGGCGCCACGGTCTTCCTCGCCCGAGCGAGCCGACCGACGGTGCCCGTGGCGATCGAACGTCTGCTGTCGAGGCCGGGGGCCGCGGGCGTGGGTCAGGCCATGGCGCTGAGCTGCATGCTCGTCGCTCTCTGCGGTGTCGTCCTGCTCATCACCGATCGCGCGGGGTCGACGGGCAGAATGTGAGGGTGGACGTGACAGCGGACCTCTCCGCCGACCTGCCCCTCGACGACCTGTTCGACGTGCTCGAGGACCTGGGGACCTACCCCGACTGGCTCGACATCGTGTCGCGTGCCGAACCGCTCGACGCCGTCGCCGGCGAGGACCTGGCATGGTCGGTGGACCTGCGGGGCCAGGTCGGGCCGTTCCGGCGATCCAAGCGTCTCCGGATGGTGCGCACGGTGCACGAGCGCACGCGTCGGGTCCGCTTCGAGCGGCGCGAGCTCGACGGGCGCTCGCACAGCGACTGGGTCATGACCGCCGAGCTGGCTGCCGCGGACTCAGCGGCCCCGGAGCTGAAGATGCGGCTCCACTACGGCGGGAGCCTCTGGGTGCCGCTGCTCGACCGCCTGCTCGCGGACGAGATCGAGCGTTCACGCCCCAGGCTGGTCGACTACGTGTCGGGCCGGCTCGACGGATGAGGTACCGGTCGATGATCAGGTCGTCGGGTCGTGGGGTGGGACGGGTGACGCTGTGATCTGGGCGGGGGGTCGTACGCGCGTCTGGCCGGGCAGACCGTCGCCGCTCGGAGCGACATGGGACGGCGCCGGCACCAACTTCGCGGTGTTCTCCGGTTCCGCCGCGAACGAGGGCGACTCTTCGGGTGACCGAGGCGGGGTCACGCTCTGCCTGTTCGACGACGACGACGCCGAGATCCGAGTCGAGCTCGTCGAGCGAACGGGCTCCGTGTGGCACGGATACCTGCCCGACGTCGGCCCGGGTGTCCGCTACGGCTACAGGGTCACCGGTGAGCGCCGACGACCCGGCGACCTCCAGCACCCGAGCAAGTTCCTGCTCGACCCGTACGCGAGGGCACAGAGCGGCTCCGTGCGCTGGACCGACTCGATGAGCGTCGACTCGCCGGCGGACTCTGGGCCCGACATGCCTCGATCCGTGGTCGTCTCACCCTGGTTCGACTGGGGGCAGGACCGCAGGCCCCGCGTGCCGTGGCATCGGACCGTCCTCTACGAGGCACACGTCCGTGGTCTCACCATGCGACACCCCGACATCCCCCCGGAGCTGCGGGGCACCTACCTGGGGCTGTGCGCTCCGCCGGTCATGGAGCACCTCCTCGCTCTGGGCGTCACCACCGTCGAGCTCATGCCGGTCCACCAGTTCGTCCACGACCGCCGACTCGTCGAGCTCGGCCTGCGCAACTACTGGGGCTACAACTCGATCGGCTTCTTCGCGCCGCACAACACCTACGCCGTCGGCGGGGACCGTGGAGCGCAGGTGCAGGAGTTCAAGGTGATGGTCAAGACGCTGCACGACGCCGGGATGGAGGTGATCCTCGACGTCGTCTACAACCACACCGCGGAGGGCGGCGGCGGCGGGCCGATGCTCAGCTTCAAGGGACTCGACAACCCCGGCTACTACCGGCTCGACCCGGGGGACCCCGACGTGTACATCGACTACACGGGCACGGGCAACAGCCTCAACATGCGCCACCCCAACGTGTTGCAGCTCATCATGGACAGCCTGCGGTACTGGATCCAGGACATGCACGTCGACGGGTTCCGCTTCGACCTGGCGGCGACGCTCGCCCGCGAGCTGCACGACGTCGACCGCCTGTCGAGCTTCTTCGACCTCATCCAGCAGGACCCCGTGGTGAGCCAGGTGAAGCTCATCGCCGAACCCTGGGACGTCGGCGAAGGGGGCTACCAGGTGGGGAACTTCCCGGCGCTCTGGTCGGAGTGGAACGGTCGCTACCGCGACTGCGTGCGCGACCTCTGGTGCCTTGACAAGGGTGTGCTCGGCGAGTTCGCGTCACGGCTGACGGGGAGCTCGGACCTCTACGAGGACGACGGGCGTCGGCCCCACGCCAGCATCAACTTCGTGACCGCCCACGACGGCTTCACGCTCAGCGACCTGGTCGGCTACGAGCACAAGCACAACGAGGCGAACGGCGAGGACAACCGCGACGGCACCGACGACAACCG
>CAZNQK010000071.1:0-15807 GCA_964575165.1 uncultured Aquihabitans sp. | reverse complement strand
CGGCGGCGAGGCGCGGGTCGAGCTCACCTGAGACCCTGGTGCCGGCTCCGCCTCCGCCTCCGCCCCCGCCCCCGCCCCCGCCGGCTTTGTTCCCGTTTCGTGGCCGATATCGGCCACGAAACGGGAACAAAGCGGGCGTGCGGGTCTCGGGCGGCGGTGGGTCAGAGGTGCGTGAGGACCTCGCGGGCGGTGGCCTCCCCGGAGCGGACCGCTCCCTCCATGTAGCCGTTCCAGACCGGTGAGCACTCTGCGCCGGCCCAGTGGATCGGTCCGACGGGGGTGCGCAGGGCGTGGCCGAAACCGGTCCAGACGCCCGGCGTGAAATGCGCGCCGTAGCAGCCCCGGCTGTACGGCTCGGCCATCCAGTCCCGCTCGACGTACTCGATCGGACGGCGTGCACGGGGGCCGAAGTAGCGGGCGAAGCAGGCCAGCGCGGCGTCGCGGCGCTCGGCCTCGGACCGACGGGCGTAGATCCGCCCGTCGGTGCCCTCCATGAAGCCGACGAGGATGCCGGGGCCGCCCTCTGGTGGCGAGTTGTCGAAGGTGACCTTGACCGGGCCGTGGTTCGATGCCGCTTGGCCGTTGAGCCCCTCGGAGCGCCAGAAGGGCTCGTCGTACACCGCATGGATCTTGATGACGCTGCCGGCGGGGAGACGCTGGGTGAGCTGGTCGCGCCAGCTCGGCAGGGCAGGGGAGTGCTCGATGCGTCCAGCCAGCGTCGGCGGCAGCGTCACGATCACCCGGTCCGCGCTGAGCGCGGGGCCGTCGGTGCCGTCGACTGCGGTAGTCCGGACGGTCACGCCATGGCCGCCGCCGGGCCCGGCAGCGGGACCGTGCTCGATGCGGCGTACAGGGCTGGACAGGTGGACGCGGTCGCCGAGCGGTTCGGCGAGGCGCGTGCTGATGAGCCACGTTCCGCCGACGACGCGGTCCTGCTGTGCGCCGCGGTCGGTGGACAGGAGCGTCTCGAGTCCAGAACCGGACCGCGCGTAGAACATGGCGTGCAGCGCGGACAGGTCGCCGGACTGGACCGAGAACACCGCCTCGGTCGCGACGCGGAAGTACTCGCGGCCCAGCGGGGTGCGCAGGTGCCGTCTGATCCACGTCTCGAAGGTCTGGCCGTCGAGTCCGCTGGCGTCGGGTCCGCTCCATGGCCGCTCGAGGTCGATCCGCTCGGCCTGGCGGTCGAAGCGCGCGAGCCCCTGGGCGAGATCCGCGAGCGTGAAGGGGCCGAGTCGTGGCGTGGCGCCGCGATGCGGCGCGACCCGAGTGGCCCGACGGCCGAGATGGACCAGCGTGTCGCCCGTGTTGTGGGTGCGGAACGTCTCGAGGCCGAGCTCGGCGACGAGCTCGTACATCCGATTCTGCGTCGGGCCGATCCACTGACCGCCGAGCTCGATCGGGACGCCGTCGGCGGTACGGCCGCGCTCTGTGCGGCCCCCGACGCGGTCCCGGGCTTCGAGCACGACGACGTCCACACCGGCGTCGACCAGGATCCGCGCGGCGCAGAGCCCGGCGAGACCCGCTCCGACGACGATCACCGATGGGCTGTGTGCCATCACATGCTCAACGCTCATGGAGCGTGCTCGTCGGTTCCTGTCGCTCTGTCGGTTCCTGTCGCTCTGTCGATTCCTGTCGCTCTGTCGGTGTGTCGGAGTGCTGCGCTGCAGCCGTGTCGGCGAGCCGTCGTTCCCGTGAGACCAGGTCCAGCGCCGGGCGGTAGCGGGAGGAACCGTTCCCGCTTCCGGTCGGCATCGCGGCAGCGACATCGCGTCTGCGCCACCAGTGGCGCACGAACGCCGACCGTCGATCGGGCTGGGCAGTGCGGATGACGTCGGTGGCCCAGCGCGCCTCGAGTCGATCAGCAGTCGTGAACGCGTCCACGGAGCCGGGCGGATCCCGACGCCATTGCTCCTCCGTCCTGTCGCGTTCGGAGCTGAACCTCGGCAGCAGCGACTGGGCGTCGGTGAGAGCGGCGCGGTGCAGGACCTCGTGTCGCCACCACGTGGTCGTCGGATCGAACCGATCTGTCGGGTCCGGTCCGAGGTCGACCGGCTCATCGACGCGCACCGGCTTGAACGTCGAGGTGCACGGCGCCGAGGTCGCCGTCACCCAGTGGACGGGGTCGTGTCGGTCCCGGAGGTCGGCCACCCACGACGCGGTGGACTGCGTCGAGGTGAGGATGCCGGCCGGGTGCGCGCAAGGGGCGGACAGGGCGCCGTTGACGAGAGACCAGCGGGGAAGTCCGTCGGGCCCGTGGTCGCGCAACGCAGCCATCAGATCGCCGACGGGATCGGCCTCGTCGTCGGATCCCGAGGTGCCGCGCGCCGCCGACCGGGCGGCGGACTCGGTGCGGGACCGTCGTGCGGTGCAGGCCGCCACCCGACCCCTGAGGGGATCCGCGTGTGCGGCTGCGAACCCCGGGATGGTGAGTCCGTTGGAGATGCTGCGACCCCCGGAGACGACCGTCTCGGTGGCGTGGCTGCGTCCGGCGGTCTCGAGCACGATCGCCCCGTCCGGGTCGGCGACGATGAAGCTGTTGTCGTAGGTGAAGCCCGGTCGCTCGTGGCTGCATCCGCCGACCTGGCCATGAGCCTCGAGCAGGGTCACGATCACCTGCACCGCCTCGGACGCGTCGGTGGCTCGTTCGAGGGCCAGTCGCAGCATGTCCATGCCGAGCAGGCCGGGTGCGGTCTCGCCGTCTCGTCGTCGTCGGGCCAGCTCCTTGGTGAACACCGCCTCGTTGCCGATCACGACGCCGTGGCTGTTGGCGCCGATCTCAGCTCCGAACATCCACCACGGTCTGGAGAGCAGGACGGCGTGCGTGCGCTCGACCTGCGGGATCTCGATCCAGGTGCAGCGGACGACCGTGCCGGGAAGGTGGTCACGGGCGGGGACCCACTCGAGCAGCTGTGCCTCGTTGGCGTCGCGGTCGCTGTTCTTCGCGAACACGACGCCGTCGTCGCCGATGCTGACCAACGTGTCGCACATCGTCACCGACACTACGCCTGCCCGGACCGCCCCATCTCCACGAACTCGGGTCGTCTCGCGCCGTGTGTCGGCGCCGTGTGTCGGTGTCAGCCGACCCGAGTTCGGGAGGGGTCGTGTACTCGGGTCGTCTCGCGCCGTATGTCGGTGTCAGCCGACCCGAGTTCGGGAGGGGGCGTCAGGTTGCGTTCATCGCGTCGACCATGTCGGTGCGGGTCGCCCGGCGGGCCGGTAGCAGCGATGCGAGCACCCCGGCCAGGACCCCGATCAGAGCGATGAGGCCGATCCGGGTCCAGTCGACTCCGAGTGCGATGTCCGCGGCGACCGATCCGATGACGACCCATCCCAGCAACAGGCCCGCACCGACGCCGATCACCGTGCCGAGGGTGCCGATCAGCACCGCCTCCAACCGCACCATCCGTCCGACCTGCTGACGTGTCATCCCGAGGGCCCGGACCATCCCGAGCTCGCGGCGGCGCTCGATGATCGACAGGGTCAGCGTGTTCACGATGCCGACGAGGGCGATCAGCACGCTCATCCCCAGCAGGGCGTTGACCGTGTTGATGAGGAAGTCGAACACCTGCCCGACGATCTCGCCGAGGAAGTTCCCGGGCATCACCTCGACGCCGGTGTGGCCGACGATCAGCTTCGACAGACGGGTCCCGACGGCGTCGGAGCGTCCGTCCGCGGCCTTGACGTAGATCATCGTGACCGGCTGGTCACCCGCGAGCGCTTCGAACGTCGAGTCGGACACCAGCGCCTGGAGCATGAGCGTGTCGAGCTGGAGGCCCAGAGTCGCTGCCACCGGCACCGTGAGCGTGGATCCGTCGGCGGCGACGAGAGCCATCCTGGATCCGACGGTGCTCGGCAGCGTGGCCAACATGAGATCCTCACCGGGACCAGCGCTGCCGCCGGAACCCGTGGGCAGGGCCGGGACGGCCATCCCTGTGCCATCGGCTACGTGGTCGAGCGACCCGGCCTCGATCGACAGCCCGGTCGAACGGCCGAGCAGCTCGACGTCCGCTCCGGACAGCAGGACCGCTCGACCGTCGGAGTCGAGGACGACCGACTGACGGATCGGAGCGGCCGCCTGGACGCCATCCGTGTCCTGAACCTTGCGGACGAGGTCGGCGTCGATGCCGTTGGCGCCGGCGGCGACGATGAAGTCCGACGCCGACAGCTGGTCGATCTGGTCGACGGTGTAGGTCTTGAGGGCGTCACCGGAGACCGTCACGAGCGTGACGAGGAACAGGCCGATGACGAGAGCGTTGGCGGTGGTGGCCGTGCGTCGGGGGTTGCGGGCGGTGTTCTCGACCGCCAGCCGGAACGTCAGGCCCGCGCGGCGGGCAGGTGCGCGCAGCCCGGCAGCGAAGACCCTTGCGACGAGCGGCCCGCCGACCAGCAGGCCGACGAACAGCAGCAGGCCCCCCGGAAGGAGCAACAGTGCCGGAGCCCCCGCGAGTCGGACCATCAGGAGCAGCGCGATCGCCAGCACTAGTGCCACGCCGCCGACGACCGCCCTGGCGGTCGACGTCCCGGAGCGGTCGACCGCGGCGTCGCGCATGGCCTCCACGGGCTTCGTGCGACCGGCCCGGAACGCCGGAACGAACACCGACACGACGGTGACCACGGTCCCGACCAACAGGCACAGCCCGACGGTCCAGGGGCGTACGGCGACGCCCGCACCCGGCAGGTCGATGTCGAACGCTCCGAGCACGGCCTGGATCGCGTAGGACAACGCGGCGCCGACCGCGATGCCGATCACGCTCGCCACGAATCCGATCACCGCCCCCTCGAGGATCAACGAACGTCGGACCTGTGCTGGGGTGCCACCGACCGCCCGGATCAGGGCGAGCTCCCGGAAGCGCTGCGTGACGACGACCGAGAAGGTGTTGAAGATGACGAACGCCGCGACGAACATCGCCAGGTAGGCGAAGCCCTGGAGCAGCGGTCGCAGAAGGTCCACCAGGCCGGCGCTCTGGGCCCGCTGCTGCTCCCGGAACTCGTCGCCGGTGCGCACGGTCACCGGTTCGGTCAGATCCCGTTCGAGGCTCGATCGGATCTCGTCGGCCCGACCGGGTTCGGTGGCGATCAGGACGTCGTTCCAGCCCGTTGTGCCCTGGGCGAGGATCCGGGTCGCCGTCTCGGGGGCGAAGGAGAAGGTGCCTCCGTCGTCGAGCGCGTCCTGACCGTCGAAGCGCGAGATCCCGACGACGGTCGCCTCGGTCGGCCCGGCGGGGGTGCCGAGTCGGACCCGCTCGCCGACGGTGAGGTGCTGCTCCGATGCCGTCCCGCGGTCGACGACGACCTCGACCGGATCCCGGCCGGACGTCGGCTCCGGTGCGGCGCCCTCGTCGATCGTGAGCGGGTTGAGCCTCTCCTCGGCGATCCATGCCCGACCCATGGACCGTGACGTCAGGACCCCGTCGCCGGTGCCCATGAGGGTCACTGGTCCGGACAGCTCGCCTGCAGCCTCGACGCCGTCCATCGCCCGGACCTGTTCGAGGACGTCGGGGGAGACCGAGGTTGCCATCCCCTGGATGGCGGCGGTGGGTTCGATGACCAGGTCGACGTTCGCGTACCGACGGTCGACGTTGCCGACGAGGGCGTCCTTCATGGCGTCGGTCAGCATGAGGCCGGCCGCGAGGAAGCCGATGCCGATGACCACCGCGAGAGCGGTGGCGATCAGTCGGGTGGCGTTGGCCCGGAGGTTGGAGAGCGCGTAGCGGAGCATGTGTTGTCGAAGAGCGTCGGCCGCGGTGACGGGCTCCTCAGATCCCGAGGGCGCTCAGGCGGTGCAGGATCGTCTCCCGCGTGGGTTCGAGCAGCTCGTCGACGATCCGGCCGTCGGCGAGGAACAGGATGCGGCTCGCGTAGGCGGCGGCGACCGGGTCGTGGGTGACCATGACGACGGTCTGGTTCTGCTCTGCGACGGCGCGCGCCATGAAGGTCAGGATCTCGGCCGAGGATCGGGAGTCGAGGTTGCCCGTCGGCTCGTCGGCGAAGATGATCTCGGGCTGCTCGACGAGGGCGCGGGCGACGGCCACGCGCTGCTGCTGACCCCCGGAGAGCTCCGACGGCTTGTGGTCGAGGCGGTCGGCCAGGCCGACGGTGCCCACCACGGCATCCATCCAGGCGGGATCGGGCTTGCGGCCGGCGAGGTCGAGGGGGAAGGTGATGTTCTCCCGCGCGTTCAGGGTCGGCAGCAGGTTGAACTGCTGGAAGACGAAGCCGACCTTGTCCCGGCGCAGCAGCGTGAGCTCCTTCTCGGTGAGCCGGGTGATGTCGACGTCGCCGATGATCGCCTGCCCCGAGGTCAGGCGGTCCAGGCCGGCGGCGCACTGCATGAGCGTCGACTTGCCCGAGCCCGACGGGCCCATGATGGCGGTGAAGCGGCCGTGCTCGAACCCGACGGTCACGCCGTCGAGAGCGCGCACCTCGGCCTCGCCCGACCCGTAGACCTTGGTGGCACCGATGACCTGCGCGGCCCAGCCGATGGAGGCGACAGGCCCTCCGACAGCGCTCTGGTCGGGGGCTGGTGCGGGTGCGCTGTCCAAAGTGGCTCCGGTTCGACGAGTGGGAAGGGGCTGGATCCGATTGGGGTGGGATCTGCCGAGGTTGAGCGAGTCTGTGGCTGGGCGGTCCTGTCAGCTGGGCGGGGCTGACCATTGGACCTGCACGTCCTCGAACCCGGCCGCTCCGAGGAACGTCGTCAGCCAGCGTTCGGTGTTCGTGCGCGCCTGTTCGAGCACGTCGGACTGCTCGGCGGCGCTCTCGAGCTTGGCCTCGGCGGCCTTGTAGAGCGGCGTGTCGTCGGTGGGGTTGGCCGAGAACACGTCCTCGAGCCGGTCGATGATGCCCCGGTCCCGCGACACGATCCGGGCGCTGCCCTCGTCGATCTCAGGATCGTCGAGCTGCGGATCGGGCAGGATGACCCGGATCGACTTTCCGTCGTCGGACACCTGGACCGAGTTCGGGCCGAGCTGCGAGAAGTCAACCGTGGCGCGGACCGTTCCGGTGACGATGGCCGTGACACGCTCGCCCTTGATGAAGCCCGGCAGGAACGAGTCGTTCTCGATGTCGACGTCCTGGGTGAAGCCGGCTTCGGCGGCGGTGAACTCCTCGAGCGTGCGCATGCGTTCGAGGACGGCCGGACCCGAGCGGTCGACGGTGGTGGAACCGAACGGATCCCAGATGCCGACCAGCCCGACGACCACCAGAGCGATGAGTGCGAAGGCGATGATCATGAGGCTGGCGGTGGCGAGCACTCCGAGCCCGCCCCGTCCGCCTTGGGTCTTGCGGGCGAGCGTCATGGTCCGCTCACCGTACCGGTCCCATCGGTCGGTGGAGCCGACCGCGACGAACGGACTGGCGCGGTTCTCAGGAACAGCCCCGGTGCTGGTTACGCTGAGCGCCGTGGACGACGAGGTCAGCTCCGATGCTCCTGGAGATGTCGCCGACCCGGCCGGCGAGGGAGGTCCCCGCAGCCCGTGGGTCGTTGTGGCGCTCGTCGCCGTGCTGGCCCTGATGGTCGGCGTCGCCGGGGTCCTGATCTACCAGCGGTCGAGCACGCCGGGTGCGGACTCGGTCGACGTCGGCTTCATGCAGGACATGACGACGCACCACCAGCAGGCGGTCGAGATCGCCTCGGTCGTGGCGGAGAACGCGACGGACCCCGAGCTCCGGGCCTTCGCTCGGGAGATCCTGATCTTCCAGCAGTACGAGGTCGGCTACATGGAGGCGTTGCTCGAGGACTGGGGTCAGTGGCCGTTCCCGAAGGACCGCACGGCGATGGAGTGGATGGGCATGCCGACGACCGTGGCCGAGATGCCGGGCATGCAGCCCGAGGCGGACGTCCAGGCCCTGGCCGACGCCGAGGGTCGTGAGGTCGACGAGCGGTTCATCGAGATGATGATCGACCACCACGAGGGCGGCATCCACATGGCCGAGCACGCAGCGCAGCACGCCGAGGATCCGAGGGTCCGTGACCTCGCTCAGCGGATCGTCACCCAGCAGACCGGTGAGATCGCGGACCTGGAGCGCGCTGCGAAGCGTCTGGGCATCCCGCTGAACTAGTCGCGGGGCGAACCGCCGACGGCGTGCGCGACCAGCCTGACGAAGTCGGCTCCGGCGCCGATGTGCGGACGGAGGTGGATCGCGACGTCCGGATGACGGTTGCGAGCGGCGTCGATGACGGCAGGGATGTCGCGTTCGACGTGGTTGCCGAGGTGGATGAAGAGCGGCAGCACCGTCACGGAGCGGGTCCCAGTCGCGACCGCCGCATCGATCGCGTCGCCGATCGACGGCTCGGCCATCTCGAGGAACGCCGGCAGCACCGACGGGGATGCCCTGTGAGCGTCGTGGCCGGTTGCTGGCGAGTCGCCGGCCGCCTCGGCCACGGCGTTGCACAGCGCGACGTGGTCGGCCGCGGTGCGGGGGTTGCGGCTGCCGTGGGCGACGAGGACCGTGACGTGGTCGGCCGGACCGGACACGCCGCCAAGGTACGGTCCGAGCCGATGGCTGACAACGTGCCCAACCCGGACGTCGGAGTCGGTCCGCACAGCGAGCCGTGGCCGGAGGACCCCCGACTCGACCCGGAGCTGCTGGCGGAGGGCGACCGCCGCAACGTCGTCGATCGGTTCCGCTACTGGAGCGTCGAGGCGATCGTCGCGGACCTGGACCGGACCCGACACGAATTCCACGTCGCGATCGAGAACTGGCGCCACGACCTCAACATCGGGACCGTCGTCCGCAACGCCAACGCCTTCAACGTCGCGGCGGTGCACATCGTCGGCCGGCGACGCTGGAACAGGCGTGGCGCGATGGTCACGGACAGGTACGTGCACGTCGAGCACCACGACACGATCGACGGGCTCCTCGAGCGGAGTCGTGCCGACGGCCTGACGGTCGTGGGCATCGACAACCTGGGTGACGGCGGCCCCTCGTCGTCGGTTCCACTCGACTCGACCCCGCTGCCGCGCCGGTGCGTCCTGCTGTTCGGCCAGGAGGGGACCGGTCTGTCAGACGAGGCCGTCGCCGGTTGCGACGAGGTGCGTGAGATCCCGATGTTCGGATCGACCAGATCGATCAACGCCGGGGTCGCGTCGGGCATCGCGATGCACACGTGGATCCGGACCCACACCTCGGGGTGAGCCCGTCGGACGGGAGGCCATCAGTCCGCGGCCGGAACCTCCCGGGGGTCCGTCCCGGGGTGCTCGACGGTGAAGCGGACCTGCTGTCCGTAGGCGATCTCGAGGTTGTGCCCGTCGGGATCGACGATGATCCCGTAGTACCCGGCGGGCGGTCCCGAGTCGTGGGGCCCCGCTGTGACCCGCCCCTCGGCCACCGCGGTCGCCATGCGGCGATCGACTTCGTCCCGCGAGTCGACCCCTATGCCGAGGTGGTTCCACCCGCCCAGCGGATGGGTGCCGTGGTCGATGGGAGGGACCTCGAGCAGCACGATGATGAACGGCCGGGTGTGGTCGGTGGTCCAGGCGACCCGGATGCCGTCCGAGCTGGTGCGGTGGTGCACGGGGTGCATGTCGGCGTAGCGCCGGTAGAAGTCGAGGCTGGCGTCGAGATCCGAGACCTCGAGAGCGATGTGGGTGAACCCGTGGTCGGGCCGGACCGTGGACACGCCGCGACGCTATCGTCAGCTGGTCGTGGAGTCGTCAGGTGGACACGCTCCTGCGGGTACGGTGCGCGGCCGTGAGCGATCCTGAGACGCCTGCCCGATCTGGCCCCCTCGACCCGGCGAACCTGTTCCGCCTCGACGGACGGGTCGCCATCGTGACCGGTGCATCATCGGGACTGGGCGACCGGTTCGCCCGGGTGCTCCACGCTGCAGGAGCGACGGTGGTCGTCGCTGCCCGCCGTGCTGATCGCCTCGATGCCCTCGCCTCGGAGCTCGGCGACCGCTGCGTCGCGGTCCCGACCGATCTGTCGGTTGCCGAGGACCGGCTCCGACTGGTCGACTCGACCCAGGAGATCGACGGTCGGATCGACGTGCTCGTCAACAACGCCGGTCACGGCGTCCCGGCGGCGGCCGAGGTCGAGACGCTCGAGCAGTTCGACCGGACGATGGAGCTGAACGTCACAGCCACGTTCCACCTCGCACAGCTGGCGGGCAGGTCGATGCTGGAGGCCGGGCAGGGCAGCATCGTGAACATCGCGTCGGTGCTGGGGGTGGTGGCGTCGGCGCCGATCAAGGAGGTCTCGTACTGCGCGTCCAAGGGGGCCGTGGTGAACCTGACCCGTCAGCTCGGGTGCGAGTGGGGGCGCAAGGGGGTTCGGGTCAACGCCATCGCTCCGGGTTGGTTCCCGTCGGAGATGACCCAGGAGGACATGTTCGACGACGAGGCCGGCCAGGCGTTCATCGTGCGCAACACCCCGATGGGCCGGGCGGGCGAGGTGTCAGAGCTCGACGGTGCGCTTCTGTTCCTTGCTGGCGACGCGTCGTCGTACGTGACGGGCCACGTCCTGGCGGTCGATGGAGGGTGGCTCGCCCGCTGACCGCTCGTTTCCGCCTGCTTTGTTCCCGATTTGTGGCTGGAATCGGCCACAAATCGGGAACAAAGCAGGTCTGGCGCAGGTCTGGCGCAGGTCAGTCCGAGGCAGTGACGCCGGCGGGAGAGCCACGGAACGGCTCCGGGTCGCCCGGCTTCGGGTACATCGCCTTGTTCCAGGACATGATCCTGGCGAGGTTGTCGGTGACCGGACGCCACGTCGTCGGGTCCCAACCGGGGGCGAGGCCGACGACCGACAGGTCGGTGCCGACGTGCACGAGCGACGGGATTTCGGTGACGCCCAACGCCTCGACGGCGCTGCGGTCCGGGTCGCAGAGGGTCAGGATCCGCTCGGCCCACGGTCCGAGGAACGTCTTGGCGTCCTCTTCGGGGGCGGTGACCAGCCACGTGACGCGGCAGTCGGCGCCGTCGAACTCGGTCAGGATCCGGCCTGCGGTGGGCAGGATCCACGAGCTCTCGTACGTGTACGGGTCGATCACCACCGCCACCAGGTGGAACAGCGAGACCAGCTCCTCGAGGGTGCGTGACTCGCCGCCGATGGGGTGGAGCTCGAGGTCGGCGGAGACGGGGGCCATCGGGCCGGAAAGATAGTGCGCCCGGACCGCTGGGTGACAGACCGGAGACGCGGGCGTGGGGTTCTGGCTGTCGTTCTGGTCGCCCTGGCGTCCAGGACGACAGCCAGGAACGGGGAACGGGGAGGGACGTAGAGTGCGGCTGTGCACCCGATCGAGCGCCTCCGCTTCGTCGCCCGGTCCCAGGGAGCACCACCCTCGATCCTGGTCGAGGAATCGGCGATGGCGCTGGGTGCGTTCCGGGGCGACCCGGCCGGCCTGGTGGCGGCGTGCCGGCGGATCATCGACCGCCATCTGAGCTGCGGGCCGCTGTGGTGGCTCTGCGCCCGGATCCTCTGCGCTCCCGACCCCGTAGCCGAGGCCCGGGACGCAGTCAGGCAGATCGAGGAGGACACGACGTCGCGCCGGTTGGCCGAGGTGCTCCCCGACGACGGTCGGGTCGTGATGGTCGGCGACGGCGAGATCGTCCTCGCGGCGTTGGCCCGCCGAGGTGACGTGCGATCGCTCGTGGTCGACGTCGACGGCACCGCCCACGACGTCGCCCGGTTCCTGGAACGCCTCGACTTGGATGCCATGCCCGTGCAGGCCCGAGCCGTCGGGGTAGCGGCGGCGAACGCGGACGTCGTGCTCGTCGAAGCGTTGGCCGCAGGACCCGCCGCCGCCCTCGTGCCGTCCGGTTCACGCGCCGCCGCGGCGGTCGCCCGGGCCGACGGAGTGCCGGTGTGGTTGGTCGCGGGAGCGGGACGGCTGATGCCCGAGCGCATGTGGGACGCCCTCGTCGGGCGATGGTCCACATCGATCGATCCGCTCGATGCCGTCGAGGAGGAGATGCCCCACGTCCTGGTCGATCAGATCGTCGGAGCGGAGGGCCCCGAAGGCCTCGACTCGGCCATCGCCCGCACCGACTGTCCGGTGGCCCCGGAGCTCTTCCGCCTCGCGGGGTAGCGGCGCCCGGAACCAGGGCCGCTGTCAGATCGTCGGCGCGACGGTCATCCGATCCGGTCCGGGATCCACCGGCGAGAGCCCAACGACGGTGGGTCGGGCTCGACGTCGCGGTGGGGGAGCTCGACACGTTGGACCGGGAGGCGTTCGTACGGGATCAGGTCGAGGAGGTGGCGGATCACGTTGAGACGCGCCCGGCGCTTGTCGTTCGAGTCGACCAGATACCAGGGCGCCCATTCGCTGTCCGTGGCGTCGAACATGACGTCTCGGGCGGCCGAGTAGTCGTTCCAGCGGCCGTAGGACTCGACGTCCATCGTCGACAGCTTCCAGGTCTTGCGGCCGTCGTCGACGCGGGAGCGCAATCGCCGGGTCTGCTCGTCCGGCGCCACCTCGAGCCAGTACTTGACCAGGATGATCCCCGACTCGACCATCGCCTTCTCCACGCCGGGGGCCATCGAGAGGAACCGGTCGGTCTCGTGCTCGGTGCAGAAACCCATGACACGTTCGACGCCTGCGCGGTTGTACCAGGAGCGGTCGAACAGCACGACCTCGCCGGCCGCCGGAAGGTGAGGGATGTAGCGCTGGACGTACATCTGAGATCGTTCCCTGTCGCTCGGGGCCGGAAGGGCGATCACCCTGAACACGCGGGGGCTGACGCGCTCGGTCAGGCGCTTGATGACACCCCCCTTGCCGGCGCCGTCACGACCCTCGAACAGGACGCAGACCTTCGCTCCCGTCTGCACCACCCAGCGCTGAAGGTGGACGAGCTCGCACTGGAGACGTTCGAGCTCGGCCTCGTACTCCTTGCGCTTCATCTTCCGGTGCTCCGGTCCGGAACCCGGGTCGGAGTCGTGGTGCTTGGTCATCGGCTGCTCCGTGCGCACGTCACCAGGATCGGTCCTCCGGGTGTAAACAGACGAGTACATGATGCCGCACGGTCGGAGCTGAGACGATGAGCATGTCCCGCGATCCAGGTACGCGTCTGCGACGGAGCCCGGCGTTCGCCATCGCCGTCATGACGGTCTCCGTCCTGGCGGTCTCGGTCGGTTGCGCACAGACGACCGACGTCGAGAAGGCCCAGAAGAAGGTGGACTCGGCGACGAAGGCGCTGGCGTCGGCGCAGGCGACCTACGACAGCTCCCGGAAGGAGTTCTGCACCGATGCCAAGGGCTACGTCGCGGCGCTGGACCGCTACAGCCGGCTGTTCACAGACGAGGCGGCGACGGTCGGTGACGTGCAGGAGCTCGGAGCGGACCTGACCCGCCCTCAGCAGAACGCTGCCGAATCGGCCGAGGCGGCTGTCGACGCCCACAACGACGTCGTCGCGGCGCAGGATGCGCTGACCAAGGCCCAGGCCGACCTGGCCGCGGCGCAGGCCGGGACCCCGACCAGCGAGCCCCCGTCCACCACATCGACGACCACGACCCTTCTTCCGGCAGCGACGGTCGACCGCGTCACCGCGGCGCAGGCATCGTTGAGCAGCGTCATCGCCAACGTGTCGGCCTCGACACCGCTCGTCTCGGCGGGTCAGCAGGTCAACGCCTCGGCGTTCGCGCTCCAGATCGCCTGGCTGCGGGTCCTGGCTGAGGCCGGCTGCCTGACGGATCAGCAGGAGGTCGAGGCCCAGGCGGCTGTCGTCGGGTTCACCGCAGCGCTTCAGACCGCGCTCCAGATGCTCGGGATGTACAGCGGTGAGGTCGACGGGATCTACGGCACCGAGACGGTGACGGCGGTCGCCGCGTTCCAGACGGCCAACGGCCTACCCGCCACCGGCTATGTGGATCGGTCCACAGCGGCCGCTCTTCAGGCTGCCATTGCGGCCAAGGGCGGAGCGGCGGCGGTCCAGGCGGTGGCCACGACCTCCGCTGTCCAGACGACCCTCAAGCTGGCCGGCTACTGGACCGGTGCTGTCGACGGACAGTGGACCCAGGCGCTGACCGATGCCCTGAAGCAGTTCCAGACAGCGCTGGGAGTGGCGGCGACCGGCATCGTGGACAACGCCACGATGGAGGCGTTGCGGAACGCCATCGCGAACGCCGAGGCGGACAGATCCACGACGACCGTGGTGAACCCGACGACGTCGTTGCCGGCCGCCCCGACGACGGAACCTCCGACGACCGGCGGCTGACCCGCTCCGGCGTCGCCCGGATCGACGAGCACCAGGACGGGCGAGGCCGCTTGCCTCGCCCGTCCTGGTTGGGGATCAGCCCGAGGCGTCCTTCTCGATCTCGGCGGCGTCGGCCTTCATCTGCTTGGCCTCGACCTTCGCAGCGTGGGCCATCGCCCGTTCGATCTTCGCCTCCATGTCCGAGACGCCGACGACCACGAGCCCGGCGGTGCCGCGGTCGAGCTGCTCCCCGGCCTCCTTCAGGTCGCTTCGGCTCATCCCCGCCGCCGCGTGTCCGGCGAGCGAGCCGAGCAGCGCTCCGCCGGCCGTCGTGGCGGCGAGCAGCCCGGTGCCGATCGCCGCAGCGGGGAAGAGGGCCACGACGAGCCCCGTGGCGAGGCCCACCCCGCCGCCCAGGACACCGCCGACTCGGGTCGGCGTCTCGTGCTTCTTGACGATCTTGACCTTGCCGTCGTCACGTCGCTCGACGAGCGCCGCGTCGTAGGCGTCGATCAGCCCGGCCTCGACGTGGAGGTCCTTGATCGCTTCGTAGTCGAGCTTGGCGTCCTCGAGGTCGTCGTAGACGCCGATGAAGGCGAAGAACGTATCGATGGCCATGTCGGATTCTCCTTGCTGGTCGTTGCTCGCAATCAGTCGTTGCTCGCAGTTCGTCGGTCTCGTGCGTCAGCGGTTCAGTCGTCGTCGGCTGCTGCCCATTCGATCGCCTCGGACCGCTCCGCGAGGTGGAACAGCTTGAAGTGGCCCGGCACCATCCATCCGAACACCGAGGCGAGGTGGCGGATCCAATCGACGTCGGTCACGATCGCGGCACGGCGCCACTTGCTGTGGTGTTCGAACGCGAGCTTCGAGTCCTGCCAGCTGGCTCCGGCCGAGTAGCCCTCGAACCGGTCGCCGAGCACGTAGACGACGCGAATGTCACCTGACGCCGCTGCTCGGTCGAGCGCTGGGAGCAGGACGTCCGAGTAGTCGTCGGAGTGGATCTCGCCGACGGCTTCGAAACCGACGACTCCGTCGGGCAGGTCGCTGAGCGTCTCGATCATGGGTGTCCTCCTGTAGGCGCCGTTGTCGGGTCTGTCGGCGACGGTGTCGTGTGCAGTCGCCGTAGTTGCACCGCCTTGTCGATGCCGACGAAGGCGGGTGCGATCAGCGACAGACCCAGGACGGTGAGCCATTCGGCGCCGCTGAGCGAGACGGTGTCGAGGAGCCGCTGGAGCATGCCCAGCTCGACCGCTGCCCAGGTCAGCGCCCAGCCGGCGATCAGCCAGCCGAAGTACGGGAACATCGGGCTCGACCACGGCGCCTGACGCTCCCGTCGCATCACGACGCCGAGGTTCACCGCGCTGAGGGCGACCACGGCGAACGCCATCGTCATGGACTGCGTCCCGACGGTCGACGACGGCTCGTCCGGGCCCCACTGGAGGAGTGCCAAGGCGGACGCTGCGACCATGAACCCGCTGATCCCCCAGCGGACGATCTGCGGTCCGTTGACGATCCGAGCGCCCGGCGTCCGTGGTGGCAGCTGCATCACGCCCGGATCGGGCACGTCCGCGATGAACCCGACCACGACGGCGACGACGACGAAGAACTTGCAGAACAGGAGTTGCATCGGGAAGAGCGCGACCCCGTCGTTGATGTCCAGGACCGTGGCGAG
>CAZNQK010000070.1:10324-15872 GCA_964575165.1 uncultured Aquihabitans sp. | reverse complement strand
TGTGTGCATCTCACGTCGCTCTGCGACGTGAGATGCACACAAAACGCAAGGTCGGGGAAGGCTCCCCTACTCTCGGCGCCATGCTCGCAGGGATCTCCGGCAAGGTCGCACTCGTCACCGGCGCCGCCCGCCCCCGTTCCATCGGACGGGCCACGGCGCTGCGACTCGCAACCGAGGGCGCCAAGGTCGCGTGCCTCGACATCGCCCGACCGTACGACGACTTCCCCGACTACGCCGTCGCCACGGCCGACGATCTCGACCAGATCGTGGAGGAGCTGCGAGCCGGCGGAGCAGAGGCGATCGCCGTGAGGGCCGACGTCAGCGAAGAGGGCCAGGTCCGTGACGCCGTCGCCGAGGTCACCGGCGAGCTCGGGTCGGTCGAGCTCGTCGCCAACGTCGCCGGCGGGTCGGGCGCCGGCATGGGCGCCGCTCCCCTGCTGGCCGTCAGCAAGGCCGAGTTCCAGCGTGTGATCGACGTCAACCTCGTCGGCACCTGGCTCGTGTCGAAGACCTGCGCCGAGGTGATGATCGAGCAGGGCAGCGGCGGACGGATCGTCAACACGTCGTCACAGGCGGGCAAGCTGGGCTGGCCGATGATCGGCGCCTACTCCGCTGCCAAGGCCGGGGTCATCAGCCTCACACAGGTGATGGCCAAGGAGTGGGCCGCGTCGGGGATCCTCGTCAACGCCGTGTGCCCCGGCACCGTCGACACCGACCTGCTCAACCCCGGCAACCTGTTCGTCGAGCTGATGGACTCGGCCGAGCCGGGCGGGTTCGACGCCTGGCTCGGACGGGAGATCCCCGTCGGGCGGTTGCAGCGGGCGGACGAGGTGGCGTCGGTCATCGCGTTCCTGATGTCGGACGATGCGTCCTATGTGACGGGTGAGGCCGTCAACGTGTCGGGTGGACAGACGATGGCGTGAGCCCGCTGCCCAGGAGGTCGATCCGCCCGTCGCGGGCCAAGCTGACCAGCGCAGTCACGGTCTCGGGCTGGAGGTCGGGGAGCTCGTGCGGGAGGAACCACTGCGCAGCGGTGATCTCCGGCGAGCTCGGACGCACGTCGTCCAACGGCGCGTCCTGCGCCGGGCGTGCCAGGAACACGACATCGACCCGTCGTGGGAGCGCTTCGACCACCACCGACGGCTCACCCACCAGCTCGACGCGGAGGTTCACCTCCTCGAAGGTCTCCCGGACCGCTGCCAGCTCGACAGCCTCGCGACGCTTGAGAAGTCCCCCAGGTGTCCCCCACCGCGACACGTAGCTGTGACGCACGAGCAGTATCGCCCCGTCACGTCGCACCACGATGCAGATCGCACCCACCGTGTACTTGGGCGTGCCCAGTCGCACGAGCCACCGTCGCACCCGGTTCGGGAGGACGCGGAACACACGCAGCAGCAGTCGTTCGATGGCGTCCATCACCCGGATCAGGGTACGGGGTCAGACGAGGGAACGGCGCTGTTCGATGAGGATCTCGAACAGCTCGGGAGTCGCCGCCGACACCGGCGTCCGACGCACGTCGTGACCGAGCTCGTGCAGCTCGCGACCGTGGAGGTCACCGACCCGTCCCCCCGCCTCGGTGATCAGCAGCGCTCCGCCGAGGAGGTCCCACGGGCCGAGCGCGTCGGTCGCGCAGTCGACGGTTCCGTCGACCGAACCGTCGGCGACCGAGCACAGGTCGAGCGCCGTCGCTCCGAGCGCCCGGTACTGACGCCAGCCCAGGTGCCGGGCCGGATAGCCGTTGAGGACGATCAGGCCGGCCGCCGCGGCCGTCACCGCGGAGACCCGGACCCCGGTGCCGTCCCTCGTCGCCCCCGCGCCGCGCACCGCCTGGAACCGGGTGCCCGTCGCCAGGTTCACGACGAGTGCGGCAAGAGGTCCGTCCTCGTCGACGGCGCAAAGGCTCGTCGCGTACCAGGGCAGACCACGGCTCGCGTTGGTCGAGCCGTCGACGGGATCCACCACCACGACCAGGCCGTTGCCCGGGTCCTCGAAGCCGGACTCCTCGCTCAGGATCCCGACTCCGGCGCCTCGCAGCACGTCGAGCGCGGCGGCGTCGGCGACGAGGTCGATCCGGTACTGGCCGGGCCGCTCTCCACGTTCACGCCACCCCGCCCCGGCGTCGCGGTCGGACCGGAGTGCGTCGTCGACAGCGGCGACCGTCCGGTCGAGGAGGTCCAGCACCCACGCCGTCGATCGCGCTGACGAACCGGTCCCGGACACGTGGGCGAGGGTACCGGTCCCACCGGAGGTGGTTTCGCCCGACGGCGGTCGGCTGGCAATCTGGAGGCAATGGCAGTGATCGACGTCGCAGGGTTCGTGGCCGACCTCAAGAACCACGCGGCCGACCACGGGTTCCACATCCACGACGAGCGGCACTTCGTCGAGACCTACTCCATGCGCCAGGCGTGGGAGGTCGACCTGCACCCCGAGGAGGCCTGCGGCGGTCCGCTGGAGTTCCACCTCGCCATCGAGGTCGACCCCCGGACGGTGCTGGCGTTCGAGGACCAGGTGCTCGAGCTCCCCGAGGGCGACGAGCCGGAGGACCGCCATCAGCTCCCGATGACCTTCACGTGGTCGCTGCCACCGCTACCTCACTGCCCGGACCTCCTGCTGCTGTCGACCGAGCTCGCCGGGATAGGCGGTCCGGACCTGCCGCTCGAGGTGTCGGCGGTCGACTCGTTCCTCACGGTGACAGACCCCTCGGAGCGATCGTTGACCGTGATCGCACGGGTGCCGGTCAGCCTCAGCGAGGTCTACATGGGTGAGGAGATGCTCTGCGACGCCCTGG
This sequence comes from uncultured Aquihabitans sp., assembly GCA_964575165.1. Lineage (GTDB taxonomy): Bacteria > Actinomycetota > Acidimicrobiia > Acidimicrobiales > Microtrichaceae > Dermatobacter. The sequence goes on along the minus strand of CAZNQK010000070.1, from coordinate 13,084 downwards.
AACGATGCCTCGACGTGAGCCGGTTCCTGTTGGACGGCGCACCGTCGTGGCTCGACGGCGAGCCCTGAGCGGCGATGACACCCTGAGCGACGATGACCACGCCGATCATGAGGGGTGTCCGACGACCACCGGTCGGTGACACGACCCCGAGGCCCCCGTCCGCGAGGATGGACCCATGCTCGACCACCTCGGCATCCAGTGCAACGACGTGGACGTCAGCGCCGCCTTCTACGACGCCGTCCTCGAACCTCTCGGAGCCCGCCGATTGGTGGAACCCCACGAGGGCGTCATCGGCTACGGCATCCCACCGCACCCCGACTTCTGGATCAGCGCCCTGTCCGAGAACCACACAGGCTGGCGCGAGGACCACGTCGCGTTCCAGGCCGCCGACCGCGCCGCTGTCCGGGCCTTCTTCGACGCCGCGGTCGCCGCCGGGGCCGAGGTCCTCCACGAACCTCGGGAGTGGCCCGAATACCACCCCGGCTACTACGGCGCCTTCGTCCGCGACCCAGACGGCAACAACGTCGAGGCCGTCTGCCACGTTCCCGAGTGACACCGCCGAAGACCGCTCCCCCGAAGGCCGTGCCTTCGCGGCATGAGAACTCCGGCTCTGACGCCAGGACCGACACCGGCTCCGACAGTCGGGTCCCGTTCTCCGTCTGCTATGCGGGCGGCGGGACCTTCGGCATCGCCTGGCACCTGGCCGTGACCGAGGCGCTCACCGAGGCCGGGATGGACCCTGCCGGAGCACCGTTGGTCGGGACCTCGGCCGGATCCTGGGCAGCCCCCTCAGCCAAGCTCGGCATCGGCTTCGAGGAGTTCGCCGCTCTCGCGGACACCCGCCTGCCCGACCCGCGACCGGGCGTGCTCTGGAAGCTCGCCTCACGGCTGTTCGGAGCCGAGACCCGCACACCCGGCGTCACGGTCGCCGCCGTCGAGCTGCCGACCATGCGGCGCCGCCTCTTCGACGGGGCCGAGTACCCGGCTGCCGACCTGGCCGCTGCGTCGTCGGCGGTGCCCGGGTTGTTCGCCCCGCACCGCGTCGGTGGCCGTTGGTGCATCGACGGCGGGGTGCGTTCCATGGCGTCGGTCGACATCGCACCGGCTGCCGAGCTGCTCATCGTGTCACTCCCGGTCGCAGGCTCCCTCCTCGGACCTGTCGGCCGATCGCTCGAGGTGACATCCCGACGGATGATCCGCGGATGGCGCGCCCGTCACGGAGGCGTGAGCATCGTGCTGCGACCCTCCCGACAGGTCACCGACGAGGTCGGGTCCGATCCACGGGCGCTGTTCGACGTCGAACGCGCATTCTCCGTCTACCCGGACTGCCTGGAGGTGGCCCGCCGGCGCATCGCTCTTCGTCTGGATCAGATCGCGGCTATGGGTGTGAGCGGAACCAGTCGAGGACCTCGCCCGGCGACGCCGAGATCCAGCGGTGCAGGGCGAGTGGGTCGACGACCCGACGCGTCTCGATCCCGGCCCGAGTGAGCTCGTCGCGGTAGAGGTCCATGGTGAGGAGCGGGACGATCGGGTCGAGTCCACCGTGCAGGAACAACGTGGGCGGATGGTCGGCGGGGATCGGCCCGACGTCGCACAGGATCCCGATGCACGTGGCGTAGGAGCCCGACGCGATCGCCAGGGCCCTGAACCGACCCGGGTACGAGACGGCCATCCGACTCGTCATGTACCCGCCGCTCGAGATGCCGGCCGCGTACAGGCGGGTCGTGCGGGCGTCGCCGAACACCCCCGCGTCCAGAGCGTCGAACAGCTCCAGCATGAGGGCGTGGTCGCCGGAGTCGCCGTAGTTGGGAACGAGCGGGTTGTTGGTGTCCCAGAACGTGAAGCCACCGAGGTGAGTCGCCGGGGTCACAACAGCGAACCCGTTGTCGAGCAGGTTCTGGACCGTCTGGGTCTGGGCGTAGGCGCCGAAGGGCTCCACAGGCGACGCCGTCCAGGTCAGGGCGGGTGTGGCTCCGGTGCCCTGGAACATGATCACGGTCGGCCAACCGCCGGTCGGAGCAGTTCCCGACGGCACCTGCCACAGCACCTGGCGGAGCTCGCCAGCGGCGACGATCGTCGTGCTGCGGTATGGACACGACAGGACGACGGCATCGGACGTGCATCTAGAGCTCGCCGGAACCGGCGCCGGCGAGCAGCCGACCAGACCGAGCACCGACATCGCAGCGACGACGAGGATCGAGGCCGAGCGGAGCATCGACCGTCGACGGTCGACGCGGCGCACCGGGCCGGAGGAAGGTTCAACCGCCATAGTTCATCCCGGTGGTGCGAAGGTTCAGCGGGGAGCTCTCCGCATCACGGACCCCGGCGCCGACGACCTCGGCCACGAACACGGTGTGGTCGCCGCGGGCCACCGTGTCGGTCACCCGACACTCGAACCAGTAGGGCACGGCCTCGAGGATCGGATCGCCGGTGGCGGTTCCGTCGGCGAAGCGATGGCCGTTGAGCATGTCGCCGTCGACCTCGGTCGAGCGGAAGAACGCCTTGGCGATGTCGAGCTGGTCCTCTGCGAGCACGTTCACGGCGAACGTCGCACCCGAGGTGATCGCAGCGCACAGCCCGCTGTCGGCCTTCACGGCAGCGGCGACGAGCGGCGGGTCGAACGACGTCTGCGTGAGCCAGTTGACCCCGCCTGCGCCGACGAGATCGCCATCACGCGACGTCATCACGTACAGCCCGTAGGTGATCGACCGGAGAGCGACCTTCTTGTCCTGTGCGTCCATGCCGCGACTCTAGGCAGTC
>CAZNQK010000070.1:1605-10224 GCA_964575165.1 uncultured Aquihabitans sp. | reverse complement strand
GCTACCGGCCCGACCGACGCCCGCCGCCAGCTCAGGTCGTGCCGTCGCCAACGACATCGGACTACCCCCTCGTCCGCTCGTGACGCAGCGTCGGGGCGATCGCCCGAAAGCGTGTCCTGGTCCATGACCGGGACATGGTCTTCACCGTTCAGCATCCGCCACGTCTCGCCGACCAGCACTCCCAGAGCCGCGCCGCCGACGGTGTCGAGGGGAAGGTGGGCGCCGACGTGGATCCTCGAGAAGGCGACCACGAGACCGACGACCAGCAGTCCGACGCGCTCCCTGACCCCGGCCGACGGCCACAGGACCGTCACCATCGAGAACGCGACCGCTGTGTGGCCCGAGACGAAGCCGAGGCCGTCCTTCGGCGTCCCCACCCGACGGACCATCGCGTCGAGCTCGTCCGCCGGCCGACCCCTCTTCACGATCGCCTTGACGACCTTGGCCAGCTGCCATGCCGCGACCCCTCCGATGACGACACCGGCGGTCGGGCGCCAGGAACGCCGGCGACGCCAGGTCGCCCATCCGACGGCGATGGGCCCCCACAGGCTGCCCAGCTGCATCGGCGGCCACAGGACCGGCTCCAGCCACGCCGACTGCTCGTTCACCGAGCGGAACACCTGTCGCTCCGGCTCCGACACCCCACGTCGTGCGAGCCGAACGGACCCGACGAACAGGGTCGCTGCGACGACGACGTTCGGCAGGCGTCGGAGATCGGGACGCCAGCCGCGCATGGCGGATCAGCGTAGCGGCGCCCCGGCCTCTCCAAGGAGGGCGAGTCGGCGCCTCGCGTCGTGCTCCAGCAGCAACCTCATAGCCGACTCGGCGTCCATCGGTCGGTAGTAGAGGTAGCCCTGAACCAGATCCGCCCCGAGCTCGTCGAGCCGGGCGAGCTGGTCGGGTGTCTCGACACCCTCGGCCACGGTGAGCATGTCGAGCGTGTGGGCCAACTGCACCACGGCGAGGACCAGCGAGGACCCAGTCCGACCCTGGACCTGCTGCACGAACGATCGATCGATCTTGAGGCTGTCGATCGGGAACTGCTGGAGCCGCGACAGCGAGGAATGCCCTGTGCCGAAGTCGTCGATCGCCAGTCGCACTCCGGTACGCCTGATCTCGCGGAGCTGGCTGGCGACGACGGCGGGATCCTGCATCAGCGCGCTCTCGGTGAACTCCAGGACGATGCGGTTGGGGTCGACGCCCGTCGCGTCGATGACGCCCGCGACCTGATCGGGGAGATGCTCGTCGAGGAGCTGATGCGGCGAGAGGTTCACGCTCACCATCGGTGACGCGGCGCCGACGGCGCCGGCCCAGCGTCGGGCTTCGCTGCACGCGATCTCGAGGACCCGCATGCCGATGGCGTCGATCAGCCCGCTGCGCTCCGCGTACGGGATGAAGTCGTTGGGCATCACGAGGCCGCGTTCCGGGTGCTGCCAGCGGACCAGCGCCTCCATCGCGACGATCGCGTCACCGCGGGCCGGGTCCACCACGGGTTGGAAGTGGACGACCAACTCGTCACGGGCGACTGCATCGCGCAGACGCGGGTCGGCACTGACCCTGAGCCCGGACGCCGAGGTCAGCTCGGGATGGAAGACACGGAACTGGTTCCGACCGGAGCTCTTGGCGCTGTACATCGCCAGGTCAGCGTCGTGGAGCAGGATGTCGTAGGTCGAATCGGGTTGCGACACGGCGATGCCGATGCTGGCGCCGATCGCCACCTCGTGACGACCCACCGCCACCGGCGTTGCCAGCGATTCGAGCAACCGTCGAGCGATGTCGATGGCGGACTCGACCGCTTCGAGGTTCGTGAGCAGGACAGCGAACTCGTCGCCGCCGATGCGAGCGACGGTGTCGGTCGAACGGACGATCGCGTCGAGCCGCCGGGCGACCTCGACGAGGAGGATGTCGCCGGCGGAGTGACCGAACCCGTCGTTGACCGCCTTGAAGCCGTCGAGGTCGACGAACATGACAGCGCACGGTCGATCGTCGCGCTCGACGAGCTCGGCCTCGATCCGCTCACGGAACAGGACCTGGTTGGCGAGTCCGGTCAGCGGGTCGTGGTGCGCCATGTGGACGAGACCGAGTTGGAGATCACGTGTGGCGGTGACGTCCCTGAAGGTCCAGACCCGCCCGACGGGCTCGCCGTCGACGAGCTGCGGACGGGACCGACGCTCGATCACCCGACCGTCGACGAAGTGGACCGTCTCCTCGGACGTTCCGAGGAGGTCGGCGTTGATCTCCAGGATCCTGGCGACATACGCGTCGGGACGCTCGACAGTTCGGCGCACGAGCTCCCACGCCACCTCTGCGCTGTGCTCGTCGTCACCGGGCGGAAGACCCCACATGTCCTGGTAGAGCTGGTTGCACGCGGTGATCCTGCCCTCGAGGTCCACGGCGACCACCGCGTCCGCCACCGCGTCCAACGTCGCGTTGAGTGCAGCGTTCGTACCCTCCAGACGCCGTTCCACCTCGACCCGCCACGTCATGTCGTGCATCGTCAACACGACGCCGTTCACGGTCGGGTCCTCGACGAGGTTCGTCAGCGACAAGAGGACGGGCATCGTCGTGCCGTCCGCCCGCCGGGTGTGTACATCGACATCACGACGGGCGCCGATGCCTTCCGCGAGCACCGTGTGGAGCGCCCGACCGAGGCGGCTCCGGTGGGCACCAGGCAGCAACGTCGTGATGTGGGTGCCCTCGACGCTGAGCTGACCGATGCCCAGGAGGCGGGTCAGCGCAGCCGATGTGGATCGGACCACGCCCGACTCCTCGAGCACCATGGTGACGGTGCTGATGTGCTGCAACACCGTGCGCAGCGCATCGACGCTGTCGTGCGCGATCTCCCAGCGACGGCGGTCGGTCAGGTCCCGGATGACCATCACGAGCCCCTCGGGCCTGCTCGCCCCGACCAGCTCCACCTGCTTCCATCCCGACGCCGTCCGGGCCCGGAGCTCCAACGGCCGGCCGACCGACACCTGACCCATCCTGGCGACCGAGAGCAGCGCCATCTCGAGGTCGTCGGGGTGGATGAGATCCAAGGCGTTCATGCCGATCGCATCCTCGAGGGACATCCCGGCAAACGCCTCGGCAGCCCGGTTCGCCCACACGACCCGCACGTCGGAGTCGACGATCAGGACAACGTCCGGCAGACCGTCGAGGACCGACGCCAGGTCACCGCACGAGACGGTCCCCGGCCCACGCAGCAGCCCGGTAGCGCGATCCGGCGACGCGTCCAGGTCCGGGCGATCGCGACAGTCCGTCATCAGCGGTGTATCGGCACGGCTCCGCCAGGGTTGAACAAGTCCAGGCGGAGCGGTCCGGACGCGGTCGTGGCCCCCGACGATGCAGGGGCCACGACCGTTCGGTGCTGCTCCGGGGGTGGGGCTCGAACCCACGACCCGCTGATTAACAGTCAGCTGCTCTGCCAGCTGAGCTACCCCGGAAGGCGAAGGTGCAGCGTAGCCGCCGCTCGAGAGCCGCCCCAACCGTGCATTCGGTCCGACACCCCGTGGCGTCGGAGGCCGTCAGTCGGCTTGGAGGTAGTCCTCGAGCTTCTGGCGACGGTGCGGGTGACGCAGCTTCGCGAGCGTCTTGGACTCGATCTGACGGATCCGCTCGCGGGTAACGCCGAACTGGCGGCCGACCTCCTCGAGAGTCCTCGGCTGGTCGCCGTCGAGGCCGAAGCGCATGCGCACGACCTCCTTCTCCCGATCGGACAGCTCGTCGAGCGCCGACATGATCTGCTCCGACAACGAGTTCGCCGTCGCAACGTCCGCCGGCATCACCGCGTGAACGTCCTCGATGAAGTCGGCCAGGTAGCTGTCGTCCTCCTCGCCGACCGGAGAGTCCAGCGACAACGGGTCCTGGGAGATCTGGAGGATCTCACGCACCTTGTCGGGACGCAGGTCGCACTTGGCGGCCAGCTCATCGATCGTCGGCTCGCGCTCGAGCTCCTGGATCAGCTGGCGCTGCTGGCGGTGCACCTTGTTGATCGACTCGACCATGTGGACCGGGATGCGGATGGTCCGGGCCTGATCGGCGATGGCCCGGGTGATCGCCTGTCGGATCCACCAGGTGGCGTAGGTCGAGAACTTGAAGCCCTTCGTGTAGTCGAACTTCTCGACCGCACGCATGAGACCGAGGTTGCCTTCCTGGATGAGGTCGAGGATGTGCATCCCGCGACCGAGGTAGCGCTTCGCGATCGACACGACCAGACGCAGGTTGGCTTGGGTCAACTCGCCCTTGGCGCGTTCGCCGTCGCGACGCACCTTGTCGAGTCGCCTCCGCTCGTCGAACTCCACCGACTCGCCGGACGCCGCCAGATCGGCGAGTCGCTCCTCGGCGTCGACGCCCGCTTCGATCCGCTTCGCGAGGTCCACCTCTTCGGGTCCTGTGAGGAGTGGGACCTGCCCGATCTCCCTGAGGTACATCCGAACCGGATCGGCGGTGGAGCCCGGACCGATGGCCGACCCCATGAAGTTCACCGGACGACCGCGCCGGGCCGTGGTCCGAATGAGGCGGCGTCGACGGACCGACTCGTCGGCGAGCTCCGACGGGTCGACGAGCGCCCGGTCTCCCTCGTCGACGACTTCGGGAGGCTCCGCTGACGGGTCGGCGGGCGACGGAGTCGGGCCGAGGTGCTCTTCGAGCCCCGCCACGAGGTCGGTCTCGGGCTCGACGTCGGTCTCGATGCGAACGCCGTGGGCATCCCAGTATCGGCGGGTGTCCTCGACGACCTGATCGGTCATCTCGACCTTCAGGACGCTGAGTGCATCGTCCAGATGGAGGACGTGCCCGGACCGCTCCGCCGCGAGGAGGAGCTCCTTCAGCTCGGCCGATGGCACCTGCTCCCAGATGGACACCCGATCGCTTCCCTGCTCCTCGAGACCGTGACCCCTCCGGTTGTGAGCGACCTGATCAGGACCGGTCTGATCAGGACCGGTCTGATCACTGTGCGTCGTCACCCCCATGCCTGCCACGGAGGAAGGCTAGCAACTGAGTGACCGTTTCCACCTCGGCATGTGGGCGACGCATCTGGTCCAGGGTGACGGTCAACCACGCCACTGCGTCGGAGTAGGCGAGAGGGTCCGCCGAGGTGCGCGCCTCGACCTCGAGATCACCGAGCTCCCGTCGGCCGACCTCGCTGGCGAAGCGAGCCAGGACGTCGACCGGGTCCGACGGGCTCTCTTCCACGGCGAGCTCGGTGAGGAGAGCGGCGACCTCCGGTGGCGACCCGTCGATCGCCGCCCCGAGGGTGTCGGAGCCGAGGAGCGCATCCAGGGCGGCGCGGGCGGTCGGGTGCAGGAAGAACGACGGCTGGAGGAACGGCGCCGCCAGCTCGGCGTCGCTGACCGCCACACGGAGGACCTCACGTTCAACTCCACTGCCCAATGGCGGGAACCGGCGTCGGGTCTGGTCCGAGCCCTCCGCAGGACCCGCGGCGAACCGCGCGTCCACCCCTGTCGGGTCCGACGCCGCGGGCGTCCTGACCGACCGGGCGGGCTCTGCGGTCTGAGGCCTGGGTGACCGACGGAGATCCTCCAGACGCGCCCTCAGCTGCGTGGCGTCGATCCGACATGTGTCGGAGAGCTCCATCACGTACTGGTCGCGCACCAGGGAGTCGGGATGGACCGCGATGGCCTCGAGCACGGCTTCCGCCGTGTGGGCCCGGCCCTCGGGAGAGCCCAGGTCGCCGGAGGCGAGCACCCTCGACACCCGGAACTCGAGGAACGGCCGCGGGCTCTCGACAGCGGCGACGAGCGCTGCCGGGTCGGTGCGGGCCAGCTCGTCGGGGTCGCTGCCAGGAGGGAGGGAAACCACCGACACCTGGATGTCGTGCGCCTGCTCCCATGCGTAGACCCTCTCTGCCGCCGACTGACCCGCCTCATCGGCGTCGTAGGCGAGGACGAGGTTTCGGGTGAAGCGCTTGAGGATGCGGACGTGCTCCTCGGTCAACGCCGTGCCGCAGGTGGCCACAGCCCGCGGGATGCCGGCGCGAGCGAAGCCGATGACGTCGGTGTAGCCCTCGCAGACGAGCACCTGGTTGTGCTGCACGGCGTCGGCCTTCGCCCAGTTGATCCCGTAGAGCGCCTTGGACTTGTTGTAGAGGACGTTGTCGCGTGAGTTCTGGTACTTCGGTCCGTCGGCGTCGGGCAGCTTGCGCCCGCCGAAGCCGATCACGCGGTCGCGCTCGTCGAAGATCGGGAACAGGACCCGGGCCCGGAAGAAGTCCTGCATCCGACCGCGACGGTTCACGAACCCGAGCCCCGCAGCGTCGACGTCCTCGTTCGCTGCCCTCAGCGAGCTCACGAGGTGGTCCCACCCGTCGGGTGCCCACCCGATGCGGTAGCGAGCGACCTCGTCAGCGTCGAAGCCCCTGGAACGGAGGTACGAGCGTGCCGCCGCGGCGTCGGCACCGGTGCGGAGCCGCTGGTGGTACCAGTCGCAGGCCCTCTCGGTCAGCTCGTAGAGCCTGGCCTGGCGCTTGCGTCCCTCGGACTCGTCCTTCTCGGTGTACCTCAGCGTGATGCCCGCCTTGGCCGCCAACCACTCGACCGCGCCGGGGAAGTCGAGGTGCTCGACCTCACGGACGAAGGTGATCGCGTCGCCCGACGCCTTGCACCCGAAGCAGTGGTAGAGGCCGTCGGTCTGGTTGACCGAGAAGCTCGGGGACTTCTCGTTGTGGAACGGGCAGAGCCCCGTCCAGCGTTGACCGACGCGCTTGAGCTGCGTGTAGCCCGAGACGACTGCGACGAGGTCGGTGGACTCACGCACCCGTGCGATGTCCTCGTCGACGATCCCCACCGACCGGAGACTACCGACGGGCGGTCACAACGACTCCCGCCTCTCGCTTTGGCGGTGGTTTTCGCCTTCAGATGACGAAAACCACCGCCAAAAACGGGGTGGGGGGATGTGGGGGGTTCAGGACAGCCGTTCGGCCAGGTAGCCCTCGACGTCGGCCACGGGCACCCGGTCCTGCTCCATCGAGTCGCGCTCACGGATGGTGACGGCGTGGTCCTCGAGCGACTCGAAGTCGTAGGTGATGCAGAACGGTGTTCCCAGCTCGTCCTGGCGGCGGTAGCGCCGACCGATCGACTGGGTCTCGTCGTAGTCGCACATGAACGACCGGCGCAGCGCGTCGGCGAGCTCGCCGGCCGGACCGGTCAGCTCGGGCTTCTTCGACAACGGCAGGACCGCCGCCTTGAACGGAGCTATCCGAGGGTGGAAGCGCAGCACGACGCGGGTCTCGCCACGCACCTCCTCCTCGTCGTAAGCGGCCATGAGGAACGCCATCGCCGTCCGCGTCGCTCCAGCCGCCGGCTCGATCACGTGCGGGGTCCACCGCTCCCCCGCCGCCTGGTCGAACCACTCCAGCTTCTCGCCCGAGTGCGTCGCGTGTTGCGTGAGGTCGTAGTCGCCCCGGTTGGCGATGCCCTCGAGCTCGTCCCAACCCCACGGGAACAGGAACTCGACGTCGGAGGTGCCCGACGAGTAGTGCGACAGCTCGTCCGCGTCGTGGGCCCGGACCCGGAGTCGCTCGGCCGGCATGCCGTGGTCGAGGTACCAGCGGTACCGCTCGTCGCACCAGTACTCGTACCAGCGCTGCGCATCCGCGGGCGGGACGAAGTACTCCATCTCCATCTGCTCGAACTCCCGGGTGCGGAACACGAACTGGCCCGGGGTGATCTCGTTGCGGAACGACTTGCCGATCTGGGCGATCCCGAACGGCGGACGGACCCGGGTCGTGTCGATCACGTTCTTGAAGTTGATGAACATGCCCTGCGCCGTCTCGGGCCGCAGGTAGGCCACCGCCGACGCGTCCTCCACCGGACCCGCCTGGGTCTTGAACATCAGGTTGAACTGACGGGGCTCGGTGAACGTGCCCCGCTTGCCGCAGCTCGGGCACTGATCGGGGTCATCGAGCTTGTCGACGCGCCAACGGGTGTTGCAGTTGGTGCAGTCGACCAGGGGGTCGGTGAAGTTGGCCAGGTGACCCGACGCCTCCCACACCTGCGGGGGCGACAGGATCGAGGCGTCGAGGCCGACGACGTCGCCCCGGAGCTGCACCATCGAGCGCCACCACGCGTCCTTCACGTTGCGCAGCAGGAGCACCCCGATCGGCCCGTAGTCGTAGGTCGAACGGAACCCGCCGTAGATCTCGGCGGACGGATAGACGAAGCCCCGACGCTTGGTCAGGTTCACGATCTTGTCGAACAGCTCCGACGACGGCGCGACGGTGGGATCGTTGGACATGGGCGCCGAGCGTACCGGCGGGCGCCGTTGGTTCCAGATCCGCCGCATCCAGCGGCCCCGTGGCTACCGTTGCCCGCGTGAAGCACTTCTCCGAGAACCGCGCGTCATGAGCGACGCGCCCCCTCCTCCTCCACCGCCCGGCGGCGAACCTCAGGAACCGACGACCGGTGGAGTACCGCCCCAGCCCCCGGCCCCGGCCCCGGCCCCGGGAGGGTACCCGTCACAGCCGCCGCAGCCACCCGTGGCACCCCAGCCCCCCGCGCCCGGTGGGTTCGGCCAGCAGCCTCCACCCCCCGGCGCCTACGGCCAGCCGCAGTACGGGCAACCCGGCTACGGCCAGCAGCCTCCACCCCCCGGCGCCTACGG
>CAZNQK010000070.1:0-1505 GCA_964575165.1 uncultured Aquihabitans sp. | reverse complement strand
CCGTCGGCAGGTGGCTACCAGCCGCCGGCCGCTCCCTACCAGTACGGCCAGGGCCTCCCCTCGAGCGCCGTGCTCGCGTCACCGGGCAAGCGCATCGCCGGTTGGCTCATCGACTTCGTCATCATCCTGGTCGTGATGGTCCCGTTGATGATCGTGCTCTTCGCCACGACGGGATCGACCACGACGACCGCCGACGAGTTCGGCAACACGACTGGCTTCTCTTCCGCTGTCGGCACAGGCGCGTCGCTGGCGTTCATGTTCGCCGGGCTCGTGCTACCCGGGCTCTACCACATCGTGTTCGTGGCTCTGAAGGGTCAGACGCCGGGAGCGATGCTCATGAAGGTCAAGGTCGTCAGACTCGCCGACGGCCAGACTCCCGGGTGGGGACCATCGATCATGAGGTACCTTCCGAACGCAGTCGGGTTGATCCCGTGCTGCATCGGGACGCTGCTGTCGATCGCCCTGTGGATCTGGGCCCTTGTCAACCTCTTCTCGAACGAGCGCCGACAGACGCCGTTCGACCTGGCCGCCAAGACCGTCGTCGTCGACGTGTCGTGATCTCCCGTTCCCATCCCACCGGAGGCTCCATCCATGAGTGACCCCAACTTCCCACCGCCGCCCGGCGGCCCGGGCGTCCCGCCGCCACCCGGAGGAGGTGGATACCCGGCTCCGCCTCCCGGCGGACCCGTACCGCCGCCTGCCGGCGGAGGCTTCCCGCCACCCGCACCTCCGGGCCAGCCGCCGCCCCCCGGTGGATACGGCGGAGGTGGCGGTGGCTTCACCCCGCCGCCGGCCCAGCCCTACGGCGGGGGTGGAGGCCAGGTGCCGCGCCTCGACGTCGGCGAGTCGATCTCCTACGGCTGGAACAAGTTCCAGGAGAACGCCGGACCGCTCGTGATCCTGATGCTGATCGTGTTCGGGGCCACCCTGGTCGTGTCGATGCTCGGCCAGCTCGTGCTGCTCCCGGCGATCAACAACGACGGCAGCGCCGGTGCGTTCATGTCCATGATGGGCTTCGCCGTCGTGATGGTGCTCCAGTTCGTCGTGGCGTTCTTCCTCCAGGCAGGCGTCTACCGCGCCGGCCTCGGCGTCACCAAGGGCGTCAAGCCCGAGGTGTCGATGTTGACCGACACGTCGAACATGGGCCCGTTCATCCTCACGATCCTGCTGGTGGGCCTCGGCGCCTTCGTCGGGTACCTGCTGTGCTTCATCCCCGGCATCATCTGGCTGATCTTCACCGCGTACGCACCGATCATCGCCCTCGACAAGGGCGTCGGGCCGGCCGACGCGATCAAGCAGAGCATCGACTGGGTCAAGGACAACTTCGGCAAGGTGTTCCTGATCCTGCTGGTCGCCTACCTCGTGTACTACGTGGGCATCCTGCTGTGCTGCATCGGCGTGCTGGCCACCGGGCCGATCGCACTGATCTCGATCGTCCACTCGTACCGGGCGCTCAACCAGGTGCCCGTCGCTCCCTGATCGGTGGCTTCGAGTCGAATTCTTAG
>CAZNQK010000069.1:14324-15904 GCA_964575165.1 uncultured Aquihabitans sp. | reverse complement strand
CCCAACCTTCTGATCCGTAGTCAGATGCTCTATCCAATTGAGCTACGAGCGCTGGTTGGAACCGCCCGATCGTAGACGGCCACGCGGGAGCGTCCAAAGACGTACCTGTCGACAGATCGATGCCCGGACGCGACGGTGGCCGGACCCGTGGGCCCGGCCACCGTGACGGATGTCCTGACGGAGCGGATCAGACGCGCTTGCCGCACACCGGCCAGTGGCCGGGCCCGCCGTTGGCCCACAGGGCGCGGGTCATGCGGTCCTGATCGAACGGGGCAGCGGCGGCCGGGTCGACGCCACGCAGGTGCGGGTAGTGACGCCCGGCGGTCGCGTTCCAGGTGCTCCGGCTGAACTGGTAGGCGCCGCGGTACGTGCCGTTGGCGCTGACGGCGTTGTAGCGGCCGCCGGACTCGCACGCCCGCAGGCGGGCGAGACCGGTGTCGCTCAGGACGTGCGCGTAGCGGTCCCCGACGCCGTCGGCGGACTGCTGGGCCTTGACGGCCTCGATGACCTGGGCCTGCTGCTCCGGGGTGCACGAGGACAGCACGAACGCACCGGCGATGGCCAGGAGTGCGAGCGCGCGCGTGACGGACTTGGTGTTCATGGGTGTTTCCTCCAAACGTGCACCCCGGCGTTCGGGGTGCGTTCGAGATCAGGGGGAAGAAGGTGCTCTCGGACTGCGCTGCACGGGTCTCAGCCAGCAGGCCCTCGATGGACCACCCCGTGTGCGCCGTGGCTCCGGAGCCACCGCTCTTGGTCGATGAGTGACAGTTGTACGACAAGTCGTCATGAAAACGCAACAAACGAGTCAGATGTCACTGCACGTCGAGGCCCTCTACGACATCTCGTACGCCGCTCCGGTCGAACCTCGAACCCAGTTCGGATCCCTCGGCTCCGGGACAGCGGCCTGTCTCGGAGCGGAAGCGAACGGGGTACTGGGCGGGTGAGCAGCGACGGGAACCGAGCCAGAGACGCGGAACGGGCGCCGACCGAAGCCGACGCCCGTTGGCGGAGAGGGTGGGATTCGAACCCACGGTGAGGTTGCCCCCACACCTCCTTAGCAGGGAGGCCCGATCGACCTGACTCCGGCACCTCTCCGAGTCGGCGTCACTGTACCGGCTGACGCCGTCCGAACCCGCAGTTCGATGCCACGGCCACAGCAGGTCGACAGCGGCGCTGTCAGTAGCCGTCGTCGTCGAGGACGACCCGGCCGCGGAAGAAGTAGTACACGCCAGCGGTGTAGAGCAGCACGAACGGGATGCCGATGACGGCGAACACGGTCATGACCCGCAGCGTCGGCTCGGCCGAGGACGCGTTGTGGATCGTCAGGTCATAGGCGCTGTCTGTGGACGACGCCAGCATCACCGGGTACAGCCCGGCGGCGACGCTGGCCATCAGCAGGCCGATCATCGCGACGGATGATCCGAACGCCGCGAGGTGCGAACCCGAACGGATCGACCGCCAGGCCACCAGCGCTGCCACCAGCGCCAGGAGCGGGAACACGACGGTCCATGGCCGGTCGGCGAAGCGGTCCGACACCTCGTTGTCGAGCGTCAGCGTCCAGGCCACCAGTCCCGTCATGA
>CAZNQK010000069.1:0-14224 GCA_964575165.1 uncultured Aquihabitans sp. | reverse complement strand
CGGAACTCGATCGCGATCGTTCGCAGGATCAACACGAGCAGCACGAGCATCATCGCGAGGTAGAAGCCGCTGAACAGCGAGGCGTACACGATCGGGAAGGCAGCGAACAGCGCTCCGCCGCCGAGCACGAGCCAGACCTCGTTGCCGTCCCACACCGGGCCTATGGCGTTCAGGAGCATCCTGTGATCCCGGTCGCTGCGGGCGACGAACGGCGACAAGATGCCGACGCCGAGGTCGAAGCCGTCGAGGATCACGTAGCCGGCGATGATCCCGACGTAGAGCACGAACCACAGAGTCTGGAGCCACATGTCAGCGACTCCCGTCAGAGACCCGGGACCGGTGCTGGAAGGCGGCACCCCACGTGTCGGGTAGCGCCGCGACATCTTCCGGGTCCGGTGGTTCCGGTGGGCCGGCCTTGATGATCCTGTCGAGGAGGAACAGGAACACGCCCAGCACGACCGTGTAGAGGACGACGAACATCCCGATGGTGAACGCGACCTGACCGCTCGACACGTTCGGGCTGGATGCGTCCTCGGTGCGCAGAAGCTGCCAGACGATCCACGGCTGCCGGCCGATCTCGGCGGTCCACCATCCCGACAGGGTGGCGAGCTGGGTCCCGACGACGGTGCCGACGAGGATCCAGAGCATCCAGCGCTGGTTCCACAGCCGCCGTTTCCAGGCCCACAGCAGGCACGCCGCCCCGCCGATCGCCACGAACACCATGCCGAGGTTGATCATCAGGTGGTAGGTGTGGAACACGACCGAGGTGTTCGCCCAGTCGTCGCGGGGGAAGTCGTCCAGGCCCTGGACCTCTGTAGACGGGCTCATGCCGACGAGGATGCTGAGCAGGCAGGGGACCTGGATACCCTTCGTGGTCTGCGTGGTCGGGTTCGTCCACCCC
This sequence comes from uncultured Aquihabitans sp., assembly GCA_964575165.1. Taxonomy (GTDB): domain Bacteria; phylum Actinomycetota; class Acidimicrobiia; order Acidimicrobiales; family Microtrichaceae; genus Dermatobacter. The sequence continues at coordinate 13,323 of CAZNQK010000069.1, read as the reverse complement.
ACGATGGTCATCGGGGCGCAGTCCTGGGTCTCGTAGACCCCTTCGATCGCGGCGAGCTTCTCGGGCTGGTTGTTCGCCACCGACGTGGCCTGGTTGGCGCCGAAGACCGTGACCTGGAGGAGGGCGAGCACCGTGAACAGCGGGAGGGCGACTCGCATCATCGTCTTGGCCAGGTCTTCGTGCCGTCGGCGGATCAGGTAGTACGCGGCGACGCTGATCACGAGAGCGGAGCCGACGATCCACGAAGCCACGAGCGTGTGCCAGAACCTGGGACCGAACGAGGGTGTGAACACGACGTCGCGGAAGCTGGTCATGAACGCCTGGGTGCCCCGACCCTCGTTCCGCAGCTCGTAGCCCTGCGGCGTCTGCATCCAGGAGTTGGCCATGATGATCCAGGTGGCACTGAAGGTCGCTCCGAGGACAACCATCGACGTGGCGAACAGCCACAGCCTGTTCCCGAGGCGACGCCCGCCGGCGAGCATCAGCCCGAGGAACCCGCCCTCGAGCATGAACGCGAAGATCCCCTCAGCGGCCAGCAGGCTGCCGAAGATGTTGCCGACGTAGCGCGAGTAGACGGACCAGTTGGTGCCGAACTGGAACTCCTGGACGAGCCCGGTGGCGACCCCCATCGCGAAGATCAGGCCGTAGATGCGGGTCCAGAACATGGCGAGCTGTCGCCACTTGGGGTCGTCGGTGCGGACCGACTGCACGCCGAACACGACCAGCAGCAGACCGAGTCCGAGCGACATCGGCGGGAAGATGAAGTGGAAGCTGATCGTCAGCCCGAACTGGATGCGATGCAGCAGTTCGGCACTCATGTGTTCGATCCTCCCGACGCCCACCCGGTCGGTCGGACGCTACCAAGGTGCATCGGCGATGGCTCTGGCCGACGCCGCGGGGCCTGGCCCGGACTGCATCTGTTCGCGGAGGGAGTGGGATTCGAACCCACGGGACCGTTGCCGGCCCAACGGTTTTCAAGACCGTCGCATTCGTCCGCTCTGCCATCCCTCCAGAGTGGAGACTGCGACTGTACCGGTGCTGCGCGGGCGGTGATGGCCGGCACCCGGCGAGTCGGGCGACAAGGCCTCGACCGGTTCGGCGAGTATGGGGCGATGCCGGATGACTCAGTCCCAACCGAGCTCGGGTACACCTCGGAGGACGTCGAGGTGGCGCTCGTTCGGGTGCGGGCGAGTTGCACGGCGCTGCCCGAGGTCACCGAGAAGCTCAGCCACGGATCGCCGACGTTCTTCGTCAGGAAGTCGTTCGTCATGTTCCACGACGACCATCACGGTGACGGCAGACTGGCCATCTGGTGTCCTGCGCCGGAGGGAGCCCAGGCCCTGATGGTCGACAGCGAACCGGACCGGTTCTTCGTGCCGCCGTACGTCGGCCACCGTGGTTGGATCGGTCTGCGGCTCGACCTCGACGTCGACTGGGACGAGGTCGACGCGGTCATCGTCGACGCCTACCGGTGCGTGGCACCGAAGAAGCTGGTTGCGCTCCTCGACGCAGATCCCTGATCCGGCGGGCCCCTGACCGATCTGGTCTGCCCGGTCAGTAGCCGATCTGGGAACGAAGCGAGGCCATCCACTCATCCGCTGCGGCGCGGGCGTCGTCGTTCGCCCCGGCCGCGGTCGGCTCCGGTTCGCCGGCAGCGGGGAACGATCCGAGGAACTTCACGTCGGCCTGGGTTGCTCGCAACGTTCGCAGGCAGTCGGCGACGACGGGATCGGCGATGTGGCCGTTCAGCTCCAGCAGGAAGCAGTAGTCGCCGAGCGAGGTCTTGGTCGGACGGCTGAGCAAGAGGGTCAGGTTGATGGACCGGGCCGCGAACTCCTGGAGGATCGCCAAGAGCGATCCTGGGCGGTCGGCTCGCTGATAGACGACGATCGACGACTTGTCGTGCCCTGTCGGCGCCGGGATGCCGGCCCGGCCGACGACGACGAACCGGGTTCGGTTCTCGGGGTGGGACTCGATGCCGCTCGCCGCGGCGTCGAGCCCGTAGACCTCTGCCGCTCGGGCGTTGGCGATCGCAGCGACGGTCGGATCGTCCGTCTGGGCACAGGTCTCGGCGGCCTCGGCGGTCGAGTTGGCGGGCAGGAGCTCCACACCCGGGAGGTGCTCGCGCATCCAGGTCCGGCACTGTGCCGCGGCGACCGGGATCGAAAGGACCTTCTTGATCCCCGACAACCCGGACCCGGGCGGGACCAGGAGGTGCATCTCGACAGGCTCGACGAGCTCCCGCTGGATCAACAGGTCGACGTCGAAGGCCAGGGTGTCGATCGTGGCGTTGACGGTGCCCTCGATGGCGTTCTCTATCGGCACCACGCCCAGTTCCGCGTCGCCCTCCTGCACGGCGAACAGCACGTCGGCCATGGTGGGCAGCGGGACGAGCTCCAACGCCGACAGATCCGGCTCGCGGTGCAGGGCCTGCTCGGTGAACGTGCCCACTGGCCCCAGGAACGCGACGCGACGGGCGTCGACGGTCGGGTTGGTGACGATGGGCTCGGACATGGTTCGAGGCTACCGGCGAGTCCGGACCGACCGGATTCTCATGACACTGCGACGTCATGAGGACTCCCGGACGTCACGAGAATCGGGAGGCACCGGATTCTCGTGACGTCCGGGCGTCACAGCGACCGTGACTTGTCGTCAGAACGCGGATCGGGGTGGGCCGTACCATTCCGGACATGGCCGATTCGTCACGTTCGCACCTCGCCCCCGTGTGGTTCCACGTCACCGACCTCCAGGTCGCCTCGGGTGAGGGGTGCTGGATCACGACCGTCGACGACGAGCGCTACCTCGACTTCACCTCCGGCATCGCGGTCACATCCACCGGGCACTGCCACCCCCAGGTGGTCGCGGCCATCGCAGAGCAGGCGCAGCGGTTCGTCCACGCCCAGGTCAACTGCTACCGGCACGACCTCCTCGAGCCCTTGGCCGCCCGACTGGCCGAGCTGGCTCCCGCTGACATCGACACCTTCTTCTTCGCCAACTCGGGCGCCGAGGCGACGGAGGGCGCCGTCAAGCTCGCCAAGCAGGCGACGGGCCGACCGAACGTCATCGTGTTCCAGGGGAGCTTCCACGGTCGCACGCACCTGGCTATGGCGATGACCACGTCGAAGAACGGCTACCGGGCCGGCCACACGCCGCTCCCGTCCGGCGTGTTCCCCGCCCCGTTCCCGCACACGGTCGGCACCGGGCTGTCCGAGGACGACGCCGTCACCGCCGCGCTCGACGGCGTCCGCTACCTGCTCGCCAGCCAGACCGCTCCGGCCGAGACGGCGGCGATGATCCTCGAACCGGTGCTGGGCGAGGGCGGCTACCACCCGGCTCCAGACTCGTTCATGCGGGGTCTTCGCGAGATCTGCGACGAGCACGGGATCCTGTTCATCGCGGACGAGGTCCAGTGCGGTTTCGGTCGGACCGGCCGGATGTTCCACGTCGAGGCCTCCGGCGTCCGGCCCGACATCCTCGTGATGGCCAAGGGGATCGCGTCGGGGTTCCCGATCGCTGCGATCGGTGCGTCGGCCGAGCTGATGGAGCGCTGGCCGACCGGTTCGCACGGCGGGACCTACGGCGGCAACCCGATCGGCTGCGCGGCGGCCCTGGCCACCATCGACGTCCTCACCGCCGACGGCTTCCTCGACGCGGTCAACGCCCGGGGCGACCAGCTGCGTGAAGGCCTGACCGCCCTGGCCGCGACCCACCCCGTGATCGCCGACGTCCGCGGCCCCGGCCTCATGGTGGCCATGGAGCTGTGCGACCCGTCGACGGGTGAGCCGGACGCCGCCCGGACCGCAGCGGTGATCGCCCACTGCCGTGACGAGTCGAACGTCCTGATGATGAACGCCGGGACGTGGGGAAACGTCGTGCGGTTCATGCCACCGTTGGTGGTGGGCGAGACGGAGATCTCGATCGCTCTGGAGGCCCTCAGCGCAGCCCTGGCTGGCACAGCCTGACGTCAACTCCGATTCTCATGACAGAAACGGGCGTATATGGCGCCCGGATGTCACGAGAATCGGACGGGGTTGTGATGGGAGTCGGGCCGGTGTCACTCACCGCACGTCCCGGCTGCGGGCGTGGCGCCACAGGGCCCGGTAGCTCGGCCACTCCAACTCGGGCTGCACGTACCCGGCCGCTTCGAGCTCTCGCTGCAGCGCGGGCAACCTGGAGAACGGGACGCCGATGTCGACGTGGTGGGCGAGGTGCCAGCCGGTGTTGAACGGCACGATCCAGAACCGGGCCCACCAGCCCTGGCGCACATGGTGGGTGGTGAGCCGCCTGTCGGGTGACGCCACCATCCCACCGTGCTCTGCGACCGCCCGCAACCGGTTGAACACCCGCCACACGGTCATCCAGGGCAGCAGCCAGAACACCGGGTAGATCCACCAGTGGCCGAGGCCGACCCACAGCCCGACGAACAGGACCGCCTGCCAGCCGAGGATCTTCAGCGCGACGGGTCGGGCCGCCGGGGACCGCACCGCGAGCAGCAGCGACCGCAGGTTCTTCCAGCCGCTGTTGCCGTCGGCGTCACGGGTCAGCTTGCGTCGCCACGACGCCCTGGTGATCGGGTAGCCCGTGTAGAGCATGAGGTCGGGCTCGGTCGGTCCGAACTCCTCCTTGTGGTGCGCCATGTGGCTGCGTCGGTAGAGGTCGAACGGGACGAACGCCGGGTACGCGAGCAGCCAGGCTCCGACCACGTCGTTGAGCTTCCGGTCGGTGAACAGGAGACGGTGCGAGGCCTCGTGGGCCAGGATCGCGAAGCGGGCCATGGCCCGTCCCATGAGGAGGAACGCGGCGATCCATCCGAGCGGGTTGTCCCACCACGCGGCCAACGCCAGCACGCCCACCGATTGGATCCACACGCCGGCGACGTGGGCGACGTTGGCGGCGTTCGGGATCCGGTACAGCTCGGAGCGCAGCTCGCCGACGGGTCGCCCTGTCGGTCCGAGCCGGTCGGTGGGAAGGACGTCGGTGAGGGCGCTGTCGGGGGGCAACATCGTCTCGGGTGCCCGAACCACGGTCGCCATGGATCGATATTACGGCGTGAACGATAAGCATGGCAACGTATGTAACGTCGACGGGTAGAGTCGAGCGGTGGTGGCGAACCCGAGAGACGACGTTCCTCCCGTCGGGACCCGACCGCTCACGGCCCGGTCGATCCTGGCATCGACGCTCCTCGGCACCCGACCGCCGTCGCTGCCGGTTCGCCAGCTGGTCAGGGCCGGAGCGCTGTTCGGGCTCGAGGAGGGTACGGTGCGGACGGCGCTGTCGCGGATGGTCGCCGCCGGCGAGGTGACCCGGGCCGACGGGGGTCGCTACGAGCTGGCCGGCGAGCTCGTCGCCCGTCAGCACCGCCAGGACATCAGCCGGACGGCTACGAAGCTCGAGTGGCCGGGAACGTGGCGTCAGGCGGTCGTCGAGCAGGGGGCACGGAACCCGACCGACCGCGCCGCTCTTCGTCGGGCGATGGCACGGCTGCGGATGGGGGAGCTCCGCGACGGGGTGTGGATGCGACCCGACAACCTCCCGGCGGACCGATCGGCAGCGGACCTCGATGTGGTGGCGCCGTTCGCCCGGTGGTTCGTGGTGCAGCCCGACGCCGACGACGACCTCGCCGCGCAGTTGTGGGACCTGGAGGACTGGGCCGCGACGGCGATGGGTCTGCGACGCGAGATGCACGGGCTGCTCTCACGCCTCGACGCCGGTGATGTCGACGCCCTGAGCCCCGGGTTCGTGCTGTCGGCGTCGGTTCTGCGGCACTTCAACGCGGATCCTCTGCTGCCGCGGGAGCTGCTCGACCGTCGCTGGCCCGGCGACGCGCTCCGTGCGGACTACGAGCGATACGACGCCGCGTTCAAGGCTGCCCTGGCGGATTGGTTGCTGGCAGGCTGATCGCTCCCTCGCGACACGATCCTCTATGGAAGCGCCGCGTCGGTAGCGTGGCGGTGTGAGCGACGCAGGATCACCGCAGGAAACCCCCCACGACGCCGGCGCCCACCAGCCCGGGGACTTCGACGACCGGTTCTACTTCCGCCAGCTCCTGGCCGGGCGGGACTTCGCACGTGATGACCAGGTCGCCCGCCAGATGGTCAACTTCTCGTACCTGATCGGGGACCGGGTTACCGGCGAGTGCATGGTCGTCGACCCCGCCTACGGGGTGCGGGACCTGCTCGACGTCGTCGAGGCCGACGGCATGCGGCTCACCGGAGCGCTCGTCACCCACTACCACCCCGACCACTGCGGCGGAACCATGATGGGCATGCGCATCGAAGGAGCGGCCGAGCTGCTCGAGCTCGCACCGGTCCCGATCCACGTCCAGGCGGACGAGGCCGAGTGGGTGCTCAAGGTCACCGATCTGACCGACGCAGACCTCGCGGTCCACGGCGCCGGCGACACGGTCCGGGTCGGCGAGATCCCGATCGAGCTCGTCCACACGCCGGGTCACACGCCCGGGAGCCAGTGCTTCTTCGTGAACAACTGCCTGGTCGCGGGCGACACGCTCTTCCTCGACGGGTGCGGCCGGACGGACCTGCCCGGCGGCGACCCCGAGGCTCTCTACCACTCGCTCACCGACACCTTGGCGAAGGTCCCCGACGACGCGATCCTGTTCCCCGGCCACCAGTACTCGGTCGAGTCGTCCGACCTGATGGGCGACACCCGTCGCCGCAACGTCGTGTTCAAGCCCCGCTCCGCCGAGCAGTGGCTGATGATGTTCGGTCCCGGCTGACGACCTGTCGCGCTGTCGCGGTCCGCGAAACCGGACCGTCCGGGTGACAACCTTGGCCGGGTGACCGCCGTCGACGCCGGTCCTCCACCGGAGGGCGAGACCGACAACCCACCGCTGGTGTCGCTGCGCATGGGCGACGGCCACGCTCTGCCCCGGTGGTTCTGGCGGGCGGTCGTCGCCGTCGCCCTCGCCGTAGCGGCGTTCCAGTTCGGCCGGTCGATCCTCATACAGCTCCAGGGGTTCCTGCTGATCGTCGCGATCTCGCTGTTCCTGTCCTTCGCGGTCGAGCCTGCCGTGAACTTCCTTGCCGACCGCGGCTGGAAGCGCAGCGTCGCCACCTTGTTCTGCTTCCTGACACTCTTCGTGGTGAGCGGGGTGTTCCTGTTCGTCATGGGGGACCTCGTCGTCAACCAGGTCGAGGATCTGGTCGACCGGGCCCCCAGCTACCTTGCCGAGTCGACGAAGTGGGTGAACGACACGTTCGACACCGACATCACGACCAAGGACATCACGAAGCAGATCGAGAGCTACCAGGACGACCTGACCGACGTCGCCAAGAACCTCGGCGGTCGCGTGCTGTCGGTCACCGGAACCCTGTTCGGGCTCCTCTTCCAGGCTTTCACGATCGCACTGTTCAGCTACTACATGACGTCGCAGGGGCCGCAGCTGCGCCGCAACATGTGCTCGATCCTCCCGCAACGCAACCAGCGGACCGTGCTGCTCCTGTGGGAGCTGGCCATCGAGAAGACCGGCGGGTGGATCTACAGCCGGCTGGTCCTGGCGGCACTCTCGTCGCTGTGCACCTGGGTGTTCCTGTCGATCGTCGGGGTGCCGTCGCCGTTGGCGCTCGCCCTGTGGGTGGGACTGATCAGCCAGTTCATCCCCGCCATCGGCACGTACCTCGCAGGCGCGCTCCCGGTGCTGATCGCTCTGCTCAACGACCCGATCGACGCCCTCTGGGTCCTCGGGTTCATCCTCGTCTACCAGCAGATCGAGAACTACTTCTTCTCGCCGAAGATCACCGCGCAGACGATGGACCTGCATCCGGCGGTGGCGTTCGGCTCGGCGATCGTCGGCGGAACGCTGCTCGGGCCGATGGGGGCGATCATGGCTCTGCCGGCGGCCGGGGTCGTCCAGGCGTTCGTCTCGACGATCCTCGAACGTCACGAGGTCGTGGACTCCCACCTCACGGAGATCGAGCGGATCCGCGAGGAGTCAGGTGACCAGGGGGTGCGCAAGGCCATGCGCCGTGTCCTGCGTCTCGGCGACGGCGACGCCGCGGTCGGCGTCAGGCGCCTGGCCGAGGAGGACGGGACGCTCGAGGAGGTGGCGCGTGACGGAGCCCCTGAGCGTGACAGAACCACCGAGAGCGACGGGACCTCCGAGAGCGACTCCGACTCCTGATCCGTCCGGCTCGGCCGGTCGGGATCCTGTCTGTCAGGTCGGATCCGGGCGTGTCGGGACCGGGTCCTGGCAGGTGAGCAGGAATCGGCCGAGGGTGCGCAAGAGGCGGCCGCGGTCGTCATCCCACGCGAGTCGGGGCTCGTTCCAGAAGAGGTGCACCGCGCCGACCGTGCGACCGCGCTGACGCAACGGGAGATGCAGGCAGGAGCGGACACCGAGGGCACCCAGGGTCGTCGGGCCGACCGGGCTGGCCGGAAGGGATCTGGCGTCGTCGACGAGGACGAACCGGTCGGCCTCGATCGGTGCCAGCCCCCAGGGGAACCACGCGACGGGGACGGAGCTGTCGACCGGGGGGATCGGGACCTCGGCGCTTCCTGGCGCGTCGTGTCCACCTCCCTCATCTGCTGGACCGTCGATGATGGCGGTGCTCACACCCGCGGTGGCGGTGGACGCCATGGCAGGCTCGCCTGGGAGACCGGGCCGGGCGTGCACCACGTGGACCCTTCCACGGGAGACCCGCAGCAACGCGCAAGAGTCCGCCCATGACACGTCTCGGACCAGGTCGAGGCCCTCGTCGAGGAGCCGTCCGGTCGACCAGTTGTCGGCGTGCGCGGTGAGGCGATCGACCGAGGCGCTGAGCCGATGTAGGTCGGTCGACGGAGCGTCGGGCCATGGAGGCCGAGTTGGTGACATCGTCCCACCAGCGTCGGCGCGTCCCGGCCCCGACTGGAGAATCCGCGGCGATCCGGCCCGGAAATGACCAAAGGCCCCTCCGCCCCGGACTGTCTCCTCGTTACGCTCCGATGAGGTGGCAGGCGTTCGCTGCCACCGGGAGGTGGCGCGTGTCGCAGTCGGTGGTTGTGATCGGGGCCGGGATATCGGGCCTCGTGACCGCCCGCACGTTGGCGACCTCGGGTGTCGACGTCACGGTCCTCGAGCGGCAACACGTCCCTGGCGGCCAGATCCGGACGGCACAGGTCGCCGGTCTCCCGGTCGACGTGGGTGCGGAGGCCCTGCACGTGGCGGGACCGCATGTCACCGACCTACTGGCAGAGGTCGGCGTCGCCGACCTGGCTGTGGGAGCGAGAACCACTTGGACATGGATCTGGACGCGTCGGGGACTCCGCCGCCTGCCGGCCGGCATGGGTCCCGCCGGTCCCACGCGGTTGGCGCCGCTGATCGGATCGAGGGTGCTCGGACCGGTCGGGTTGGCCCGCGCCGCCCTCGAGCCGCTGGTCCCCCGGGAGTCACTGGACGATGACGTCTCCGTCGGTGCATTCCTCTCCCGGCGATTCGGTCGACGCGTGGTGCAGCAGCTGGTCGACCCACTCCTCGGGAGCCTCCACGCCGGCGACGTGTCGCGCCTGAGCCTCCGGGCGGCGACGCCGTACCTCGCAGCGGTGGCGGCCAACCGCCGCTCGTTGATGCTCGGTCCACGGCCGGCAGCGTCCTCGGCGCCGACGTTCCTCACGTTCCCCGGCGGGTTGACCGTGCTCGTTGAGGCGTTGGCCGCACATCCCGCCGTCACGGTCCGATGCGGCGTGGGAGTCAGTTCCGTAGACGCCGACCGGAGCGGGGTCCGGGTCGAGCTCGACGGCGGCGAGAGCCTCGTGGTCGATGCGGTGGTGCTGGCGGTGCCCGCAGCCGAGGCGGCGGCGATCCTCGGAGCGGGTCGCGATGGATCCCCTCCGGTGGCCGGGCTCGCTCACCTGAACGCAGCTTCTGTCGTGACAGCGGTGGTCGCCTACCCCAGAGCCGATGTGGAACGGGAGTCCGCCTTCGGCGCGACCGGCGTCCTCGTCCCACCTTCGAGGGGCCGCTTCCTCAAGGCGGCGACGTTCTTGTCGCGGAAGTGGCCGCATCTGAGCGATCCGGGTGTGTTCCTTGTCCGCATGTCCGCCGGTCGTTACGGCGACACCGGGGGCGGCGGCGACATCACGACGTCGTCGGACCAGGACCTCGTGGGGCGCCTTCACGCGGACTTGGCCGAGGCGACGGGACTGCGATCCGATCCCTCCACCTTCCACGTCCAGCGCTGGCCCCGCGCCATGCCTCAGCTCGAGGTCGGGCATCTGGAACGGATGGCAGCGATCCGTTCGGCCTTGCCTACGGACGCGGTGCTGCTGGCGGGGGCACCGTACGACGGCGTCGGCATAGCGTCCTGCATCAGATCCGGTCGTGCAGCGGCCTCCCGGATCATCGACGGTGCGTCGGCCGTCGTGACGACTCCTACATGAGCAGGGTGAGCAGATGACCACGACATCACCGCACGCGATCCGGACGTTGCGCCAGAACCTGGACGACCGACCTTTCATCGTCATCTGGGAGCTGACCCGCGCCTGTGCGCTCGTCTGTGCCCACTGTCGTGCCGACGCGCAGCACCATCGGGATCCGCTCGAGCTGACCACAGAGGAAGGTCGTCGTCTCCTGGACGACCTTGCGGCTTACGAGCCGCCGAGACCGATGGTGGTGTTCACCGGTGGGGATCCGTTCGAACGGGCCGACCTCGAGGAGCTGGTCGCCTACGGAACGGCAGCCGGGCTGCACATCTCGCTGGCGCCGTCGGTCACGCCGTTGCTCACCCGGGACCGGCTGGAGCGACTCCGCGGCGCCGGCACCTCCGCGGTGTCGCTGTCGCTCGACGGTGCCGGGGCGACCACACACGACGGATTCCGTGGCGTCGACGGCGTCTTCGAACGGACTCTGGAAGCGGCGCGGGAGGTCGTCCGCGCTCAGCTGAGGCTCCAGGTCAACACGACCGTCACGGCTGCCAACGTCGACGAGCTTCCTCGGATCCTCGACACCGTCGTCGAACTGGGTGCTTCGCTCTGGAGCGTGTTCTTCCTGGTGCCGACGGGTCGCGGACGAGATCTCGGTGCTCTCGGAGCAGAGGACGTCGAGGAGGTCCTGCACTGGTTGCACGAGATCGGTGGGAGGGTTGCGGTGAAGGCGACGGAGGCACCGCAGTTCCGGCGCATCGCCATGCAACGGGCCTCGGTGGAGGATCCGGACAGCTCGTTCCCGCCAGGGTCGTTGCGCCGCCGGCTGAGGGCCGCGACAACTCCCGTCGGTCCGGACTCGAGCGACCGTCAGCGGATGCCCCGGCCACCGCTGGATGTCAACGCGGGCCGTGGGTTCGCGTTCGTGGACCACCACGGCAGCGTCCAGCCGAGCGGGTTCCTTCCCGTGTCGGCCGGTTCGATCCGTTCGAGGCCGTTCTCGGAGATCTACCGGGACGCCCCGCTCTTCCGGTCGCTGCGCGACCCTGACAATCTCGGTGGTCGCTGCGGCCGCTGTGAGTTCCGGGAGAACTGCGGTGGCTCACGTTCCCGGGCCTACGCGGCGACGGGAGACCCGCTGGCGGAGGACCCGGGCTGCGCCTACGTCCCGGGGGCCGTCGGCAACGGGTGATCGTCGGAGTGCACCTCCCCCGGGCTCACGCCTCTCAGGCGGTTCCAGAGCGGCGGTGGTGCGAGACTGTGGATTGGGGGTCCGAACAGGGGGTCAGCGGTGCACGATCTGGTGATCCGTGGCGGGTCGGTGGTCGACGGAACGGGGGCAGCGCGGCGCACGGCCGACGTCGCGATCACAGACGGTGTGGTGACGGAGGTCGGGAGGGTCGACGGTCCGGCCGAGCGTGAGCTCGACGCCGACGGTCTGCTGGTCACGCCGGGGTTCGTCGACATCCACACGCACTTCGACGGCCAGGTGACCTGGGATCCGCTGCTGACGCCGACCTGCTGGCACGGCGTGACCACGGTCGTCATTGGTAACTGCGGTGTGGGGTTCGCGCCCGTCGAGCCCGATCGCCACGACTGGCTGATCGGGCTGATGGAGGGCGTCGAGGACATCCCGGGGGCGGCGCTCGCCGACGGGATCCAGTGGGGGTGGGAGACCTTCCCCGAGTACCTCGACGCGGTTGAGCGGGCGCCCAAGATGCTCGACGTAGGCACCCAGGTCCCCCACGGCGCGGTGCGGGCCTACGTGATGGGCGAGCGCGGAGCCCGCAACGAGCCGGCGACGGCAGAGGACATCGACGCGATGGCCGGCATCGTCGGCGACGCGATCAGGGCCGGAGCGCTCGGGTTCTCGACGTCGAGGACCATCGCCCACATGGCCATCGACGGAGAACCCGTTCCCGGCACCTTCGCAGCCGAGGACGAGCTGTTCGGGATCGGGGCAGCGCTGGCCGAGGCGGGAGCGGGGGTGTTCGAGCTCGCGCCTGCTGGCGCTCTCGGCGAGGACCTGGCCGCTCCCGACAAGGAGATGGCGTGGATGCGTCGGCTGGGCGCGGCGATCGGCCGTCCCGTCGTGTTCGCCCTCACCCAGAACGACCACGACCCGTCGGCGTACCTCCGGATGCTGGAGCTGAGCGCCGAGGCCCAGGCGGATGGCTCGATGGTCATCCCGCAGGTCGCGGCCCGCCCCATCAACCTCCTGCTCGGACTCCAGACGTTCCACCCGTTCTCGTACTGCCCGAGCTGGTCCAGGGTCGGTCTCCTGCCCGTCGCCGAGCGGGTCGCGGCGATGCGGGATCCGTCGTTCCGGGCGACCCTGCTCGCCGAGGTCGGCGACATGGACGAGACGATGATGCAGTTCCTCGATCCCGACCGGGTCGTACCGATGGGACCTGACCCCGACTACGAGCCTGCGCTCTCCGACACGATCGGCGCCCGAGCCCGAGCCCGCGGGGTGAGTCCGTGGGAGGAGTACTACGACGCGCTGCTTGGCGATGACGGCGACGCGATCGTCATGCGACCGCTGCTCAACTACAGCGACTTCGACCTCGACGCGGTACGCGAGATGCTCATGAGCCCGGCGACGCGGTGGGGTCTCGGCGACGGCGGGGCCCACTGCGGCACGACCTGTGACGCGTCGACGCCGACGTTCATGCTGACCCACTGGGCCCGGGACCGGGCCGAGGGGATCCCGCTCGAGCAGGCCGTGCGGATGATCACGTCAGACACCGCCGAGCTGTACGGACTCGGCGATCGAGGCGTGCTGGCACCCGGGAAGGTCGGCGACGTGAACCTGATCGACCTCGACGGGCTGCGCCTGCACCGGCCCGAGATGGTGCACGACCTGCCCGGCGACGCGAGGCGGTTCGTGCAGCGCGCGGACGGTTACAGGGCGACGGTCAAGGCCGGTGAGGTGACCCTCCTCGACGGCGAGGACCAGGGCGTCCG
>CAZNQK010000068.1:9872-15930 GCA_964575165.1 uncultured Aquihabitans sp. | reverse complement strand
GTGGCCGATTTCGGCCACGAAACGGGAACAAAGCCGGGTGGGGAGGTGTGGGGAGGGTGTGGGGAGGGTGGGTTCAGGCGCCGAGGTCGGACTCGAGCGCTGCGAGGCGGGCCTCGAGCGTCGCGACCCGTGCCTCGAGCTCGTCGATCCGACCGGCCGTCGCGGCGCCGCGGCTGCCGGCGCCGCCACCCGCGGCGGACGCCGGAGCGGCGGCGGCCCGACCGTCGGCGTCGTGCTGGAGGAGCTGGATCCACCGGGCCTCACGCTGGCCGGCACCTCGCTCCAGCCGTCGCACGAGCGGCCGGTCGCTACGCGACGCCAGGCGCCCGAGCACCGCCTCCACCTCGTCGGGGCCGGCGAACGAGTGCATCCGCTCCGTGCGGGTCCGCAGCTCGGGGACCGTCTGCGCCCCGCGCAGCAGGAGCACAGCGACGACCGCGCACTCGGCGTCGTCGAGGTGGAGCTGCTCGTCGAGGATCTGCCGGTACTTGGTGGCGCGCTCCCCGCTCGCGGGATGCACGACGCGCAGCAGGCCCTTGGCCTTGAGCGCCTGGCAGGTGGTCTCGACGAGGTTGGCGTCGTAGTCGACCACCGGGTCGCGGCTCGACGTCTGGTTGCACGCCGTGACCAGGGCCTTGAGCGTCAACGGATAGACGTCGGGCGTCGTCGCCCGCTTCTCCAGCAGCGCGCCCAGCACCCGGGTCTGGGGATCGGACAGCTCGAGCTCGTCAGCCAGGTCGACCATCGGCGCCGACGCTACCGCCGACCGAGCAACCCACCCGGCGGCGGCCCGAGGCTCTGGCTCAGCCGGGCCAGACGATCGACTGCATCTCGGAGTAGGCGTGCAGGCCGTAGTCGCCACCGTCACGACCGACGCCGGACTGCTTGAAACCGCCGAAGGGCGCCTCGTGGTTGCGTTGCAGCGTGTTGATGCCGACGTTGCCGGACCGAAGCTGCTGGGCCACCCGCCACGCCCGGGCGGTGTCGCCCGAGAACACGTAGCTGTAGAGCCCGTAGTCGCTGTCGTTGGCGATGGCGACGGCCTCTTCCTCGTCGTCGAACGGGACGACCACGACGACCGGCCCGAACATCTCCTCGCGGACCGGCGTCATCTGGTTGTTGCAGTCGACGAGCAGCGTCGGAGCGACGTAGAAGCCCCGCTCGACGTCGGGCCGCTCACCGCCGACGGCGATCGTCGCCCCCTCGTCGCGACCGGCCTGCACGAAGCCCTCGATGCGCTCGCGGTGCGCGGCGGAGATCACCGGGCCGACCACCGTCTCGGCGTCGGTCGGGTCGCCGACCAACATGTGCTCGGACGCCTTGAGCAGTCCGCCGACGAGGTGGTCGTGGATCGAGCGGTGCACGATGACACGGGTCGGCGAGGTGCAGATCTGACCGGAGTGGAAGCCCCACACCGACGAGATGCCACCGATCGCGGCCTTGAGATCCGCGTCGTCGAACACGATGCAGGCGCCCTTGCCGCCGAGCTCCATCAGCTGGCGCTTCATGCCCCGCCCGCACACCTCGCCGATGCGCTGGCCGACGAGCGTCGAGCCCGTGAAGCTCACCATGTCGGTGGCGGGATGGGCGACGACGGCCTCGGACGGGGCGATGTCCTGGCCGGTCACCACGTTGACGACGCCGGGCGGGAAGCCGGCCTCGTTCATCAGCTCGACCATGCGCAGCACGCCGAGCGGGTCCTGCGGCGCCGGCTTGACGACGACCGTGTTGCCCATCGCCAACGCCGGGCCGATCTTGCCGGCCATGTTCGTCATCGGGACGTTGTACGAGGTGATGCACGTGACCACGCCGACGGGTGCCCGGTGCACCGCGGCGGAGATCAGCCCGCCGGGAGCTAGCGGCGTGGTCGGCATCACCGCGGGCGGCAGCGGCACGATGTTCGACTGCATCGCCCCGGTCGCGTAGCGACGCAGGCGCGCCGTGGCGGGGAAGAACTGCATCGACTTGACCGTGCGGGCCGTTGCGCCTGTCTCGGCCTGGAGCACCGGGATGATCTCCTTGCGGTGCTCCTCGATGAGGTCCGCTGCGCGGTTGAGCAGAGCGGCGCGCTCGGCACCGCTGGTGCGCGACCACGCCGGGAAGGCGGCAGCCGCGGCCTCGACCGCGGCGTTCGCCTGATCGACGGAGGCCTCGGGAGCCCGGCCCGCGACCTCTTCGGTGGCCGGGTTGACGATGTCGTAGGTGCCCGCGCCTCCCTCGACCGACTCGCCGCCGATGGTCAGGCGGTACGTGGAGTCCGACACGTCAGGGTTCCAGGTCGAGGTTCAGCAGCGAGATGGCGTTGCCACGCACGAGCTTGCGCACGATGTCGGCCGGCATGTGGCCCATCTGCTTGAGCGCGACCTCCTTGGTGTGCGGCCAGGTCGAGTCCGAGTGGGGGTAGTCGGTCTCGAAGCAGGCGTTGTCGATGCCGACCTGCTCGATGTTCTTGAGGCCGTAGGCGTCGTCGAAGAAGCAGCCGTAGATCTGGCGGTAGTAGTAGGTGCTCGGCGGCTCGGGGACCTTGTCGCCGATGCCACCCCAGCCCCGGTTCTCCTCCCAGACCTTGTCGGCCCGCTCCAACATGTAGGGGATCCAGCCGAGCTGGCCCTCGGAGTAGGCGAGCTTCAGGTTCGGGTACCGGTGCAGCACGCCCGAGAACATGAAGTCGGTCATCGACGCCATCGCGTTGTTGAACGTGAGCGTCGAGCCGACCGCTGCCGGAGCGTCGGCCGAGGTCGACGGCATCTTCGAGCTCGAGCCGATGTGCATGTTCATGACCATGCCCGTCTCGTTGCAGGCCTCGAACACCGGGTCCCAGTAGCCGTCGGCGTCGTGGATCGACGGCAGCCCGAGGTACGGGGGGATCTCCGAGAACGTCATGCCGGGGACGCCGCGGGCCGCGTTGCGACGGATCTCGGCCGCTGCGAGCTGCGGGTCCCAGAGCTGCACGATGATGCAGGGGATCAGACGGCCGCCGGAATCCGCGCACCACTCCTCGACCTGCCAGTCGTTGTAGGCCTTGACGCAGAGATCCGCGAGCTCCTTGTCCTTCGCCTCGTAGAAGCGCTGGCCGCAGAAGCGCACGAAGCTCGACGGGAAGCACATCGACGCCTCGGTCCAGTTGGCGTCCATGTCCTCGAGACGGGCCTGCTTGTCCCAGCACCCCCGACGCATCTCGTCATAGGTGATGGGCACGACCTTGACCTGGTCCCGGTCGAAGCCGACCGCGGTCTCGAGCCGGGTCAGGGGGAACTGGCCGCCGTCGTAGGCCCACCAGTCGCCCTCCTGGCCGTCCTCGTCGGGCTCGAAGCTGAACACGCCGCCGACGAACTCCATCCGTCCCTTCTGGCGGAAGGAACGGGGCGCGTCGTCGGAGTACTTCTCGGGCAGCCGGTCGAGCCAGACGTTGGGGGGCTCGATGACGTGGTCGTCGACCGAGACGATCTTCGGCAGGTCCGGTGTTGCGGCTTCGTTCGCGGTCATGTGCCGTCCCCTCGGGCGTCGTGTCGGGCGTCGTATCGGGAGATCAACCTCCCGACGACCATCATGTCACGCTACCCGCAGAACTGGAACGCGTTCTAGTTCTGCGGGAGCTCACGCCTCGTCGAACAGGGCGAGCAGCGGTTCGAGCACCGGGTCCATCTGCGACGACGGCAGCATCGTGCCCCCGTCGATCACCAGGTTCTGTCCCGTCACGTAGCCGGCCTCGTCGGACAGCAGGAACGCGATCATCCCGGCGACCTCGGACGCGGATCCCAAGCGACCGAGCGGCGTGCCCTCGACGATCACGCCGCGCGTCGACGGGTCCGACACGAGCACGTCGTTGAGGGCAGTGTGGACGAACCCGGGCGACACGCAGTTCACCCGGACCGACGGTGCCCACTCGAGCGCGGCGGCCATCGTGAGGGCGACCGTCGCCGCCTTGGCAGCCGAGTACGGCGCCTCTCCCCTGGTCGGACGGAGCGCCGACACGCTGGCTACGTTCACGACCGACGAGGGCATCCCCCTGCGATCGGAGCTGGCCCGCAGGTACGGCACCGCGGATCGGAGACAGCTGTAGGTGCCTAGGAAGTTCACTCGCCAGATCAGGTCGATCTCACCGTCGGTGTACGCCTCGAGCGGCTTGAGGTTCCCGATCCCCGCGTTGTTCACGAGTCCGGACAGGCCACCGAGCTCGGCATCGGCCCGGGTCAGTGCCGCATCGACCGCCTCGGAGTCGGCGACATCGCAGCCGAGGGCCAGACCACCGATCTCCTCTGCCAACTCCTCGGCGGCGCCGGCCTGTCGATCCAGGACGGCGACCCGTGCCCCGCGCAGGGCGAGGAGCCGGCAGGTCGCGGCGCCGATCCCGGACGCTCCCCCGGTGACGACGACCGCACGTCCGTCGAGAGAGTCCACGGTCATCGGTCCGCCTCCGACCCCGGACCAGGACCGGTCGGTCCATCGATCACCACGTGCGGCTCGTCGGTGATCAGGAACTCGATCGCGTCGACGTCCAGGAACCGGCGTTCGTCCGGCGCGATCGACTCGGCGTACGCCGGCTCGGACACGAACGCGACGAAGTCGTCGATCGACGCGAACCACTGCACCGCCACTCCGTCGAGGCCGTCGTTGCCGGAGATGGCGTCCGGCCGGTGCCGGACGTGCTGCTCGTAGCGGACGAGGTGCCGGGCGAGCTCCGGGGTGTCACGGATCAGCGGCCCGTGCACCCCGTGCCAGTGGTTCCTGAACTCGTCGACGTCCATGCCCGGCCGTCTCCGCAGCAGGGCGAACAACCTGATCATCCCGGCTCCTCCTGACGCTCCGTGCGGTGACCCCCCACCGGCCAGACAGGACGGAGCTCGCGGGAACCATAGGTGACCCGTCCTCAGCAGCGCCGTTCACGGGTCTGAGCCAACAGGCACTCATCTTGCACCGTCGCGACGGTTAGGCTCCGCGTCGTGACGCCACGTCGGGACACCCATTCCCATATCCGTTCGGTGCCGATCTTCGCCCAGTGCACCGAGGCCGAGCTCGACGAGATCGACCGCCTGGCCGATGAGGTCCACATCGCCGCCGGCCGCACGATCATGAAAGAGGGCGACCTCGGTCAGGAGTTCGCCGTGGTCCTCACCGGCGAGGCCGAGGTCGTGAAGGACGGGGCGGTCATCGCCACCCTCGGACCGGGAGCGTTCTTCGGCGAGGTCGCGTTGCTCGACGCGGTTCCGAGGACGGCGTCCATCATCGCCAGGACCGACATGACGCTCGAGGTCATCGACCGTCGGGGCTTCAACACCCTCCTCGACGACCTGCCCAAGCTGTCGCACTCGATGCTGCGCGGGACGGCCAAGCGCCTCGCCGACCTCCACGAGCAGAACCAACAGCTCCGCCAGAAGCTGGCGGCCGCCAACTGAGGTCCGGGCCGGCCACGCCGAGGTGCCGGTCGGCCCCGACCAGACAGACCGACTCGACCCCGGGAGGCTTTGCATGAAGACGATCGGCAACCTCATCTGGTTCATCGTCGCCGGGCTGTGGCTCGGCATCTCGTACCTGGCAGCGGGAGTCGTGGCCTGCATCACGATCATCGGGATCCCGTTCGGCATCCAGGCGTTCAAGCTCGCCGGCTACGTGATGTGGCCGTTCGGCAGGACGTTGCACGAGAGCCCTGGGCACCGCTTCTCGAAGGGCGTCATGAACGTCGTGTGGATCATCTTCGGCGGGGTCTGGCTCGCCCTCGAACACGTGCTGTTCGGCGTGGTGCTGTGCGTGACGATCATCGGGATCCCCTTCGGCATCAAGAACTTCTCGATGGCGAAGCTCGCGCTGTTCCCGTTCGACTTCTCGGTCGACCCGATCGTCGACGCCGCTCCCGCCGAGGCTGGCCCCGTCGTCACCGCCGACTGAGCCGGGCGGTTCCTGCCGAGCTCGGGCTCGCCGCGAACACCACCGTGGCGCGACCTTGGGCACCACAGACCAACGATTGGTCGCTCATGCCCGAGAACGGCTCCAGCCCGCGGAACTCACCGCGACCTTGGGCACCACAGACCAACGATTGGTCGCTCATGCCCGAGAACGG
>CAZNQK010000068.1:6913-9772 GCA_964575165.1 uncultured Aquihabitans sp. | reverse complement strand
CACCGCGACCTTGGGCACCACAGACCAACGATTGGTCGCTCATGCCCGAGAACGGCTCCAGCCCGCGGAACTCACCGCGACCTTGGGCACCACAGACCAACGATTGGTCGCTCATGCCCGAGAACGGTGGTCGCTCATGCCCGAGAACGGTGGACGGTCGGCCGGGTGCGCTCAGGCGGTGACCAGCGGCCAGACCTCGGCGCCGAAGCGCTCGATCTGATCGGCCACCTCGGACGCGGACCGACCGAGCAGGCGCAGCTGCCACTGGTTGGCGTCGAGCTTGCGGTACCGGCCGAGCCGTTCGGCGATCTGAGCGGGCGTGCCGGTCAGCGTCCAGTCCGCGACGTCGAACGACGGGGTGCCGATGTGGATCGGCTCCACGTTGACCCCCATGTCGAACGCCTCGGGTAGTCCGGCGGCGACGCGCAGCTCACGTATGCGGGCGATACCGGCGCGCATGCCGATCTTCGGGGGTCCCTGGGGCAGCCAGCCGTCGGCCAGCTCGGCGGCACGTCGCACTGCGGCGTCGGACGACCCGCCGATCCAGATCGGTGGACCTCCCTGGCGGACCGGACGTGGGGAGACGCCGACTCCCGCATCGGCACCGGGACCGCCCACGGTCGGATACTCGTCTCCGAACGCTGCGCGAATCACCGGGATCGCCTCTTCGACGGCACGACCCCGACCGGCGTGGTCGACGCCCAGCAGGGCGAACTCCGACTCGAGGTGACCCGCTCCGGCGCCGAGCACCGCCCGTCCACCGGAGAGGGCGTCGAGGGTCAGGAACGACTTGGCGGTCTGGAGCGGGTGTCGGTACGGCAGGACGTAGACGTGGCTGAGCAGGTGGACGCGCTCCGTCTGCGCGGCAAGCCAGCCGAGCGTCGCGATCGTGTCGTACCAGGTGCTCGACATGACGTCGTCGGCCGGACGGGGGATCGCCACGTGGTCGCACACCGCCACGTAGAACGCTCCCGCCCGATCCGCCGCCGTCGCCACGACCGACAGCTCATCCGGGCCCGCATCGGCCTCCCACGGCTGCGCGTAGTTGGTCGACTTGGACTGCACCGGTAGCTGGAGACCCCATGCGATGGTCCCGGCGGGGATGATGGCGGCCACGACGTTTCTCCTCCTGCGGCGCTCGGCCGCGGTCGGTCAGCCCTTCGGGCGGGATCGCTCCAGATCCGCCTCCGCCGCCTCGAGGAGGCCGAGGCCATCGGACTTGCCGTCCGAGAACGCCATGCCGATGTCGAGCGTCAGCGACAGGGACTCGCCTGCGACGTCGACCGGCAGCGCGGCACCGCCACGGATCCGTTCGGCCAGCCCGCCGGCCGCCTCGACGGCGAGCGCCGGACAGCCGAGCACGAACCGTGCCGGCTCGACGAACCCCAGTGCGTCGCGGCCACGTACGAGTCGATCCAGTCGCTTCTCCACCTCCCGGACGACTGCGCCGGCGTCGGACTCGTCGACGGCGAGGAGCTGGTCGAAGCCCGCGACCTCCACGATGAGCACCGCGGCGTGGCGACCGTCCTCGACGAGCGCGTCGATCCGTCCGATCATCTCGTCCCGACCGGGCAGCTTGCTCTGTCCCGCGGCCTCCGCCATCGGCCCGACGGTACCCGCGGGCCGGTCCCTGCGCCTCAACGCCCGGTGTCAGCCGGGGCGGTTGCCCCAGATCCCTACGAAGCTCACCATCTCGCCGGGGTAGCCACCCAGGTTGTGCGTCAGCGCCAGACCGCGCTCCGCGGTGTCGATGCGACGGTCCTCGGGGGCCTCGCCGCGCAGCTGCAACCAGCACTCGTAGAGCATCCGCAGTCCCGACGCCCCGACCGGATGGCCGAAGGACTTGAGCCCGCCGTCGGTGTTCACCGGCAGCTCGCCGTGGAGGTCGAACACGCCGGCCTCGGCGTCGCGCCACGCCTCGCCCCGCGCCGAGAACCCCAGGTCCTCCATGAGCACGAGCTCGGTCGGGGTGAAGCAGTCGTGGACCTCGGCCATCGCCAGCTCGTGGCGAGGGTCGGTGATGCCGGCCTGCGCGTAGGCGTCCTCGGCGGCCCACTGGCACTCGTCGAAGTGCGTGTAGTCGTAGTCGGGGTCGAGCAGTCCGGAGGCGTTGCCGGCGACGAAGCTCAACGCCTTCACGTACAGCGGCTTGTCGGTGTAGCGGTGGGCGTCCTCGGCCCGCACGACGATCGCACTGGCAGCGCCGTCGGCCACCCCGGCGCAGTCGAACACCGACAGCATCCCCGCCACCGCCGGCATGGCGCAGATGGCATCGACGTCCATCTCGCGTCGGAACTGCGCCAGCGGGTTCTTGGCCCCGTTCGCGTGGTTCTTGCTCGCGATGCGGGCGAGCACCCGGCGCAGCTCGTCGACATCGACGCCGTACTTCTGGGCGTAGGCGGGGGCGACCAGCGAGAACATCGCGGCGGCGGTGAGCGTGCGGTTGGTGCCGTCGTTGGGGATCGGGAACGCGTTGAGCCCCTGGTAGCCGGCGTCCTTGACCTTCTCGACGCCGACAGCGGCCGCCACGTCGTACGCGCCCGAGGCGACCGCGTAGCAGGCCTGGCGCAGCGCCTCGGACCCGGTCGCGCAGTAGTTCTCGACGCGGGTCACGGGCTTGCCGCGCAGCTTGAGCGGCGCCGACAGCGTCACGCCCGACATGCCCGACTGCGCGGTACCCAACCACCAGGCGTCGACGTCGTCGATGGCGATGCCGGCCGAATCGAGCCCGGCGTGGGTGCCTTCGACCGCGAGGTCGTCGAAGCCCTTGTCCCAGTGCTCGCGGAACGGCGTGCAGCCCATTCCGATGATGGCGACGCGGTCCTTGATGCCGTGGCTGGCCATGTCAGGCCTCCCCGT
>CAZNQK010000068.1:3717-6813 GCA_964575165.1 uncultured Aquihabitans sp. | reverse complement strand
CCCGGCGGGCCGGGCCTTCCAGAAGTAGTTGACGATCCCGTCGGCGGCGTTGAGGCGCCTGAAGGTCATCTCTACGCCCATGCCGATCGAGACCTGGTCGGCCTTGACGTCGGTCAGCTCGACCGGGAGACGTCCGCCGCCCTCGAAGTCGCACACAGCGAAGACGATCGGCGGCGACGGGGAGTAGGCGAGCGAGTCGACGGTGAACGTCGCGACCGTTGCGGGGACGTCGGCCATGGGGGCTGGGTCCATGTCGTCGACCGCACCGCCGACGAAGCTGACCCGCGCCGGCGGGAGGTGCAGTGCCCCTGAGTCGCGGTCCTTGCTGCCAACGAAGCCGTACTTCCAGTCGAGTCGCCGCTCGGCGGCCGACGCCGACATGCGCGCCGGCTCGGGTCGGTTGGGTGGCTGCATGGGCAGGACACCGCGCCAGGCCAGGTACTTGGCGTACGGCAGCGAGTCGTCACCGCCTGAGACCTGCTCCGAGACGGTCGGAACGGGACGGGGGGAGACGTCGGTCCGGCGGAAGAGGAACACGTCCGCGCCGTCGGCCAGGGCGACGAGCGCGACCACCTGACCGGGCGCGGCCTGCTCGACCAGGTCGGCGAGGAGCACCAGCGGGTGAGCGGCACCGGCGAACCCCACGGCGCCCTCGAGCCGGTCGGCGAGATCGACCTTTGCAGCGCCGAGGCGCTTGGCCAACGGCGCACCGGCGCGTGCGTGCGGAGCCGAGACGGCCACCCGGGCGACCTGCTCGACGTCGAGGCCCGCGTCCTTCAACGCGGCGTCCCACGCCCGGGCGGCGAGGTCGTCGTAGCGCTGCTGACCGAACCGCTCCTCCCACGCCCGGGTGCGCAGCTCGCCGGGCGCGCGCCAGCGGTCCAGGAACTCCTGCGTGGCCGACGCAGTGCCGACGAGCTCGGCCACGAGCGGGATCGAGGTCCCGTCGGAGACCAGCACGGCCGCCCCTGCGTCACCGCCGCCCTTCTCCTCGGTCGACCCGGCGGGTCCGGTCCGCACGTCGCCCGCCGCGACCAGCACGGCGGGATCTGTGGAGCGCAACGCCGAGCGCAACGCCGCAGCGCTGCCCCGGAGCCCGGGCCCCGCGTCCGCTGCTGGCACGTCGCGGTCGAGGCGCAGCGCCGCGTGCAGGATAGGAGCGGCGGTCTTCTCTGCGTACGGTCCGGTCGTCGAGGCGAACCACAGGGCGTCGACGTCGGCGCCGCCTCGCGTCGCCCGTCTGGCCGCCTCGACCGCCATCGTCACGGCGTCCTCGTCGTAGGAGGCGACCGTTCGGGTGCCCTTCCCGGCCGAGGAACCGAGGACGGCGGTGATCGCAGATCGTTGCAGGCGCCAGTGCGGCAGGTAGGCGGCGATGGCGCCGATGCCACGCTGACCGCTGGAGGAGGTGGCCGTCATGGGCGGGGAGTCTAGGGACATCTGACGGCCCGTCAGAAGTCGACGTCACACCACGCAGAGTGTTGACACGACCGCCGGTCCGGGAACAGCATCAGGGGGAGAGCGCCGGCCCTCGGTCCGCGCTCGGACAGGCTCATCGACGGGGACGGAGCGGATCGCCCCCGCAGACGACCACCACGGCCAGACGACCACCACGGGCCAGACGATCACCACGGGAGAGTGCTGGTGAACCTCAACGACACAGGTATGGACACGGCGTCGCTCGGACGTCGGGCACGCAACCGGGTGGCGCGCCACGACCAGTTGATGGCAGCGGCGAGCGACATCATCAACGAATCGGGGGTCGCCGGCCTGACGATGCAGGCGGTCGCCGACCGCGTCGACTGCGCCGTCGGCACCATCTACACGTACTTCAACTCGAAGGCCTCGCTGATCGCCGCCCTCCAGGGCGCTGCGATGCAGACGGTGCTCGCCACCTACCACCGCGCCGCCGAGCAGTGGGACGACGCCCTCGATCAGTCGGGTCTCGACGACCCGGCCGTCGAGTCCCTGGTGCGCGTCCTCGCCTACGGCAACCTGTTCCTCGAAGGACCGCAGGTGAACCCGCGGGAGTTCGAGTTCCTCCAGATGGCGTTGACCTCGACGGTGAACCTGGTGGAAGTGGACGACGTGGCTGCCCTCACGACCCACGCGCTCACCCTCCTCGCCGAGGGCATGGTGCTCGTCGAGGCCGCCGTGGCCGCCGGTGCGATCTCGGCACCCGACCCCGGACGCGGCGACGACCAACTGCGGCGGATGATCCGCTGGATCGGATCTCTCGAGGGCGCTCTCCTCATGGCCAACGTGCGGTTGGAGGCGATGCAGGCGTCCGAGGCGTCGGCGTTCGAGGGAACCCGGCTGGGCATGCTCACGACCCAGGACCTGCTGCTGGCGTGGGGGGCTCCGCCCCGTGTCCTGAAGGCCGCTGTCGACCAGCTCGAGCGCATCCACCGGGCCGGCGAGTTCCTGCCGCGCCCGGGCTGAGTCGGGTCGCCGGACCTGTCCGACGGACAGGCCGGACAGGAGCTCCGCCGTGCCGATCCTCATCGCCGTCGTCGCCTTCGTCCTGGGCGTGAACCTCTGGTTCCTGTTCGAGTACCTCCTGCACCGCTTCGCGATGCACGAGCTCCACGGTCGCGGGATCATGAGCCGTGAGCACCTGCTCCACCACGTCACGGCAGGGTGGAGCTTCTCTGGTCGACTGCTCCTCGCGTGGCTCGGCGTCGCGCTCGTCGGTGCTGGCGTCTGGCTGCCGATCGGGACGTGGCTCGCGGGGTTGCCGTTCGGCATCGGGCTCGCTGCCGGTTGGGTCCTCGGGTACGCGTTCTACGAGTGGCAGCACGCGCTCGCCCACCTGCGAGGGCCTCGCAACCGCTACGAACGCTGGTTGCGCCGCAGCCACTTCCACCACCACTTCGGTCGGCCGATGGCCAACCACGGCGTCAGCATCCCGCTCTGGGACATCGCGTTCCGGACCCACGAGGACCCTGACGTGATCGCCGTCCCGCGTCGGTTGGCGGTCGGTCTGGGCTGGTTGCTCGACGATGACGGACAGCTGCGACCCGAGTACTCAGACGACTACGTCCTGGTCGGCACCGACCGCATGGACGAACGTCAGGCCGGGATCGACCGGGCCCG
>CAZNQK010000068.1:0-3617 GCA_964575165.1 uncultured Aquihabitans sp. | reverse complement strand
TGGGACCCTGCGACCGGCCATCCTGAACGCAGGCGGGTCCTGGCGATCTGCTGCCTGTGCCTCGTGCTCGTCGTAGTGGCGGTCTCGAGCCTGAACGTCGCCATCCCGACCATCCTCGAGGACCTGCAACCCAGCTCGTCGCAGCTGTTGTGGATCGTCGACTCCTACGGGCTCTCGTTCGCCGGCCTCCTGCTGCTGGCGGGGGCGATCGGCGACCGCTTCGGACGCAAGGGCGCGCTGCTCGGGGGGTTGACCGTCTTCGGACTCGCTGCGCTGGCGGCGTCATTCGCGCCCGGTCCCGAGACGCTCATCGCAACCCGGGCGGTGATGGGTGTCGGTGCCGCGTTCGTGATGCCGGCGACGCTGTCGATCGTCACCTCGGTCTTCCCGCCACAGGAGCGAGCACATGCCATCGCGACTTGGGCGGGCTTCGCCGGTGCGGGTGGGGCGCTGGGTCCGCTGATGGGCGGGTTCACCGTCGAGCACTTCGGTTGGGCGTCGGTGTTCCTGGTGAACATCCCGTTCGTCGTCGTGGCCATGGTCCTCGTCTCCCGGTTCGTGCCGACGAGCCGGGACACCGAGGAACGTCGCCTCGACGTCGTCGGCGCCGTGCTGTCGGTCGTCGCGCTGAGCGCGCTGCTGTTCGGCATCATCGAGGGCCCGGAGCAGGGTTGGGGTTCACCGGTGGTGCTCGGCGCCTTCGCCGGCGCCGTAGTCGTCACGGCGGCGTTCGTGGCATGGGAGCTGCGGGTCGACGAGCCGATGCTCGATCCCCGCTTCTTCCGCATCCCCGCCTTCACCGCCGGCAGCGGGGTGATCACCTCGGTGTTCTTCGGGATGTTCGGGATGTTCTTCATGCTCACGCAGTACCTGCAGTTCGTGAAGGGCTACTCCCCGTTCCTGGCCGGGCTGGCCAACACGCCGAGCGCGATCACGATGCTCGTCGTCGCCCCGCGCTCCGCGTCGCTGGTCCTCCGCTTCGGGGCGCGACGGGTCGTCACGACGGGGATGGTCCTCATCACCGCGGCGTTCGCGATCTACTCCCTCCTCTCCCCCACCACCTCCTATCTCGCGGTCGCGCTGGCGCTCGTGGTCGGTGCGACCGGCATGGGCCTGGCGATGGCGCCGGCGTCGACGGCGATCGTGTCGTCGCTCCCGCTGTCGAAGGCGGGGGTCGCCTCGGCGGTCAACGACGTGACGCGTGAGGTCGGTGGAGCGCTCGGGATCGCCGTGCTCGGCACGGTGCTGACAGCTCGGTTCACCTCGCTCATGCTCGAGCGGATCCCAGACGCCGTTCCCGATCAGATCCGCTCCGGAGCGTCCTCATCGATCAGCGCAGCGTTCGCCATCGCCGACCGCCTCCCCTCGGGCATGACCGAGCAGGCCGCAGCGCTCCGCGACGCCGCTCGCTCCGCGTTCACCGATGCGTTCAACTCGGCCTTCGTGGTGTCGGCCGCGCTCCTGGCCGTGATGGCCGTGGTGGCGTACCGGGCGGTGCCCGACGGCCACGGGACCGACCACTGAGCAGTCGTCGTCCTGTTCCGGTGTGAGATCCGCCCGTGACTGACACGTCGCACACCGGGACCATGGAGATCAGCGGTGAAGGACCGTCGCATCGCAGCACAGCGCGCCGGCCTGTCGGATGCTGACCCGTGCCGGCCTTCGTCCGGGGCCCGCGTCGAGCGCGACCTCGGGTGCCGGTCCGGCGACGACGGGCCGGCGGAGCCTGACGTCGAGCGCCTCCATGGATCCGGGAGCCCACAGCGATCCGACCGAGCGTTCGATGATCGACACCAGGTGCTGCGTGCAGGCGACGACACCCGGCAGTCCGGCGCGCCGGGCCACGACCGGGTCGTGGTGGACGGGGGCCCAGACCCGACAGGCCGTCGCGGCACGGGCGATCGTCCGGTCCGACCAGGACGGGTCCTGGCCGGGCCCACCGGTGAGGTCGGCCGCCTGTCGGGTCGATCCCTCTCGTCGGTGTTCGGGCCGGTACCCGAGCGCGGTGAACGTCTCGACCTGCAACGCATCGCCGTCGGCATCGGTCAGGACGAGGTCGACCTCCCACCGTCGCCCCGGCCCGAGAGGTGTCGGACCGAGCGCTCCGACGGAGCGCAGCTCCTGATGGCTGCCGATGCGGTCGCCCACGCGACTCGGTCTCCGGACCTCCGTCCGGTGTCCGACGATGACGGCGTGGCGGAATCCGAGCGCCGCCTTGATCTCGAAGTGCAGTCGGAGCGGGACCTCGTCCGCGTCGGGGTGCGCGGACCGCGTCCACATCGAGGTCGACGCGACGGGCAGGCGGTCGCTCCGGATCGACGCGACGCTCCCGCCGGTCGCCTCAACGAACCGGACGACCGGCCCGAGCTCCACCGTCACCTCCGGCGCGACCGGATGGCACGGTCGGCCGGGGACGAGGACGTCCACCTCAGCCGGGTGGCTTGCGGCCGGTGACTCCCGAGTAGAGGAGTCGGGCCAGGGCCCTGCGGATCTGCTGCGTGCTGGTCCCGTGTCGTTCGATCCCGTATCGGTGACCCGACACCTGGGCGAGCATCGCCACCAGGACCGAGGCTGTCGCCGTCGGGTCGAGGTCCGCCGGGATCCGACCCGCGTCACGCTGGCTCTCCATCTGGTCGGCCAGCGCGTCCGTGAACGACGAGAGGAGCTGCAACCTGATCTCCCTGAAGCGCAGGTCTCCTTCGGTCGCGGCGAGGTCGATCACTGCGAGGAGTGGACGGTGGACGTCCCAGAAGTCGAGGAACGTGGCGACGATCCGTTCGCATGTGTCGTACGCGGCCTTGCCGTCCCAGCTGCCGTCGGCAACCGTGCGCGTCAGACGCTCACGCCCCTCACCGACGAGCTCGTCGCTGAGAGCCCACAGGGCGGACTCGGCATCTGGGAAGTACTGGTAGAAGGTCGCCGGCGACGTCCCGGCACCGCGGGCGATGTCGACGACCTTCAGGTCGCGGTACGACGTGGTGCGCAGCAGCTCCAGCGTCTGCTCGAGGAGTCGGGCCCTGGTCGCGAGCCCTCGACGCCCCGGGATGCGCCCGTCGACGGCGCGCAGGTCGTCGGGCTCCTCGTCGGTGCCGTCGTCCGTCTGGCCACCATCCTGCTGGCCCGTGTCGGTCACGCTCACCTGGCGAAGCGTACCGGTGGGAGGCGTTCGGCCGGATTGCCCCTCGGCTGACCGGGCTTGACCTCGGCTGACCGGGCTTGGCCTCAGCTGAAGAGCCGCCAGACGAACCAGACCAGCACAGCGATCCCGAGCATGCTCAGGACGAACATCATCACGATGCCGACGAAGGTCGTCAGGACGAGCGCCACGATGATCCCGAGGCTCGATCGCCGCATCGCAGCGCGGTCGGCCAGGTCCGCTTCGATCAGCCGGACGTTGCGGTCGTTGGCCTTGTAGACCATGTCGAACACGACCCCTGCGAACGGGATCAGGCCGACCACTCCCTCGAACGCCACGTTCATGAGCATGCGGACGATGGTCGGCCAGCTCACTCCGGCCAGCACCCCGGCGGTGACGACGACCATCGACAGCGCGACCCCGACGGCGTCGCCGATGCCGGGGATGATCGTGATGAAGCCGTCGATCCCGACGCGTCGGC
>CAZNQK010000067.1:2889-15982 GCA_964575165.1 uncultured Aquihabitans sp. | reverse complement strand
GTACACGCCCCGCGCACCGGTTGCGGGGGCGCGCGGTTGTGTCGGGCGGGGGGGGTGGGGTGGGCGGGCGGGGGGGGTGCCCGCCCCTGGGACCGGGAACCCCGACCGGTGGTCGCCCCACCACCGACCGGTTCAACGACCGAGGCGACCGCCGCGTTGACAGACGGTGATGGACGCGTTGGAGGCCATCACAGGACCATCGCCAGACCATTGGCAGAGCAGGTCGGCCGGATGTCGGCAATACGCCGAGAGCAACCTGTGACGAGGTCCATCGGCTTCCGTATGATGCGGCGCCGATGACGTCGCCGACCAACCTCCAGCGCCGCCGCAGCGCAGCGGTGCTCGGCACGCTCATCATCGCGGTCACCTTCGCTCTCGCTGCCACCGGTTCCGGAGCCGGCGCAGATCCTTCACAAGTTCCTTCACAAGTTCCATCACAAGTTCCGTCGACAGTTCCGTCGACAGTTCCGTCGACAACGCCTCCCGCCGAGGATGGACCCCGGATCACCGCCACCCTCACCGTCGGCACCGACGAGAAGCCGGTCGAAGGGGTCACCGTCACCGTCTCGAAGGACGGCTCCGAGGTCGGCTCCGCCACCTCCGACTCGGATGGCAACATCGAGATCCCCGTGCCCGGCGCAGGTCGTTACGAGGTCACGCTCGACGTCGAGACCCTTCCGAAGGGCGTGGCTCTGGCCGCCAAGGCCCGGGCCACCCTCAACCCGATCGTGCAGTCGACAGGAGCACGGCCGGTCATCTTCCAGCTGTCGAAGGCCGGCCAGAACGCCACCTCCTCGGAGCCGTCGAGCGTCGAGCGGCTGGCGAGCCTGCTGGCGAGCGGCATCCGGTTCGGATTGGTGATCGCGCTCGCAGCGGTCGGCCTGTCGCTCATCTTCGGCACGACGGGCCTCACGAACTTCGCCCACGGCGAGCTCATCGCGTTCGGCGCCATCGCCACGTGGTACCTCAACGCCAACAACGGCGGTCTGGGGCTCCCGCTGCCAGTCGCGGCCGTCGGCGGTGTGATCCTCGCCGGAGCGTTCGGTGCGTGCTTCGAGCTCGGCGTCTACCGGCCGCTGCGACGTCGGGGCATGCCGGTGCTGTCGCAGATGGTCGTCTCCATCGGACTCGCGTTCGCACTCCGCTACCTGTTCAGCGTCATCTTCGGGCAGGGACCTCAGCAGTACGCGCAGTACGCGGCGCAGTCACCGACGGTGTCGCTCGGTCCGATCGCCCTGCGCCCCAAGGACCTCGTCATCACCGCCATCGCGTTCGCGTGCCTCATCGCCGTCGGCGTGTTCCTCCAGAGGGCCCGGCTCGGCACAGCGATCCGGGCAGTGTCGGACAACCGGGACCTGTCGATCGCCTCGGGCATCGATGACCAGCGGGTCATCCTCATGGTCTGGATCATGTCGGGACTCATGGCCGGTCTCGCCGGGATCATGTTGGCTTCGACGGACTCCGTCGCGTGGAACATGGGACAGCGGGTCCTGCTGGTGACCTTCGCCGCAGTGGTGCTCGGCGGTCTCGGGACCACCTTCGGGGCCATGGTCGGCGGGCTCGTGGTGGGGATCGTGTCAGACGTGTCCACGTACTGGCTCGATGCCGACCTCAAGATCGTCGTCGCGCTGGCCACCCTCGTCGTCGTGCTCCTGTTCCGTCCACAGGGGATCTTCGGCGTGAAGGCGAGGACGGCGTGAACGTCGCCAGCGCGCTCGTCGACGGCCTCCGCGACATGGTCTCGGTCCCGACGTGCGTTTACGCGCTCGGGGCGATCGGACTCAACGTCCAGTTCGGCTACGCGGGCCTCCTCAACTTCGGCGCAGTGGCATCGGGCCTCGTCGGCGCCTACGGAGCCGCCATAAGCGTCGACCAGGGGCTGCCTCTCTGGGTCGGCGTCATCGTCGGGATCCTGACCGCCGCGCTGCTCGGTCTGCTGTTGGGCCTGCCCACCCTTCGACTGCGCGCCGACTACCTGGCCATCGCCACCATCTCCGCCGCCGAGATCATCAGGGTCGTGATCAACTCGGCCCGCATGCAGGACATCACCGGCGGGCCGATCGGCATCACCGGCGTCGCCGACGGGTTCTATGCAATGAACCCGATCCCCGAGGGCCGCTACGGGACGGGGAGCTTCAGCTTCAACCAGGACACGCTGTGGACCATGGTCGTCGGCTGGACGCTCGTGGTGCTGTGCAGCCTGCTCGTGTGGGGGCTGGTGCGCAGCCCGTGGGGACGGCTGCTCAAGGCGGTGCGCGAGGACGAGGAGGCCGCACGATCCCTGGGCAAGAACGTGTTCAAGATGAAGCTCCAGGCGTTCACCCTCGGCAGCGCCATCGGCGGACTGGCCGGCATCATCTTCATGTTCGACGGCGGCTTCGTGAAGCCCGACTTCTTCGTCTCGCAGACGACGTTCAACTGGTACCTCGTGGTGATCCTCGGAGGTGTGGCGACGGTGCTCGGTCCGCCGGTCGGTGCGATCGTGTACTGGTTCGTGATCTCCGTGCTGAACTCCCTCCTCACCCAGGCCATCGGCGACGGCTGGTGGATCATCGACGGCACCGACACCGGTGCGGTGCGCTACGTGCTCGTAGGAGCCGCGATCGTCCTGCTGCTGGTGTTCCGCCCGCAGGGTCTGCTGGGCGACAAGGCCGAGGCGGTCATCGGTGAGTGATGCACCCACGCTCCCGTCCGGCGACGTGCTCCTGACCGCCGATGGCGTGCACCGCAGCTTCGGCGGCCTACGAGCGGTCGACGTCGAGCACATGGATGTCGAGCGCGGCAGCGTCGTCGCTCTCATCGGGCCGAACGGAGCCGGCAAGACCACCTTCTTCAACGTGCTGACCGGGTTCGAACGGGCAGACGGGGGGTCGTGGACGTTCGAGGGCCGCGACATGAGCGGCCGGTCGGCGTACCTTGCTGCCCGCGACGGGATGGTCCGCACCTTCCAGACGGCTCGCGTGTTCCCCCGTCTCACCGTGCTCGACAACATCCGGCTGGCCGCCAAGGACCAGACAGGCGAGCGACTGCTGAGCGCTCTGCTCCCCTGGCGGTGGCGCCGTCAGGAGACCGAGCTGGCCGAACGCGCCGCGGAGCTCGGTCGATGGGCCGGCCTCGGCGACAAGCTGGACGACATGGCAGGAACCCTCTCGGGCGGTCAACGCAAGCTGCTCGAGCTCGCCCGTGGCGTGATGGCGGCTCCACGTCTGCTCATGCTCGACGAGCCGATGGCCGGAGTGAACCCTGCGTTGCGCCAGATCTTGCTCGACAAGATCCGCGAGCTCCCAGGCGAGGGCATCACCGTGCTGTTCGTCGAGCACGACATGGACGTCGTCTCTGCGATCTCCGACGTCGTGGTGTGCATGGCTGAGGGTCGCATCATCGCCACCGGAACCGCCGGCGAGGTCGCCGCCGACGAACGGGTCGTGGAGGCCTATCTCGGAGGGTCCAGCGCCGATCTGCGCGACATGCAGGCCGAGTTCCAGGACGCCGTGGACGAGCTGTACGGCGACCGGCTCACCGATGCCCCAGAACAGGGGGATCAACGATGACCGCCGGGGGTGACCCGCTCCTCGTCGTCCGTGACCTCGTCGCCGGATACGTTCCCGGCGTCGACATCCTCCGCGGTGCGTCGATCGACGTCGCCCGGGGTGAGCTCGTCGGCATCATCGGCCCGAACGGGGCCGGCAAGTCGACGCTCATCAAGGCGGTGTTCGGGCTGGTCCCGGTCCGTTCGGGAACCATGACCATGGACGGCGAGAGCATCGTCGGGACCCACGGCTTCCAGCTCGTCGAGAAGGGCGTCGGATACGTCCCGCAGGTCCGCAACGTCTTCGGCACCCTCACCGTCGAGGAGAACCTGCGGATGGGCGTCTTCCTGCGACCCGACCGCTTCGCTGTCAGACGCGACGAGGTCCTGGACCTCTTCCCCACCATCAGCGCGAGGCGCGGCGACCGGGCCGACTCGCTGTCGGGCGGTCAGCGCCAAGTGCTCGCCATGGCCAGGGCTCTCATGATGGAGCCCAGCCTGCTGCTGCTCGACGAGCCCTCCGCCGGGCTCTCCCCCGCCATGCAGGACGAGGTGTTCGCACGCATCGCGGCGATCAACGAGGCCGGCGTCACGATCCTCATCGTCGAGCAGAACGCCCACAAGGCGCTGCGCATCTGCGACCGGGGCTACGTGCTCGACAGCGGCGTCGACGCCTACACCGGGTCCGGCACCGAGCTCCTCCGCGATCCCAAGGTCATCGAGCTCTACCTCGGGTCGCTCGCCCGCAGCACCTGATCGAAGCCGGAGCGTCGCAGCTCGTCGACACCGTGTCGGCCACTCATGACACGCGGGTGGGGCGCTCCCAGAGGAGCGCCCCACGTACCCGGGTCGGAGCCCGGTCGACCGAACCGGCGCTCAGCCGACCGAGATCTGTTCGACCCCTTCGACGTTGACGTCCTTTCCTTCCTTGTCGAAGTTCCAGACGTCGTACACACCCGTGCCGGGTTCCATCTTGTTCCACTTCTCGAAGGCGCTCGATGCGCCGCGGTAGTGGATCGTCTTGCCCTCGAGCAGCAGCGCCTTGCAGTCCTTGAAGTTGTTGCAGTCGTTGTCGCCCTCGAGGTTCGACGCGAAGTTCTCGGCGATGGCCGTCCCGTCATCGCTCTTGGCCTTCACCGCGGCGAGGGCCATGAGGTTCGTGCAGTCCCAGACGTAGGACGAGAAGATCGTGTCGACGCCGGTGGCGGCGAACTCGGCGGTGAAGGGGCTCTCGATGCCGGCCGGAGAGGACGCCGGAGCGGTGCCCTTCATGCCGGCGACCTTGGTCGGGTCGTTGGGGTCGACCGACTTCCAGAAGCTCGAGCCCTTCATCCCGTCGGCGGTGTAGAGCGGCATCTTGTCCGGACCGGCACCCTTGCCGATCAGGGTGCTGACGACCTTTGCTCCGTCGTCGTTGAAGCCGAGGATCACCACCGCGTCGGGTGAGGAGTCGAGCGCCTTCTGCACGTCGGCGTCGAAGTTCGAGGCGTCCGGGTTGTAGAGGACGGTCGCGGTGACATCACCGCCGCCGTCCTTGATGGCGTTGCCGAGGGACTCCGAGAAGCCCTTGCCGTAGTCGTCGTTGCGGGCCAGGATCGCGACCTTGGCCCGATTGTCGTTGGCCAGCAGGGTCGCCAGCGCCGGCCCCTGGAGATCGTCACCGGGTGCGGTGCGGAAGAAGTAGCCGTCGCCGCCACCGCTGAGGTTGGCCGCCGTGGTCGAACCCGAGCACGTCGGGACCTTGTCGGTCCCGATGGTCTGGAGCAGCTTCGCAGCAACACCCGACGGCGCCGGTCCGATGATGGCGTCGACCTTGTCGGTGTTCACCAGCTTGGCGTAGCTCGTCGCCGCCACCTGCGGGTTGGTGCCGTCGTCGGCCTGGACGACCACGACCGGCTTGTCGTTGACGCCACCGGCGTCGTTGATGGCCTTGACCGCCAGGTCGACAGGTGTCTGCAACGACTTCGCGATCGTGCTGAGGTCACCGGTCTGCGGGACGAGGGTGCCCAGCTTCAGCTCGCCGTCGACGTTGCCGCGGTCGCTGGAGCCCGAGCCGCCATCCGCGGTCGTGGTGGTCTTGTCGCTCGCCTCGTCATCCCCACCACACGCAGAGGCGACGAGCCCCAGTGCGGCGACGATGACGACGAGCAGGGTCAGGTGTCTGCGCATCGCCCCGTCATCTCCTCTGGTCGTTGACCCGGACACGATGTCCGGCCGGATCACCCTACGTTGACGGTGACGCCCGGTGAAGGACCGATGCCGTTCGGCACCGAACGACCGTTCAGGCCACCCGGGCTGTGCTGCGCCGGCGTGGCCGGTACGAGGCCAGAGGCTCGGCGTCGCGCCACGCCTGGCGGTAGTACGAGCGGGCCTCGGCGTTGATGTCGATCGCCTCGCAGACCACCGTGGCACCGGCACCGACGACGGAGGGCAGTCCGCCGACCTGGAGGACGCGGTCGCCGTCGACGATGCAGCGATCCGCGATCACCTCGGCCGGAGCGATCCGCAACCGGAGCTTGTGCTCGCGGAGCTGGAGGTTCTCGACGAAGTCGACGAGGTCCGCCATCTCGTCGGGTCCGAGACGGTCGCTGACGAGCACCCGGGTGACCGACGTGTGGGCGCAGAGGTACTCGAGCTCGCTGCGCCGACAGTAGGGATCGACGAGCATCGGGCGGTGGAAGGAGGCGATTCGGCCGACGATCCGTGCAAAGGCCAGCGGATCGCTGGAGCTGAACTCGACGTCGAGCACCTCGAAGGCGGGGAACCCGCCGTCGAGTCCCAGGGCGTCGATCACCCGGCGGCCGAGGTCGGTCGGCGCCACGCCGTCTGGGCCGACCTTCTGGAGCAGGCCGCGCCGGAGCAGCGAGGCGATCGCGGGCTCCTCGAAGGCCGAGTCGCGGCCGGCGAGCCCGGTGACGACCGCGAGTCCGGCCGGACGGCGCGCCTCGGCCAGGTTCCGCAGTTCGCCACGGCTGGGAGCGTGTCCGACCTCGTGCAGGCGCACCGCCCACAGCAGGACGCGGTGGGACTCCTCGTCGAGCAGATCCATGTGTCTCACGGTAGAGGTCCGCGCGGTCGAAGCGGCAACAATCCGGAGCGACAAGAAGCACACCCCGCGGATGCGGACGACGAGCCCGATCTCGGCTATTCGCGACAGGCAGGTCGGTCCTGCGACGGCGACTCAGCCAGCGATCCCTGCCAGGTGGCCGGTCTCGTTGAAGGACCGCAGCGTCGTCCGCCCGTCACGGACGTCGATACGTGTGATGGACGCGGGATCCACGTGCGTCGACCACGTGACATCCGCGCCGAGCGACCAGCTCAGCGCGGCCTTCAGCGGAGAGACATGGGTCGCGATCACGACGCAACCCTCCGGGGTCCGCTCGATCCAGTCCCGACAGGCCTCGGCGACGCGGTGCTCCACCTGGACGAGGGACTCACCTCCTTCCGGCCGGAAGTGGGGGTCCCCGCGCCATGCGGCCCAGGTCGCGGCCGGGATCTCCGCCAGAGGGCGGCCGTCCCAGTCGCCGTAGTCGACCTCGACGAAGCGTTCGTCGACCGTCACGTCCATCCCGAGCGCCTCCGCCGTCCGCACCGTCCGCCGCAGCGGGCTGGCGACCACAGCGGCGATCGGCTCGCTCGTCGCTCTCACGGCGTCGGCCAGGGCGACGGCCTGACGTTCGCCGACCGGGTCGAGGTCCAGGTCCAGGCGACCCAGCAGGAGCCCGGCGGCGTTGGCGGCGGTCCGGCCGTGTCGGACGAGGACGAGCTGGGTCACCGGTTCCCTGCCGATCCGCCACGGGTCGGGTCACGACGGTTCCCGGACATGACCGAGCGGTCCAGCTGTCCGGTCCGAAGGAACCGGGAACGCCGCTCCGTGTCGTCGAGACCGAAGCGGCGCCACGCCCACCATCCGACGACGAGTCCGGCGAGCTCCATGAGGAGCGACCACGGGCCACGTTGCACCTCGGGCGCGGAGCCGTCGGCGAAGGACCATCCGAAGAACGGCCACCAGAACGTCGCGGTGAGCGCGAACGCGCCGTCGAGGACCAGGTGCACGTACATGCCGATCGGCAGGCCGAGCCAGCGTCGTCGGACCAGGCGGCGCCCGACCGTCGCCGCCATGACCACGGCGAGCACGAGCGTCGGCGCCACGAGCGTGTGCAGCGGTCCGGCACCGAACGGAACCTCGACCACGGGGAGGACCGCCCCCAACGCGACCATCCGGTAGTCGATCTGCGGGCTCTGGAAGA
This sequence comes from uncultured Aquihabitans sp., assembly GCA_964575165.1. GTDB lineage: Bacteria > Actinomycetota > Acidimicrobiia > Acidimicrobiales > Microtrichaceae > Dermatobacter. Next base: position 8,203 of record CAZNQK010000067.1, on the reverse strand, counting down.
CCGCCCACGTGAGCACGACGCCCAGGACGGCGAACCAGATGAGCACGATGCCTCGGATGCCCGGCTCAGCGGACGAGGATGCGGCTGCACTCTGGGCAGGCAAGCACCGCATCTGCCGGCGCGTGGCGGAGAGCCTCCAGCTCCGCGGACGGGATCTCCAGATGGCAGCCCTCGCAGCGGTTGCCGGTGAGTCGGGCCGCGCCCACGCCGCCCAGACGGGCGCGGATCGACTCGTAGGCCTCCAGCACCTCGGACGGCACGCCCTCGGCGAGGGCACCGCGTTGGGAGAGGAGCTCTGCGATCTCGCCGTCGAGGAGGATCCGTGCGTCCTGGAGGTCCGCGGTCAACCCGGCGATGCGGGCGTCGTGAGCGGCGAGCTCCGCTTCGAAGCCCTCCACCTCGGCAGCGACCGGTTCCGCCTCCTCGAGCAGCTCGAGCGCCTGGTCCTCGATCTCGGACTGGTGGGCCTTCAGCGACCGGTGGTCAGCCTGGAACGCCTCGAGCTCCTTGTGCGCCACGACCGATCCGTCGTACAACTTCCGCTCGATCTCCGCCGCATGGTCCTCGACGAGGGACGCCTCGTCCTCGAGCGCCTTCTCCTTGCGCCGCAGATCGTGCAGTCGAGCTCCGACCACGTTTGCGCGGCCCGCCACCTCGCTCCGAGCGGCCTCGGCGTCGGCCAAGGCCACGAGAGCCGGCAGCGTGTCGCGCTGATGGCGGAGCTGATCGGTCCTGGTGTCGAGGTCCTGGACCGCGATCAAGTCGTCGATCGATCCCACAGGTCAGAACGCTACCGGTCCGGAGAGCGTTGCTCAGCCGTCGTCGGTACCGCCGGCCGGTCCGCCGTCGCCCCCGGTCGTTCCACCCGTCGCTCCGCCCGTGCCGCCACCGGTCCCGGTCGGCTCCCCGGCCGGCGTCGACGTGGCGGACCGCGGGACGGTCGTCGACCGCCGGGTCGTACCCGAGGACTTCGAGCTCTTCGACGACTTCGAGCCGTCTTCCGAGCCGTACTTCGACGACCCCTTCCACGGGTCCGGCACCGACTTCGCCTTGGGCATCTTCGACGGCGCTGCGAAGTCGATCACGGGGGCCCCGTCGAGCACTCCGGACATGAACGCGTGCCACACGCGAGCAGCGGTCGCTCCGCCCTGCACCTTGCCGCCACGCATGTTGGTGTTCGCCGCGGGGTTGCCGATCCACACGGCGGTCGACAGCTGCGGCGTGAAGCCGACGAACCACACGTCGGTGTTCTTGCCGCCCTCGAGCTCGGTCGTGCCGGTCTTGCCCGCCGCCGGACGGCGCTGCGGGAGAGACCCCGCCGAGTAGGTCCCGCCCGTGACGACCTTCTCCATGCCGACGACGGCCTGCCGGGCGACGTCGACCGGCACGACCTGTGCGTCGGCCGGCTTGTACTCGAACAGGACCTTGCCGGTGCGGTCCTCGACCTTCGACACGAAGTGCGCGGTGTTGCGACGGCCGTCGTTGGCGATCGTCGCGTAAGCCAACGCCATGTCGAGCGGCTTCACCAGCGCGTCGCAGCCGATGGTGAAGCAGGCCGGCCGGACGTGGTTCGGATCGAGCGGACCAGCGGTGAGCCCCAGCTCGACGGCGGTGTCCTTCACGACGTCGAAGCCGACCGCCCCCTGGAGCCGCATGAACGCGCAGTTGTTGGACTGGGCCAACGCCCTGCCGAGGTCGACCATCCCGGTCGTCGGACAGTCACCGGGGTACGGGCCTGAGTCCTTGACCCCCCACAGCTTCTTCATGGCCTCGGGGGCGTGGGCACCGGAGACCGTGCTGTTGATGCTGAAGCCCTGGTCGAGCGCGGCGACGAGGGTGAAGGGCTTGAACGCGGATCCCGAGGACCTGCCGGTCAGCGGGGCGGCCGTCTCGACAAGTCCCTTGCCCGGGACGTCGGCCTCGCCGACGATCGCCTTCACCGCGCCGGAGGCGGGTTCGATCGACACCAGGGCGACGGCCGTCTCGGGGTTGGCCTTCTTCAACGGGTTGCTCGCTGCGGCCGCCTCGGCCTGCTGCTGCATCCGCGGATCGATCGTGACGGTGATGCGCAGACCGCCGTTGAACACGAGGTAGCGGCGCAGCTCCTCGTTCGGAGCGAGCCACTCTGCACGTAGCAGCTCGTCGCGCACCTTGCGCTCCACGTAGGTGAGCGACTCGGTGGTCGTCGCCGCCGGACGCGCGGTGGCGTGCGTGGGCAACGGCGACGCTGCGATGAAGCGTGACTGGTCCTCGTCGATCAGACCCTCCTCGATCATGCGCTTCAGCACGATGAGTCGCCGTTCCTTGGCGATCTTCGGTTGGTCGATCGGGTCGTATCCGTTGGGGTTGCGGATGAGCGAGGTCAGCACTGCGGCCTGAGCGAAGTTGATCTGGGATGCCGGGACCCCGAAGTAGGTCTGTGCAGCGGCTTCCATCCCGTACGCGCCGCGACCGAGGTACACGGTGTTCAGGTACTGCTCGAAGATCTGGTCCTTGCAGATCCTCTTGTCGACCTTCCGGCACAGCTGGTTCTCGAGCTGGACGGCGAGCGACGCCTCCTTGATCTTGCGGGTCAGGTTCCGCTCGTCGCCTACGAGCGAGAGCTTGACCAGCTGCTGGGTGATCGTCGAGCCACCCTGGGAGATGGTTCCGGCGTCGCTGTTGGCCCGGAAAGCGCGCAGGATGGAACGGGCGGAGACCCCGTCGTGCTCGTAGAAGTCGGCGTCCTCCACAGCGAGGACGGTCTGCTGGAGCTCGGGGGAGATCCGGTCGAGCGGCACGACGTCGCGGTTCTCACTGCCGGCGAGGGTGCCGAACCGCTCGCCCGACGCGGTGACGATCTGCGACGCCTCGGGCAACGACGGCAGAGCCAGCTCGGTGACGGACTTGAACGAGGCCGCATCGGGGAGCTGTCCCACCTGGGGCAGCAGGGCGGCCATCACCAACCCGAACGCGACGACGCCGACGACCACGATGGCGAGGAATCGCAGGAGGAGGCGGGTCGGTCGACTCATGGGGGAGGTTCGTGACGGATTCGTGGCCGTGGTCCCGACGGCGTGAGCGTGGCCCGCTCCCTTCCCGGGGATCGCCCAAAGCTACCGGTGACGGCCCTCCAGCATGACAGCACCCCCGCTCTCCGGAGCGCTCCCTCAGGAACCATCGGCGATGCACCAGCGTTCGTCCGGGTCGGACGCCGGTAGCGTGCGCGACATGTCACATCCGTTCCGCTTCGGGGTCCAGTACAGCCATCCACTGGAGGGCACGACGTGGCAGGAGACGGCTCGACGCACCGAGGGGCTCGGCTACTCGACGCTGTTCGTGCCGGACCACTTCGGCGACCAGCTCGCTCCGATCGCAGCGTTGTCGGTCGCCGCCGCGGCCACCACCGCCCTGAACGTCGGAGCGCTCGTCTTCGACAACGACTACCGCCACCCGGTCACTCTGGCGACCGAGATGGCGACGCTCGACCTGCTGTCGTCGGGTCGGGTCGAGCTCGGGTTGGGTGCCGGCTGGATGCGCACGGACTACGAGCAGTCGGGCATCACCTACGACCCCCCGGCGGTGAGGGTCGACCGCTTCGAGGAGAGCCTCCGTGTCATCGACGGGATGTTCGGTGACGGCCCGTTCGACTTCTCAGGCGAGCACTACACGATCACCGGGCTCGACGGCCGGCCCGAGCCCCACTCGGCCGGAGGCCCGAAGCTGCTGATCGGCGGCGGGGGTCGACGCATGCTGTCGATCGCCGCCCGACGGGCCGACATCGTCGGCGTGAACCCGAACCTGCGAGCCGGCGAGGTGGGCCCCGAGGTGACGGCCGATTGGACCGCGGACGCCGTGGACCGCAAGGTCGGTTGGGTCCGTGAGGCCGCCGGCGACCGGCTCGACCGGATCGAGCTCAACCAGCTCTGCTTCGCCGCGACGGTCACCGACGACGCCGTCGGCTACGCCCGGTCCATCGCCGGGTTGTTCGGGATCGACGCCGACGCGGTGCTGGGATCCCCGACCGTGGTGGCAGGGACGGTGCCCGAGATCGTCGACCTGCTCGAGGCCCGTCGGGACCGGTGGGGTTTCTCCTACTACGTGTTCCAGGCCGACGCGGCCGAGACGATGGCTCCGGTGGTCGCCGAGCTCACCGGACGCTGACGGAACGGGCGGGCTCTCACGTGAGGATCCTGGGCCGCCGCCGGGCGGGCACCGACGCGACGACCGTGGCCCTTGCCGGGGCCGGCGCGATCGCGGTGGTGCACGCACTGGCCGCACCCGAGGCGGGTTGCAGGGTGACAGCGGTGGCATCGGCCGGGGGCAGCTCTGCCCGACACCTGGCGGGCCAGCTCGACGAGCAGGGCCGCCACCCGGTCCGCAACGTCGCCGTGGAGCAGCTGCCGGCGGGAGCCGACCTCCTGGTGGTGGCCACCCCGCCCGACTCGCACTCCGAGCTCGTGCTGGTGGGTTTGGCCGCGGGTGCCGACGTCCTCGTCGAGAAGCCGCTCACCACCACGCTCGCGGAGGCCGACAGGCTGGTCGAGGCCGCATCCGCGCCCGGTGCGCCGCTGCTGCGATGCGCGGAGAACCTCCTGCACGCGCCGGCGTGGACCGCAGCGGTCGCCCACCGGAGAGGCATGGGGACGCTCGGGCACCTGTCGGCGGCGACGCGCGGCACCCCACCGAGCTGGGGACACTTCGAGCGGCCGCTCACCGCCGGCGGCGTCCTGTTCGACCTCGGCCCTCACCCGCTGGCCCTTGTCATGGAGCTGGCGGCGGAGCGCGTGGTCGGCGTCTCCGCGACCCTGAGCTCGACCCGCGCCGACGGAGCCGACGACGACGCCTCCGTCTCGCTGCGGTTCACCTCCGGCCTGGTCGCGAGCGTCGACGTGTCGTGGACCGCGACCGACCCCGAGTGGTTCGTGCAGGCAGCATCGGACGGAGGCGTGGTGCGGCTGGAGCTGTATCCCGAGGTGACGCTCGAGCTGGACGGCGAGGCGGTCGGGATCCCGAGCCGCTACCCGGACGCCGCAGATGTCCGTCTCGAGCAGATGGGTTACATCGACCAGCTGCGCAGCATCGTGGCCGAGGCCACTGGAACGCCTGTCGCGTCCGGCCAGGACGCGGAAGCGGCCCGCGACGTGCTCGAGGTCATCTGCGCCGCCTACGCGTCGGCCGGAGCCGGCGGAGCCGAGGTGCCGGTCCCGTTCACCGGCGACCGGACTCGGACGCCGATGCAGCTCTGGCACTCCTGACTCGACGGGCACCCTGGCACTCACCCGCCACCAGCACCACCCGGAACTCGGGTCGTCTCGCGCCGCATGTCGGGGTC
>CAZNQK010000067.1:0-2789 GCA_964575165.1 uncultured Aquihabitans sp. | reverse complement strand
CGCCGCATGTCGGGGTCATACGACCCGAGTTCGGTAGCGGTCGGTCAGAAGTCCTCGTCGAACGAGACGTCGCCGGTGACGCCGACCTGGTACGACGACACGGTCCGCTCGAAGAAGTTCGTGAGCTCCTGCACGTCCTGGAGCTCCATGAACGCGAAAGGGTTCTTGGAGCCGTAGACCTTTGGCAGTCCGAGGGTCACGAGGCGCTGGTCTGCGACGTACTGGAGGTACTCGCGCATGTCGGTGAGGGACATGCCACCCACTCCCCCGCTCAGCAGGTCCTCGGCGAAGCCGAACTCGCAGTCGACGGCCTCGCCGATCATCTGGCGGATGCGGTCGCCGAGGTCCTCGTCGAACAGGTCGGGCTCCTCGCGGCGGACCTGCTCGATCACCTCGAACGCGAAGTTCATGTGGCACGACTCGTCGCGGAACACCCAGTTGGTGCCGCTGGCGAGACCGTTGAGCAGGCCCTTGGAACGCAGGAAGTACACGTAGGCGAAGGCCCCGAAGAAGAACAGCCCCTCGATGCACGCTGCGAAGCAGATGAGGTTGAGGAGGAACTGCTTGCGGTCCTCACGGGTGCGCAGCTCGCTCAGGCCGTGGATCGAGTCGATCCACTTGAAGCAGAACTCGCCCTTGCGGCGGATCGACGGGATGTTGTCGATGGCTGCGAACGCCTGCGCCCGCTCGTCCTGGTCGGGGATGTAGGTGTCGAGCAGCGTCAGGTAGAACTGGACGTGCAGCGCCTCTTCGTAGAGCTGACGGCTCAGGTACATCCGGGCTTCGGGCGTGTTGATGTGCTGGTACAGGTTGAGCACCAGGTTGTTCGACACGATCGAGTCGCCCGTTGCGAAGAACGCGACCAGCCGGTTGATCAGGTGCCGTTCGGCGGGAAGCAGCTTCCGCTGGAGGTCGACCAGGTCGTCGGAGAAGTCGATCTCCTCGACCGTCCATGTGTTGCGGATGGCGTCCCGGTACATCTCGTAGAACTGCGGGTACCGCATCGGACGGAGGGTGAGGTGGAACCCCGGGTCGAGCAGACGCCCGGCGCCGGCGGCCTGATCCGGCTGACCGGACGGCTCCGGCAGGACGGCCGGTTGCGGTCGGCCGCTGAGGGTGTGCGCCTGGTCGAGGGCCAGGGCGCCGACGGTCGCCTGCGGGGCCGGACCGGCGAAGGGCGGGGGGACTGGAGCTGAGATGGCTTCTTGGGCAGACATTGCGGATCCTCTCCGGGCTGTTCGGATGCTGGGCGCGAGTTGTGGGCGGGACGAGGGCTGGTGAGAAGACGACGAGCGGGCCAGACGGTGCGCGCGGGGTCTTGTCGATCGTCGCCGCTACTGGCAGGCCTCGCAGGCCTCTGGGTTCTCGAGCGAGCAGGCGAGCGCCTCCTCGTCGGTGTAGGTCTTGGGCGCCGGGACGCCGCCGCCGGGTCCGCCGCCACCGGGGCCGCCACCGGGGCCGCCGCCGTCCGGACCGCTGCCTGGCGTGGTGGACGCCGACATCGCGGTCGTCGTCTTGTTGATCCGGGTCGCCGGACGGGAACGCAGGTAGTACGTGGTCTTGAGCCCGGACTTCCAGGCGTGCACGTACATCGACGAGAGCTTCCCGATCGTCGGTGACTCCATGAACAGGTTCAGCGACTGGCTCTGGTCGATGTAGGCGCCACGGGCGGCCCCCATGTCGATCAGTGCCCGCATGGGGAGCTCCCACGTGGTGCGGTAGATGGAGCGCAGGTCGGCCGGGATGGCATCGATGCCCTGGATCGAGCCCTCGTCGCGCTTGATGGCGGCGATGACCGAGTCGGTCCACAGGCCACGGGCTTGGAGCTCGCGCACCAGGTAGTTGTTGACCTGGAGGAACTCACCCGAGAGCGTCTCGCGCTTGAACAGGTTGGAGACCTGCGGCTCGATGCACTCGTAGCAGCCGGCGATCGACGCGATCGTGGCCGTCGGGGCGATGGCGATCATGAGCGAGTTCCGCAGGCCGGTGCGCACGATGCGCTGCTTGAGGGCGTCCCACGCAGCGGGGTCGCTCGGCGTCACGCCCCAGAGGTCGAACTGGAGCTGGCCCTTGGCGGCGCGGGTGTCGGCGAAGCCCTCGTGCGGACCGAACTGCTCGGCGAGATCGGCCGACGCCGACAGCGCGTTGAAGTAGATCTCCTCGGAGATCCGCGTCGAGAGCTCCTGGGCCTCGGGCGAGTCGAACGGCAGGCGCAGCTTGAAGAACACGTCCTGGAGGCCCATCAGCCCGAGGCCGACCGGACGCCACTTGGCGTTGGACCCGCCGGCCTCGTCGGTCGGGTAGAAGTTGATGTCGACCACCCGGTCGAGGAACGGCACGGCCAGCCGGACGACCTCGGCGAGGCGATCGAAGTCGAACGCCGCCACGCCGTCGGAGCCGGGTCGGACCATGGCGCCGAGGTTCACCGAACCCAGGTTGCACACCGCTGTCTCGGCCTGGTTGGTGACCTCGAGGATCTCGGTGCAGAGGTTCGACAGGTGCACGACGTTCGGCGTGCCGTCGGCGCGCACCGAGCCGGTCTGGTTGCACTTGAGGTTGGAGGCGTCCTTGAAGGTCATCCAGCCGTTGCCGGTCTCGGCGAGCGTGCGCATCATGCGCTGGTAGAGCTGGCGGGCGGGAATCTGGCGCTCGTACAGCCCGTCGCTCTCGGCCTGGAGGTAGGCGGCGCGGAACTCGTCGCCGTAGAGGTCGATGAGGTGCGGGACCTTCTTGGGGTCGAACAGCGACCACTGCCAGTCCTGCTCCACCCGCTCCATGAACAGGTCGGG
>CAZNQK010000066.1:1257-16177 GCA_964575165.1 uncultured Aquihabitans sp. | reverse complement strand
CGACCCCAGCGCTCCTTCTGGGCGATCGTGCCCTTCGACATGATCGACGCCGCGGTCAGGCCCATCGAGACGCCCATGGCCGTGACCATGCCGGGACACACACGACACAGCTCGATGATCGGGATCATGTTGAACGCGACGACGTTGGCGTCCCTCGGCCCGCTCTCGCGCTCCTCGTCCTGCTCGCCTGCCGCGTCGTCCTGCTCGCCTGCCGCCTTGGCCTTCTCGGCCGCGATGCGGCTGTCGAAGGACGCCTTCTGCATGTCGCGCATCCCGAAGGTGGCGAACATCTTCCGGAGCAGGTCGTAGGGCGGGAGATCGCCGAACTCGAGCTCCTCGCGGTGCGGCCGGATCTCGCGATCGACGAAGTCGCGCACCGCAGTTCGGACCATCAGCTGCTCTTCGGACCACTCGTACACGGGGGGCTCCTGCTTCTCGCTGCTCATCCGGCCTCTTGACCGGTCGGTCAACCCTAGGCCGCGAGGCGAGCCTCGCCGTTCGACGGGAACTCCAACCCGTCGTTCGGGGCCGGGGTCGTGCGCTCGGGCGCGGACCCTCAGTCTTCGGCGGGAGGGATGTGCGGGGCGACCTCACCCCACCAGCCGAGCTCGTCGGGCAGCTCGGGCAGCGACCGGTACGCGGACACGTAGGTCGGCGACTGGATCAGCCCGTGCAGCAGCAGCAGCAGGGTCCAGCGGGCATCCACCACACCGCCGTCCTCGATGGCCTCGAGCGCCGTCGCCCGTCCGGAGCGCATCGCCAGGTAGTTGCGGAACGACATCGACACGAACATCTCGGGCGCACCGAAGGCCGGCTCGCCCTCGACCGGTTCGCTCCAGTCATCGACCAGCCACGCCGTACGCGAGCCGTCGGAGTAACGGACGTCGCACCGCTGCGTGCCGACCGGGGTGCCGAACACCTCGAAGCGCAACCGGGCCGTGGCGTCGGGTACGCGGGCCAGCCCGTCGAACACCGGCGCCGGCAGGTCGTCGAGCAGCGGCATAGCCACCACCTCGTCGCCGAGCCGCACACGAACGGCGTCGACATCACCCGGGCGAGCGATGCCGGAGGGGCAACTCGTCAGCGGTGAACCGGGTCGGATCAGCGCCCAGGGTCCAGGTTCGTCGTCCTCGATCCAGTCGACGAGGACGCCACGTTCGAACACCTGGTGGTGGTGAACCACCTCGCCACCGGCGAGCACCGCCTCGTGGTGGACGACACCCGTCGCATAGGGAGGGAGCTGGAGACCCAGCTCCCCCGATCCGTCCTCGCGTCCGACCTCGTTGTCGACGCTCCTGCGGAACTGCGCGACGAATCCCATGGACTCAGTATGTCCGGCTCAGGTCGGGGTCAGGGCGCCCTGGGCCGCTTCGGCCGCTCCGCGTGCGTGGTAGCTGGACCGGGTGAAGGGACTCGCCTCGACATGCGCGAGACCCAGGGACCGGCCGAGCGAGGCGAGCTCGTCGAACTCGTCGGGCGTCCACCACCGTGCAACCGGGAGGTGATGCGACGTCGGACGCAGGTACTGGCCGATCGTCACGATCGACACGCCCACGGCGGCCAGGTCCGCGAGGCAGGCTGCGACCTCGTCACGAGTCTCCCCCAGACCGAGGACGAGACCCGACTTGGTCGTGGCACCCGCCAGGGCGGAGCGGCCCAGGACGGCCAACGACCGCGCGTAGCCGGCCGACGGACGCACCGCCCGCTGGAGCCGCGCAACGGTCTCGACGTTGTGGTTCACCACGTCGGGAGCGGAGGCGAGCACGACGTCGAGAGCGTCGGCATCGCCCTTGAGGTCGGAGATCAGCACCTCGACCGATGTACCCGGTCGGCGCTCCCTGATCGCGCGCACCGTTGCCGCGACATGAGCGGCGCCTCCGTCAGGCAGGTCGTCGCGGGCGACCATCGTGACGACGGCGAACGCCAGGTCCATGCGGGCGACCGCCTCGGCGACCCGCTCCGGCTCGTCGGCCTGCAGGTCCTCGGGATGTCGTGTGTCGACGAGGCAGAAGCCGCATGCTCGGGTGCAACGCTCGCCGCACACCATGAACGTCGCGGTCCCATCGGACCAGCACTCGCTGAGGTTCGGACAACCCGCCTCCTCGCACACCGTGACCAGCCCGAGGTCCTGCACCGTCCTCCTGACGGCCAACACATCGGGGGCGTGTCGGACCCTCGCCCGCATCCACTCGGGTTTGCGGTCGGTGAGCGCCACGGCATCGGTCACTCCCGCCTCGGCCAACCGACCCAGCAGCCGGACCGACGTCCCGGGGTCCCCGACGCCCACCCGCCGGTTCGATCCCGCAGTCCTCGCACCCGGTCCGAGACCCCGGCTGAACGGAGCCAGGTCCGTGTCGTCGACGACGCCGGTCGATCCGGCGCGGCGACGCCAGACCACGTCAGAGCGCTCGATCCCCCTGGACAGGACGCCGGGCCGCTGCGACCAACCGTCGGCGAACGCGTCGGCGAACGCGTCGACGACGTCTCTCATCGTGACGTCCAGCCCCTCGGCACACAGCGAGGTCACTCCGTAGTCGCTGATGCCACAGGGCACGATGTGGTCGAACCAGGCCATGTCGGGATCCACGTTCAGCGCGATCCCGTGGAGGGTCCGCCCCCGCTCCACCCGCACTCCGATCTGGGCAACCTTGCGGGCCGAGCGGGTTTCCGGTTCGACCCACACCCCCGGGAAGCCGTCGTGGCGACCTGCACCCTCGAGCCCGACCGCGGCGACCGTCCTGATCAGCACGTCCTCCAGGAACCGGACATAGCCTCGCACCCGGTCCAGAGCAGAACCGCCGGCGCCCCCGGATCCGTTCCCACCGGCGTCCAACGTGACGATCGGATAGGCGACGAGCTGACCTGGTCCGTGGAACGTGACGTCTCCACCGCGATCGACGTCGACCATCTCCGCTCCCACCGTGGCGGGGTCGACGAGCACGTGGGAGGGATCCGCGTTCCGGCCGGCGGTGTAGGTCGGCGGGTGCTCGAGGAGCAGCAGGTGATCCCCGGGCGATCGGTCGCCGCCGGAGGGCGCCGGGCCGGGAGCGTCGTGCAGCGCACGCTGGAGGGACCAGGCCTCCCGGTACGGAACCGTGCCCAGCCAGCGGATCCGCAGTGGTCTCATGACCCGGCCGCCACGACCGTCACAGCTCCGCTGTCCAGTCCCGGGTCTCGAGGATCTCCTTGAGCCGGGCCATGAAGGCGGCCGCGTACGCACCGTCGAAGGCCCGGTGGTCCCAGCTGAGGGTCAGGTTGCCGACGGAGTGGATGCCGATGGTCTCGCTGCCGAAGGCGTCGGTCAGCACCACGGGCTTGCGGGACACTCCGTCGGTCGAGAGGATCGCCACCTGGGGCTGGCTGATGATCGGGATGACCATCGCCGTGCCGTAGCTCCCGGAGTTGGAGATGGTGAAGGTGCCGTCGGTGAGCTCGTCGGGGCCGAGCTGCTTGGAGCGCGCCCGCGCGGCCAGATCGCTGATCTCGTGGGCGATGGCGCGGAGCCGCTTCTCGTGCGCGTCGACGATCACAGGTGCGAGCAGACCCTGGTAGTCGAGGTCGACGGCGATCCCGAGGTGGACGTCGTTGTGCACGACGAGCGAACCGTCGGCGACCGACGCGTTCATGTGCGGGAACTCCCGGAGTGCGTCGACCACGGCGCGACACACGAACGGCAGGTAGGTCAGGGGGATGCCCTCATCCACCCGGAACCCCTCGCGTTCGACCCTCCGCACCCTCTCCACCGCCTCGTAGTCGACCTCCACCATGGTGATCGCGTGCGGCGACGTCGCCTTCGACAACACCATGTGGTCACCGGTCATCCGGCGGATCTTGTTGAGCGGCTCGACGGTGTCGCCGCTGCCGGGGCGGAGGTGCGAGCCGCTCGGCGGGGCCGGCGTCGATCGACCGGCGAGCGGCGCCGACGACTGAGCGGGTGTCGGGGCGGGGGCGGGTGCAGGAGCAGCGGTCGGGCCCTGCGTCGCAGCCCCGGCCGGTGCAGCCGGCCCGGTAGAGGGCTGAGCGGGAGCGGCCGCACGCGCATCGATCGCGTCCAGGACATCCTCGCGTGTGATGCGTCCACCGAGGCCCGTGCCGGTGATCCGTCCGATGTCGAGACCGTTCTCCTCGACCAGACGTCGCACGAGAGGTGACAGCACGACCCCATCGCCCGTGGTCACCGGTGCCGGAGGTGCCGACGGGGTCGGGGCTGGCGGTGCGGCCGGAACCGAGAACGCTGCGGGCGGTGCCGGAGCAGGCGCCGCGGCGGGCGCATCCGGTGTCGCGAGAGGCTCCGGGACGCTCGGAGCGGCCGCAACGGTCGGCGGGGTCGGCGGGGTCGGCGGGGTCGGCGAAGGGATGCTCTCCACCGCTGCGTCGGTCACCGTGGGGGCCGTTGCTGCGTCGGCGTCGTCGCCGAGGACGGCGAGCACGGTACCGACGTCGACCGTGTCGCCCTCCTGGACCCGGATCTCGCTCAGCACGCCGCTCGCGGGAGCGGGAACCTCGGTGTCCACCTTGTCGGTCGACACCTCGAACAGCGGTTCGTCCTCGGTCACGGCGTCGCCGACCGCCTTGAACCACCGGGTGATAGTCCCCTCGGTCACGCTCTCACCGAGCTGTGGCATCACGATGTCGGCCATTGCCGTGTCTCCGTTCCGGCTCTGCTTCTCTTGGCTTCTCTTGCTGTCACTTCGCTGACGGCTGTTGCCGCAGGCACGTCCGGTAGGCGTCTCGTTCCAGGACCCCGCCCGATCATCCCGACGATGTCAGCGTCGAGGCTACGTGGCGCGACCGCGTCTCATCGGCCACCGCGACGGCGCACGACTTCAACCGTGCAGGGACCGACCCGTGAGGGCCAGCACCGACTCACCGAACAGCTCGGTCAGCGTCGGATGGGGCTGGATGAACGCCGCGACCTCGTCGACGGTGGCTTCCCAGTTGACGGCCAGATACCCGCCCGAGAGCTGCTCGGTCACCCACGGGCCGACCATGTGGACACCGAGGATCTGACCGGCCGTCCCGTCGGGACGCTTGGCGGCGATGACCTTCACGAGACCGTCGGTCTCACCGAGGATCTGGGCGCGTGAGTTGCCCGCGAACCGGTGCCTCGACGTCACGACGTCGTGACCTGCCTCCTTGGCAGCAGCCTCCGACATCCCCGCGAACGCGACCTCGGGCTGGCAGTAGATCGCCCACGGGACGCGGCTGTTGTCGACCGGGACAGGGTTCTCGTCGAGGATGTCGGTGATCACGCAGATCGCCTCGGCGAAGCCGACGTGCGCGAGCTGCGGCGTGGGGATCACGTCGCCGATCGCCCACACCGAGGGCTCACCGGTCCGGTACAGGCCGTCGACCTCGAAGAACCCACGCTGGTCGACGGCTACACCGGTTCCCGCACCCACCACGCCGGCGGTGAACGGAGCCCGCCCCACGGAGACGACCACGAGGTCGGTCTCGATCTGCTCACCGTCGCCGAAGGCCACGGTCGTGCCGCCGGAGGCCCCGGGGGAGTGGCCGGTGACGGCGACCCCGGTGCGCACCTCGATGCGCTTGCGCTTGAACGACTGGAGCACGACCCGCGTCACGTCCTCGTCGCATCCGGGCAGGATCTTGGGAAGTGCCTCGAGGATGGTGACTTCGGCACCCAGGTCGGCGAGCGTGGACGCGAACTCGCATCCGATGGCACCGCCGCCGATTACGACGGCGCGTTCGGGCACGTCGGGGATGTGGAAGAACTCGTCGGAGGTGACGATCGGACCCCCGGGCTCGAAGCCAGGGATGACCCGCGGGACGGAGCCGGTCGCGAGGATCACCGCGTCGGCGGTCAGCGTCACGGTCTCGGACCCCCCGACCCCTCCGACCACGGTGACGGTGCGACCAGCGCCGAGCGACGCCGTGCCGTCGAGGATCGTGACCTTGCGGTTCTTCAGCAGGCCGGTCACCCCGGCGGTCAGCTTGTCGATCACCGCCTGCTTGCGCTCGAGGGTGGTGGCCCACTTGAGCCCGATCGGCTCGACCTCGACGCCGAAGTCTGCCGCGTGTCGGATCGTACGGACCACCGACGCCGTCTCCAGCAGCTCCTTCGCAGGGATGCAGCCACGGTGCAGGCAGGTGCCGCCGATCTTGTCCTTCTCCACCAGGGCGATGTGCAGCCCGGCAGACGCCCCGTAGAGGGCGGCGCCGTAGCCGGCAGGACCGCCACCGATGATCACCAGGTCGAAGTGCGTCGTGTCCACGGGGCCCGAGACTACTGACGGGACCGCATCCTCCTGGACGCGACGACGGTCAGGTCCTCGTGCCCTCGGTCCGAGCGCGACCTCGGTCCGAACGTGACCTCCGGTCGATCGAGCTCCCCGGGAACGCCGTCGGGGTCGATCCGTTCGGGCGGCGCTCAGATGACCTGGAGCACCTGCACGGCGAACGCGACCAGCACCGCGATCCCGCACAGGAGCGCCAGGACGATCAGGGTGCGGGTGCTCACCGCCCAGAGGATAGGCCGACCGCCACGCAGCCGGGACCTCGGGCAGAGACGCTGGCGGAGACTCAGGGCAGGGTCCTCGGGCGGCGACCGACCGGTATCCTCGGCCGACCGGAACACGGATCCACCGCGGCGACACCACGTCGACCGACGCAGTCGTCATCGGTCCCACTGCCCAGGAGGCACATTGCAAGACGCTCTCGGAGAGGTCCAGTCGGTGCTCGTCCTCGGCGGCGGTTCCGACATCGGTCGCGCGCTGTGCACCCGCCTCGCTCGCGGCCGTTGTCGGACCGTCGTGCTCGCGGGGCGACCGGAGGACGACATGGAGTCCGTCGCAGACGCGGTGCGGGCCGCGGGCGACGTGACGGTCGAGCTCGTGCAGTGGGAGGCGACCGAGGTCGACAACCACCGCAAGGTGATCGACGACGTGTTCGACCGCCATGGCGACATCGACCTCGTCTTCGCGCCGGCCGGGATCCTCGGGAGCCAGGCCGCCTTCGACGCCGATCCGGTGTTCGCCGCCAAGGCGGTAGGGATCAACTTCGGTGGCCTCGTGTCGTCCTGCCTGTTCGCCGCCGAACGGATGCGGGCACAGGGCCACGGAACGATCGTGCTGATGTCGTCCGTCGCCGGACTCCGCGCCCGCAAGGACAACTTCGTGTACGGCTCGACCAAGGCGGGGCTCGACGCGTTCGGACAGGGCCTGGGCGACGCTCTCGAGGGAACGGGCGTGCGCGTCGTGGTCGTCCGCCCGGGATTCGTCCGGACCAAGATGACCGAGGGCATGGACCCCGCACCCTTGTCCACCACGGCCGAGGCGGTCGCGGATCTGATCGTGGACGGCCTCGCCGAGGGCCGCGAGGTCATCTGGGCTCCGCCGCTGCTGAAGTTCCCGTTCGCCGTGCTGCGGATGCTCCCGCGTCGAGTGTGGCGTCGCGTGGCGGAGCGCGCCGCGGGTTGAGCGTGGCGGAGCGCGCCGCGGGTTGAGCGTGGCGGAGAGCGCCGCGACTCTGAACCTACGCTGAACTCGGGTCGTCTCGCGCCGCATGTCGGGGTCACATGACCCGAGTTCGGCTGTGACGCCGAGCGTGCCGAGGACGGTACTGCCCGCCTAACGTCGGCGCCCATGACGCCGACCCCATCGACCTCAGCCGACACCGCGCAGGACCGGAGCTCGGTGTCCGCAAGCCGGCTGATCGCGTGCGACGCCCAGCGGCTCTTCGACCTGGTCGCCGACCCGACCATGCACCCCGTGATCGACGGATCGGGTTCGGTCCGCAACGTCAGCGGCTCCCGCCGCAAGCTGCGACTCGGCGACCGGTTCCGGGTCAGCATGCGGATCGGGCTCCCCTACTTCATCACCAACACGGTCGTGGAGTACGCCGAGGGCGAGCGGATCGCATGGGCCCACGCCGGCGGCTGGCGCTGGCGCTGGGAGTTCCAGCCGGAAGAGGCCGCAGAGGACGGGCCCGTCACCCGCGTGACCGAGACGTTCGACTGGTCGACCTCGCGGGCAGGCGCCTACCCGACGATGTTCGGACGCGTCGAGAAGAACCGGGTCGCAATGGAGCGGTCGTTGAACCGGTTGGCCGCCTACGTCTCGCACACATCCCAGCCGCTCTGAGCGTCACGGTGACCGACGTCGCCGCGTTCGACTTCGACGGGACGATCTCGCGACGCGACACCCTCCTGCGGTTCCTCGCGAAGGCCGCTGGACCATCCCGGTTCACCGCGACCTGCGCTCGACTCGGCCTGCTCGGCGCTCGTCGGCGGATCCCGCTCGGCGACAGGGACCGGACCAAGGAGCACATGATCGAGCTGCTGCTCACGGGCCGGCGGGAGTCGGACCTCCGAGCACTCGGCGAGCGCTACGCCCGGGACCTCCTCACCGGCGACCGACTGCGCCCCGAGATGATCGAGCGGGTGCACGAGCACCGACGGGCGGGCCACCTGACGGTGATCGTGTCGGCGTCGCTCGTCTACTACCTGGACCCGATCGCTGAGGCGCTGTCGATCGACGGGGTCATCGGTGTCGAGCCCGAGGTCGCCGCGGGCACGCTCACGGGACGCCTCGCCCGACCGAACGTCAGGGCTGACGAGAAGGCTGTCCGGCTGGCCGAGTGGTTGGGCCTCGTCGCCGACGGCCCGGATCGGCCCAGGTTGCACGCCTACGGCAACTCCTCGGGCGATCACGCCCTCCTCGAGATGGCCGACGTCCGCTGGTGGCTGGGACGCCCCGGAAAGGTCCCGGCCGGGTCGATGCCGTTCGGGCGATCGACTCCGCTCGAGTGAGCCCCCACCTGCTCAGCACACGACCGCACAGCAGTCGGACAGACAACACGGCGCACACGACTCTCGGGGACCGCGATCGCCCGATTACGTGATCAGCAGCGGCGTCGACACCCAGAGGACGGCCATCGGAACGAGGACCCCGACCCACACGCCGACGCTGCGAGGCCCCCACCGCAGCAGGGGCCTCGCCGGTCGATCTGTCACCGCCGTCAGCGGCGGACGGTCACTTCGGCTGCATGCGCATGCCGGAGTCGATGCGCACCGACTCGCCGTTGATGTAGCTGTTGCGGAGCAGCTCCAGAGCGAGGGATGCGTACTCCGACGACTTGCCGAGGCGCTTCGGGAACAGCGTGCCGACGCTGAGCCTCTCCTTGAACTGGTCGGCAGCCTCGCCCTGGCCGTAGATCGGCGTGTCGATCAGGCCCGGGATGATCGTGTTGCAGCGGATGCCCACCGCCGCGAGGTCACGTGCGATGGTCAGCGTCATGCCGACGACGCCGGCCTTCGACGCCGTGTAGGACACCTGCCCGATCTGACCTTCGATCGCAGCGACCGACGCGGTGTTGACGATCGCACCGCGTTCGCCATCCTCGTTGGGATCGTTCTGCGACATCGCCGTGGCTGCGAGTCGACAGACGTTGAAGGTCCCGATCAGGTTGATCTCGACGACCTTCCTGAATACCTCGAGGTCGTGAGCCGACTCGTAGGTGCCGTCCCGGCCGATGGTACGTGTCGCCCAGCCGATGCCTGCCGAGTTGATGACCGCGCGCAACGGCCCCATCTCCTTGGCGGCCTCGATGGCGGCGATGACCTGGTCGGTGTTGGTCACGTCGCACTCGGCGAACGCACCCCCACCGATGTCGGCGAGGATGGCGTCGGCCTTGTCCTTCTGATGACCGAGATCGAGGATCACGACCTTGGCGCCGGCGTCGGCGAGAGCGCGGACCGTGGCCTCACCGAGACCCGAGGCTCCGCCCGTGACGAGTGCAGATGCTCCGTTGAGTTCCAACATGGCCAGCACTGTATTGACCGGCCGGTCAAGGACGCCAGATGGTCGCCACACAGCACTCGACCCGGGCCCGCCGGGCGCTGCCGATCAGTCTCGGGCAGCGACGTCGACGATCAGCTCCACGTTCCGATCCTCGGCTCGTCCACGCTGCTCCCATGGGTCGACCCAGCGGGCATCGTTGGCGGCGAGCTCCCTGCTGAACGACGCAAGCTCCGCTGGCGAGTAGCGGCCGTCGCCACGAACACCAACGGCGAGGTCGGCCGCGTGATCCAGAACCGTCACGAGGATCGACAGGGTCCCGTCACCGTTGTCGAAGACCTCGAAGGTCCGGCTCTGCTGACCGAAGTCGATGCAGCTCGCGGTGCACACCTCCCAGAACCCCCTGCCGGGACGGCCGACGCCACGGTGGCACTCGATCCTGTTCTCGTGCGCATGCCCGTTCACCCAGAGGATCACGCGCGGATCGCGACGGAGCAGGTCGACGAGCTCTCCCCCGTCGGTCGCCCGGCCCGGATCGTGGTCGTCGCCGGAGGAGTTGGTCATCGTCCACGAGTTGTGGTGGCTGAAGACGACGACCAGCCGATCGGATCGACGGGCCGCCGCGAGCTGGTCGGCGAGCCAGAGGACCTGACGCGGACCCATGCGCCCCTCTGAACCCGTTGTGTGGTTGTTCGTGTCGAGCCCGATCAGCAGGAACCGATCGCCGTGCGGACGCGCCCAGTACGCGGTTCCATCGGAGAGGTTCTCGGCCGTGAACCCGTGCCCGACGGGACCGGGTTCTGGTTCGGTGGCGAAGTACTCGCCGATCTGCTCCCGAAGGCTCAGGGCGCGGCGGTTCACGGGATCGGCGGTGACCTCCACCGAACCACGACGGCCGACGCGTTCGAGTCGGTCCGAGACCCCGTGACCCTCGAGCGACGCCGCTGCCAACAGCGCCAGGACCGACCGGAACCTGGTCACCTTCGCTCCTGAGAGAGCGAGGCGGTCACCGACGTCGCCGAGCGACGACCGGCCTCCGCTTCCGAACGTGCCCTGCCAGATCACGTCGTGGTTCCCCATCACCGTCAACCACGGCACGGCGCTCCCCGCTGTCTGGAACGGCAGGATCGACGACTCGAGCAGACCCGGGAGCCGCGGGAACCCGAACCGGCCGTAGAGGTCCTGCGACGGATCCTCGGGGTGGTAAACCCAAGCGAGCTCGGCCATGGCCTGTGCGCCCTCGTAACGGGAGGACCCCGTGTTGGGTGTGACGACCCGGCCGTCGAGGGTGTCGATGAACCAACGGAGCTCGGCGTACTGGCGGTTGTCGGTGTTGTCACCCGTCTCGACGCAGAATGCCATCGGAGCCCCGGACACCGGGCTGAGCCGCACCGCGTTGGTAGCCCGCACCATCTGGTCGAACACCTGGACGGTGGCGTGCTCCTGCGGACGATGACCGGCATCGGTTCCAGGAGCCAGCCACGCGAGTCGCTCACCCACCTCGAGGCGGCCCGGCGACTGGGCGTCGCAGATGTGGGCGTCGGTGTGCTGAGCGAAGTACAGCATCGACGTCCGCCGCTGCGCCCTCCCCGGAGCCCCACCGACGCCCATGTCGTCACGAACCAGGTGAGCCTCCCCCGGACCCCACACGAGACGCCGGTACATGTGACCCCCACCGGGACGGATGGTGGCATCGACGGTCGTGAGAGGTCGTGGCGTGGCGGCTGCTCCCGGAACCGGTGCCGACGCAGTGGACGGCTCGGGACGGCTCCGCCGGAGGGCGATCTCGAGACCCGCCCGACGACGGAGTCGTCGGGCTGTCCAGATCGGTCCGGTGCGCTTGTGCTGGGGCATCGCGCCGAGTCTGGTCGCTCTCCGCTCGACGGGCCGTCATCGTCGCGATCAGACCGACAGGGGCTCGACGGCGTCTGCTCGACGCCGCCGAGCTCGCGGCGCCTGACCTCGTCGACGTGGAGACGGTGTCGGTCCTTCGGCGGCGATGGCTCGCCGGCGACCTCACGGCGCGCCGCTTCTCGTCCGCGGTCGACGACCTCGCCGACCTCGCGATGACACGAATGCCGACTTTGCCGCTCATGCGACGGGCCTACGAGCTCCGGGCGAACGTGACGGCCTACGACGCCTCCTACGTCGCGCTCGCCGAACACCTCGGCTGGGTGCTACTCACTGCTGACAACCGTCTTGCGACGGCGCCCGGCCTTCGCTGCGATATCGAGATCCTCGCGGCCTGAAGCTCACTCAGCCGCAGATGATTGCGCCCCAGCCCCCTCCCGCCCGCCGTCAGCATTCGGAGAGCTTCGCCGGGGTTCGCCTGATCGGAAGTCACCGTGATCCGTGTTGGTCACGCCTCTGAACGCTGTGCACATCACTCAGGAGTCGAGATCGGCGACCCTCACGCTCGCCGCAACCGAAGCGAGGCGACCCAGGTCGTCCGGGTCGCACGTGGCGACGATCGCTCCTCCTCGCAGGTCTGCATCCGCGATCAGGAATGCGTCAACGGCCATCTCCGATCCGGCACCGATCGTTCCGAGCAGCTGGCCGGCGCGTACACCGACACGCGTGTCTACCGCGTGGACTTCCACCCGGTGCCGGCGAAGGCCGGCGAACACAGCGGCGTCAGACGGTCGGCCCCGAACGACCTCGGCCAGGACCGCAGCAACAGTCGCGATCGGCAGCTCCCGCGATCGCATCTCGGTGACCAAGGCCCGGACACGATCGCGTCGATGATCGGGACCGTGAGCGATTGCCGAGATCGCCTCGCTGTCGAGCAGCAGCACTCAGCCAGCCATCGCTGAACGATCAGCCGTCGCGGCCCAATCGTCCACGATCCGCGCCGCCCACTCGAGGGTCTCCGGGTCAACCGGGCCGTGTTCTGCCTCGAGCTCGGCCAGCCACTGGTCGACCGAGTGAAGGTGTCGCAGCCGTGACAGATAGGCGCCGACCGCATGGTCGACAGTCGCCGACAGGCTTCGGGCATCTACCAGGGAGCGGAGCTCTGCCAGCTGCTCAGCGTCGAGCGTCAAGGTGACCTTCTCCTTCGCCATGGCCGTATGGTAGTACGTTCACACCACTTCAGGCGGTTGCGAGTCCATGGGTTCGTCCGGCTGCTCGGATCATCCCGGGGTCAGGTCTCGCGGGGCAGTTCGAGTGTCAGCGGCAGGTCGGGCGGTCGCCTCGAACGAACCTGCCATCGCGGACCGCGCCGGAACGAACGGCCTTCCGGTAGTCGAACCCGAGCGCGATCGGGACCAGGACCTTCTGGCCGAATGCGCCCATCGACAGGTTGAACCCGTTGGACGCGGATGGCGCGAACGTCGCGTCGGAGCTGCTGACGTCGAGCCACCCGCGGGCTCCCCACATGCCCTGACCGTGGAGTCGAGAGTTGAACCAGAGGCCCATGACCGCGGCACGGCGGCCGCCGGTCGGCAACCGGTCGGCGGCGACGGAGATCCGGCCATCGGTGACCTGGGGGCTGATGGGGATGACGAACGGACGGCCGTCGCCGTCGACGAAGCCGAGCAGGTGATCGGTGCTGCGACCCATCTGCTTCGCGTACTTCTTCGGGGCGACGACTGGCTCGGTGCCTTGCTTGGGAGGACGTTGCGGTGGCGGAGGTACCGGACGCGGTGCCCCGATGACCACGGGCTCGCCTGCGGCGTCGCCCTCCTGCCAGTAGAGCAGGCGTCGCACGTGGAGCGTCACGGGGAGTCGCTTGTCGTAGTACGAGTCGCCCCCCAGCCTACGGACGAGGCCACCGTCGGGCACCGAGCCGAGGAAGGCGGGCCAGCGAGCGTGCAGCGCATCGAGGTAGCCGGCCGGGACGGCGTCGGGGAACGTGACGTCGCCCTGGGCGAGGACGTAGCCGGGTGTCGTGACCTTGCCGTGGGTGCGGGTGAAGAACCCGAGGGCGGCTTCGGGTGCGACAGCGAGGCGACGGAGCTTGTCGGCGAAGGCCATCGGAACGCTCGTCTCGATGGTGCCGTCACCGTCGTCGAAGACCCCGAACGGGCACACGGGAGCAACCGACACACCGCCGAACCGCGTCGTGTACGCGAACGCGGCGCAGAGATCACCGGCGATGATCTCCTTCACCTCATCGGGCCAGCCGGTCACGACGGTGCCGGCTCTCGTTCGGCGGGGGCGAGGACGGTGACCGTCCCGCGTTCCGTGTCGACCGCGACGCGTGCCCCGTCGTCGATCCGACGCGTCGCGTCGCCGGTCCCGATCACCGAGGGGAGAGCGAGCTCCCGCGCCATCACTGCGGCATGGCTGAGCACGCCGCCCGTGTCGCAGACCAGCGCCCCGGCGATCGCCAACAGCCCGTTGTAGGACGGGGACGTCATCGGGGTGACGAGCACATCACCGGGCTCGAAGCGGTCCAGACCCTCGCCAGCGCCGAGCACGAGGCGGGCCGTTCCCTCGTAGTGCCCGGATCCGATGCCGAGGCCCGTCAGCGGCTCCTCGGGCGGATCAGTCCCGAGCTCGGCGATGTCGAAGGCCCGCATGACCTTGCCCAACGCGCCCGGGAGTCCGGCAGGCGCCGGTGACGGTGCCCCGCCGAGGTGCTCGGGTGCGTCGGCGGCTCGCAGGTTGCTCCTCCGTCGCCGTCGTTCGCGCAAGCCGGCCTCGTCGATCGGTGCGACAGAGCGCAGCGCGTCGGCGAGCTCCTCGGGCGTGGCTTCGATGGCCAGCGTCGGGTCTTCGAGCGATCCGGCCGAGGCCAGCGTTGCGCCGGCCTGCAACATGGCTCGACGGAGCAGTCCAGTGGACCACGAGATGAGGATGTGCCCGTTGTCGTCACGCAGGCCGTAGCAGGCCCGTGCCTCGGCCAGGTCGGTGTCGAAGGTGGCAGCACGTTCTCGCGGAAGCGCGGCACGGACCTCGGACTCCAGCGACGGTGCCGCAGCGCGGGACGGGACCGGTGGGGTGTTGATCCGCCGCAACATCAGGTCCTCGTTCTCGATGAGGCACGGCCCGTCGACGTCGTAGCCGTCGACGAGACGCCAGGCGTGCATCGTCAGGTACTCCTGCAAGGCTTCGTCCAGCTCCGGGGCCAGCCCCGCGGCATCGACCCGTTCGAGGAGGTCGCCGCCGAGCACGCCCCGGAGCCGATCCAGTTCGGGCGACTCACCGCCCGAGACCGG
>CAZNQK010000066.1:0-1157 GCA_964575165.1 uncultured Aquihabitans sp. | reverse complement strand
TGCCACTCGTCCACCCCGTCGATCCACGGCCGGTCGCGCATCCACTCGCGCAGGCGGCGCTCCGATCGCCGCAACGACGGCACGAGGCGGGCCATGATCGCCATGACCCACGGTGGAGGGACCTTGCCGGGCGAGTCACCGAGGACGGTCATGTACGGGAAGCCGTTGACCGCTTCCATGCGCACCCCGTCGATCGGCAGGTCGCCCATGATCGACGTGGACGCTTCGGACCAGATCGGCAGGAAGGCCCGATGCGTTGCCGTGATCGGGCGGGGATAGTGGTCGGCGGCCAAGGTCCACGTGCCCGGACCCGGCGGCGTCCACTCCAGTTCACTTGTCATCGTCGGCACCTCCTCCTGCTTCGGTGGTAGATGGGGTGGTCGGCGTCGGTGATGGGACGGCCGAGTAGCGGAACACGGCGCGCTCCACATCGATCCCGACCTCGCGGGCGAGCACCCGGCCCGCCCAGTCGACGACCTCGACCGCGGCGATGGGCGACAGACCCTGGCGGTCGGACAGGTCCAAGAACGCGTGCACGCTCGACAACAACATGAACGCGTGGAGGAACCGCTCGACCACCGGGTCCTCGACATCGAACCCGAGATCAGCGAACGCCGCACGGGCCTGACCTTCCAACGCCTCGTAGCGAGCCTGACGCAACTCGCGGCCCGCTTGGGAGAACGCTCCCTCGCGGGTCATCGCCATGTTCTCCGCGAGGTCCGACCACAACGCCACCAGGTGCGCACGGGAGTCGTCGAACGTCCATGCGTCCGGCCGCTCGACACCCAGGAAGGAACGGTCGACCGACGCCGCAGCGACCAGATCGTCGCGACTGCGAAAGTGCCGGTGGATCGTCGCCAACGAGACGCCCGAGATGCGACTGACCTCGGCGAGCGTCGGCGCAGCGGCATCAGAACCGCTACCCAACTCACGGAACACCTCGATGATCCGCTCCCGCGTCGCCTCGACCTGTGTCGCCCTCCAACCCATGCCGTGAGGATTTCATGAGATGATCCTCTCGTCAAGAGATGTACATCTCATCCTTCCGTGATCATCGCGAGCCGACGCGGCAATGCCGCTGGGGAGCGGGACCTCCCGCGGGACCTCCCGTTCGCCGACGGAAGGTCCATCTCTCACCCCCGGTGCAAGTGTGTGGA
>CAZNQK010000065.1:0-16248 GCA_964575165.1 uncultured Aquihabitans sp. | reverse complement strand
GTGCCATGACCGCAGTCGAGTCCGCGCCGACCGCGAGCCCGGCGTCGACCGGTCCGGCGTCGACCGGCCGCTCGGAACGCCCCGGGGCGTCCCTCAGGCCCCCGGCGACACCGCTCGGATCCCCTGGGCCTCCATCCGGGTCGCGGAGGTCGATCGCCCCCCGACGCCACGGACGCGGGGGCCGCTCCCTCCACTTGCGCTCCGCCACGAGCCCGAACCCGTGGAACAGACCCCACACCACGAACGTCCAGTTGGCCCCGTGCCAGAGCCCGCCGATCGCCATGGTCAGCACGAGGTTGCGCAGCTCGGCCCGCTCGCCACCGCGGTTGCCGCCGAGCGGTATGTACACGTAGTCGCGGAGCCAGCGGGACAACGTCATGTGCCAGCGTCGCCAGAAGTCCTGGATCGACATCGCCGAGTACGGCTGGTCGAAGTTGTCGGGGAAGCGGATCCCCATGAGCAGCGCGATGCCGATCGCCATGTCGGTGTAACCCGAGAAGTCGGCGTAGATCTGCACCGCATAGGCCACCGCGGCGACCACGAGCTGCACGTTCGGCGACTGGCCGGGTGCAGCGAACACCGGGTCGACGATCGTCGTGGCCAAGTAGTTGGCGATCACAACCTTCTTGAACATCCCCCGGCAGATGAGGCGGGCGGCGCGGGTCGCGTCGATGGTGTCGCGGTTGCGTCGACGCCGCAGCTGGGGAGCGAACTCCGACACCCGCACGATCGGCCCCGCGACCAGGTGGGGGAAGAACGACAGGTAGACGGCGAAGTCGAGCAGGGGGATCGGCTCCTGCTCCTGGCGGTACACGTCGACGACGTAGCTGATGGCGCAGAAGGTGAAGAAGGAGATCCCGACGGGGAGGCCGATCTTGATGAGCAGCGCGGTCGGAGCGAGTCCCATCGGTTCGAGCGCCTGGAGCAGCGAGTCGACGAAGAACCCGTAGTACTTGAAGAAGCCGAGCACCACGAGGTTGGCCGCCACGCCGAGCGTCATCGCGGCGCGGGCGCCACGGTCGCTCCGGGCGCGGGCGATCAGCTGCACCGCAGCGTGGTTGACGACGGTCGACCCGGCTAGCAGCAGGCAGAACCTGGCGTCCCACCAGCCGTAGAAGACGTAGCTCGCCGCGAGGACGAACAGCCTCCACTGGAGGGGGCTGTCAGACAGGCGCCAGCTGACCCCGAGGACGACCACGAAGAAGATCGCGAACGTCATGGTCGGGAACAGCACCGCACCATTGAAGCCGTAGCACAGCCCCCGGAGCCGCATCCCCCGGGCTCGACGTGGGCAACTTCACCCAGGAGTCCGGGTTTACTGGCGGTAGCACTAATGTCGAACGGACACGACAGGGCGAACGAGTCGATTTCCCGGGGAGCGGAATGGCCCGAGATGAGCGCGTCAGGGCGACGACGGAGAGGGGACTCCGGCGCCAGGGCGGTCCGCAGCAGAAGCGACGGCGTGCACTGCGCAGGTCCCGGTGGGGCTTCCTCGCGGTGGCCGTCGTGGCGTTCTCCGTGTCGGTCGGCAACGCCGGGTCGGAGGGGTTCCACACCGGTGACGCGCAGGCGTCGGCCGACACCTTCTCGCTGAGCCTGAAGGCGGCCAACGCGACGATCGGGTTCACCTACGGCCGGTCGCTCGCCAGCTACCAGGACCGCACCGGAACGGCCGAGGCCAGGGCGCTCGACCTGGGCGCCCTGCCCGTGATCTTCGCTGCCGAGCAGTGCGACGGCACGCCCGGACCGCTCAGCTACGACACGCTCCCCCAGCTCACCCGGACCGACTCCTCCGAGGCGGGCGCCGACGCCTCACGACGGACCCAGGTGTTCGTCCCCGGCCTCGACGGCGGTCCGGTCGGCGACCCGGTCGGATTCCAGGACGCCAAGGCCACCCCGTTGCCCTCGTCGTGGGCGTCCACGGAGTCGGTTCCGGCCGACATCGGGCTCATCGCCATCGAGGGCGGGCGGACCGAGGTGACGACCAGGCTCGAGGGCCAGCTCCGCGAGGCGCACGCCGTGTCGAGCGCCGCCCAGGTCCGCGTGCTCGGCGGCCTCTTCTCCTTCAACGACGTGCGGTGGGAGGCCACCGCCCAGTCCGGGTCCCGGACCACCGCGACGGGGTCGTTCACGTTCGGCAGCGCCACGGTGCTGGGCTTCCCCCGCTCACCGGCCGACGCCCTCGCCGACTTCCAGGGGTTCAAGGCCGGGCTCGAGCAGCTCCTCGCACCTCTCGGCGTGGTGCTGGAGCTGCCGCAGGTCGAGGTCCGCGACGACGGCGTCAGGGTCACCCCGATGGGGTTCCGGATCGTCAACCCGCCGTTCGGGACCCAGCTGCTCACGCCGTTCCTCGGCCAGATCGATCCACTGGTCCAGCAGTGGCGCAAGGACCTGCTCGCCCAGGACTGCAAGAACGCGAACCTGCTGACCGTCGTCGACATCATCCTCGGCGCCTTGGGCGGATCGGGGGCGATCGAGGCACTCGCCGGCGGTGTCGACGTGTCCACGCACGACGTCGACTACTCGATCCCGCCGATCCCGCCGCTCCCCGAGCCGGTCGCCGCTCCGGTCGAGACCGTGCCCGAGGTCCCGATGGACGACACGACTCTCGGCAGCGAGATGTCCACGTTCGACTCCGGGACGTCGCTCGACTCGTCCATGGAGACGATGGACCTCTCGACACCGCTCGGCACCGCCGAGATCGCCGCCCCCACCCCCAAGGTGGCGGGTGAGCAGGCGACGCTCCCGGCGGCCTCGCTGAACCGCTTCGAGGACGGATCGGCCGGCACCGCCGGCGTCGCCGTCGGCGTGCTGGCCCTCCTGGGTGCGCTCGCTCTGTCGATGGGTGACCGACTCGTCGGTCGACGATCGAAGCGGACGATCCCGTGATCTCATCGACACGGCAGGAACGGGCGCCGGACGAACCGGCGGTGAAGGGTTCGAACATGATGCGGAACGGCGGCGGACATGGCTGAGAGCAGGGCGAAGGATCGGTTGTTCAGGGGTTACGGGCCGCTGATCGGTTTCGCTGCCGCCTTCCTCGCTGTGGCGGTCCTGGTGCCGTCCCAGCAGCGCGAGGTCCGAGTCGAGGCGGCGAACTCGGGCGACGACTCGTCGCTCACCGCGGAGGATGCCGAGGTGGCGGGAGCGACCGAGACGGTCCCGGGCGAAGATGTCGCTCTCGGCGCCGACGCAGCAGCGGGCGAGGCCGGCGGTTCCGGCGCGGCCGGTTCCGGAGCAGGTGGACCGGGAGCTGCCGGCGCAAAGGGGTCGAACACCGGACCGGCGAAGGTGGCGGGTTGCGGTGCGGCACAGGTGCCGGGCGACCCGTACTCACCGCCGTGCGTGCAGTTCTCCGGGAGCAACGGAGGAGCGACCAGCCGTGGTGTCACCGCCGACAAGGTGATCGTGTCGGTCCGTGTCGGCAGCTTCGCCAACGGCATGCTCGACGCCGTGTCCCGCGTCGCCAACGCCAAGATCCCCAACGAGAGCCCCCAGGTCATCACCAAGACGGTCGACGGGCTCGTCGAGTACTTCAACAAGCGCTTCCAGTTCTACGGCCGCAAGCTCGAGGTCGTGAAGTGGGACGGCAAGGGCGACGTGCTCAAGGAGACCACCGGCGGCGGCCAGGAGGGCGCTCAGGCCGACGCCCTGAAGGTGGCCCAGGAGATCAAGGCGTTCGCCGACGTCTCCGCCGTGTCGCCTGTCTACGCCGACGCGCTGGCGTCGAAGCAGGTCATCAACATGGGGGTGCCGTTCACCTCCCGGGAGTGGATGAGCCAGCGCCGGCCGTACTCCTGGAGCCAGTTCACCGACTGCTCCACCGTGGTCGAGAGCGTGGCGAGCTACTACGCGACCAAGATGGCGGGCCAGCCGGCCGCCCTCGCCGGCGGCGACCTCAAGGGCAAGCAGCGCCGGGCGATGATCATCGCTCCGGAGAACTCCTGGTACCAGGAGTGCGTGCGGGCCGGAATCGCGATCCTCCAGAAGGCAGGCAAGGCCGGCGACCTGGTCGACTCGCTCAAGTACCAGATCGACATCCCCCGCATGTCGGACCAGGCGGGGTCGCTGATCCAGAAGCTCCGGGCCGAGCAGGTGACCACCGTCGTGTGCGGCTGCGACCCGCTGCTGCTCACGTTCCTCACCTCGAAGGCGAAGGAGCAGAACTACCACCCCGAGTGGGTGATCACCGGGGTGGCGCTCGTCGACAACGACATGATCGGCCAGATCCTCCAGCCCGACGAGTGGGGACGGTCCTTCGGCGTGTCCTTCTCCGGTCCGACGCAGGCGGCCGGCCAGGGCCTCGGCTACCGGGCGTACAAGTCGGTCCGCCCCGACGAGCCTTCGATCGGCGTCGAGCTCATCTACAACCAGCTGTACCTGCTCGCCATCGGCATCCAGGGCGCCGGACCGAACCTCAACCCGCAGTCGTTCGAGAAGGCGATGTTCGACTACCCCAAGCGGACCGGCCCGTCGGGCACCTGGGGATTCGGCCCGAACGACTACACGACGTCCGATGACGCCCGCGAGGTGTTCTGGAACCCGTCGGTGGCCTCGATCCAGACCCGCTCCGCCGGGACCTACCAGGACCCGAACGGCGGGGCACGGTTCCCGATCGGCAAGTGGCCGGCGACACCGCCACGATCGGCGCTCGGATGATCCGCTCCTCGCGCCGCTCCACAGAGACCGGAGTCCGCCGATGACAGCACCGGCCGCGTCCGGAGCCGCAGAGCTGGAACCGGCGCTGACGGTGCCTCGCTCGGGGGGCACCGTCACCGACGGGGTCTTCGTCCCGGCCGGCGCCCGCGCCGACGGCATCGCTCCCGCAAGAGACTCCGACGACACCCCGTGGTTCCTCCAGGACGGTTCGGGTGGAGGTGACGGGGGCGGCGGCGAAGGCGACGGCGGTGGTGGTGGCGGCCGGGGTGACGTCGGAGGTGCCTGGGACAGGGTCTCGGGCCTCCCCCGAGCCGTGAAGGCCGTCCTCTGGGTCGTCGGAGCCGTGCTGCTCTGGGTCGTGCTGAACGCGTTCCTCCCGTCGGGCGCTCCGCTCGGCGTCGTGCTGTCGGGAGCCATCATCGGCTCGGCGACGGGCCTGACCGCCGTCGGCCTCATCCTGATCTGGCGAGCGAACCGGGTCATCAACTTCGCGAACGGCGCCATGGCCGGCGTCGCCGGACTCACCGCCGTCCACCTGTTCGTGACCTGGGGCTGGCCGTACTGGGCGACCTTCGTCGTCGCCCCGCTGCTCGGCCTGCTCGTGGGAGCGCTGGTCGAGATGGTGGTCATCCGACGCTTCGCGAACGCACCCCGACTGGTGCTGACCGTCGCCACCATCGGTCTCGCCCAGCTCCTCGGCGGCATCGAGATGCTGCTGCCGACCAGGGTCTTCGACGCCAGCATGGTGCTCGGAGCGTTCGAGACCCCGCTCAACACGCTCGAGTTCGACGTCGGCCCCGCTCTCATCAACGGCAACCACCTGCTGACCCTCGCCGTGGTGCCGGTCGCTGTCACCGCCCTCGCCTGGTTCCTCAAGCGGTCTCTCGCCGGAACGGCGATACGTGCCGCCTCGGAGAACACGGATCGGGCACGCCTGCTGGGCGTCCCTGTCCGCAACCTGACGACCGCCGTGTGGGCGATCGCCGGAGCGCTCGCAGCGTTGACGTTCGTGCTCCAGGCTCCGTTCCGAGGAGCGGCGCCGTCCGCCGCCGCGGGACCGGCGGTGCTGCTCCCCGCCCTCGCCGCCGCCATCGTCGCCCGCATGGAGTCGCTGCCCAAGGCGTTCGCGGCTGCCGTCGGCCTCGGTGTCATGCAGGAGCTCGTGCGCTGGAACACGAACACCCCGTCGCTCGTAGACGTCGCGATCCTCGTCGTCATCCTCGTCGCCCTGCTCCTCGGTGAACGCGGACGTTCACGGGCCCACGACGCCGACGGCGGCTGGCGCAACACCGATCTGGTCCGTTCGCTCGTTCCGGCGATCGCCTCGCTCGGCATCGTGCGATGGACCAAGCACATCGGACTCCTGCTGCTGGTGGTCGCCGCCGTGCTGCTCCCGCTGGCACTGGGCCCGTCCGACGCCTTCTCCGTGTCGATCATGGGCGTGTGGGCGATCGTCGGGGTGTCGCTGGTCGTGCTGACGGGCTGGGCGGGCCAGATCAGCCTCGGGCAGTTCGCCATCGTCGGCGCCGGAGCGATCGTCGCAGGGAACATGGTGTCGCGCTGGAACATCGACCTGTTCCTGGTGCTGGCCGTCGCCACCGCGACGGGCGCGCTGGTCGCCGTGCTGCTCGGCGTCCCGGCGCTGCGGATCAAGGGACCGTTCCTCGCGGTGGTGACGTTGTCGTTCGCGGTGGTGCTCGACGGCTACGTCCTCAACCCGAACGTCTTCCCCGAGATCATCCCGCAGACCGTCACACGTCCGCTCCTGTGGGGCCGGGTCGATCTCGAGGACGAGCGGGCCATGCTCTGGTTCACGCTGGCCACGTTGGCGTTGTGCATCGCCCTGGCCCGAGGCGTCCGCCGGTCCCGCTCGGGGCGGCTCCTCATCGCATCACGTGACAACCGCAAGGCCACCGAGGCGGCGTCGGTGTCGGCACGTTGGTCGACGCTCCAGGGTTTCATCTTCTCCGGTTCCCTCGCCGGACTCGCCGGCGGGCTGCACGTCCTGCTGCTGCACGGCGCCAGGGAGGGCAGCTACCAGGTCGTGCAGTCGGTCGAGGTGTTCTCCGGCGCCACGATCGGCGGTCTCGGATCCATCGGCGGCGCGATCGTCGGCACCGCCGGACTGCGCGGGGCCCAGGACCTGGACGCGACCATCAGGTTGATCGGTGCCGGCGTCGGCGTGCTGGTCGTGCTGTGGCTGCTGCCCGCCGGTCTCGCAGGACTGGCGGCCCGGGTGCGCGACAGGATCGTCCGCCCGATCGCCCGTCGGGCCGGCATGGACCTCGAGGGCCAGCCACTGGCCCCGCCCACCGACGACGGCGTGACCGCCGAGCAGGCTCCCACGCCGATGCCCACGGCTCCGCCCACCGCCCCGCCCACCGCTCCGCCGACTGCCCCACCGACGGCCCCACCGACCTTCGAGGGACCGGTCGAGGCCCAGCCGTGGAGCGCGTCACCCACCGAAGCCGGGCTCGCTACACCGGGGCTCGGGGCGACCGGGACCGGGAGCGCTGAGGGTCCCCTCCCGTTGCTCCGCGCGGCCGACGTCGACGTCAGCTACGGCCAGCTCCAGGTGCTCTTCGGCGTCGACCTCGACGTGCACGAGGGCGAGATCGTCGCTCTGCTCGGGACGAACGGCGCCGGCAAGTCGACCATCCTGAAGGCCATCTGCGGCCTGTCGTCGTCCTCCGGTGACATCACCCTCGCCGGCGAACGGATCAGCGGGCGCTCTCCCGAGCGGATCGTCCGCGACGGCGTGGCGCTCATGCCCGGCGGCAAGGCCATCTTCCCCACGCTGAGCGTGACCGACCACCTGCGCCTGTCGTGCTGGACGTTCCGCAAGGACTCCGGGCGCATCGCCGAGGATCT
Organism: uncultured Aquihabitans sp.; assembly: GCA_964575165.1. Classification (GTDB taxonomy): domain Bacteria; phylum Actinomycetota; class Acidimicrobiia; order Acidimicrobiales; family Microtrichaceae; genus Dermatobacter. Next base: position 8,718 of record CAZNQK010000065.1, on the reverse strand, counting down.
CGCCGAGGTCCACCGGCTCTTCCCGATACTCGAGGAGCGTGCCGCTCAGCTGGCCGGCGATCTCTCCGGCGGGGAGCAGCAGCAGCTCGCCCTCGCCATGACGCTCCTGCTCCGACCGCGGGTGCTGCTCATCGACGAGCTGTCGCTGGGTCTGGCCCCGCTCGTGGTGGCCTCTCTGTGCGAGGTCGTGCGTCAGCTCAACGCCGACGGGATGACCGTCGTCGTCGTCGAGCAGTCGGTGAACGTCGCTCTGACGCTGGCGGAGCGGGCGGTGTTCATGGAGAAGGGCACCGTGCGGTTCGAGGGCCCGACACGGGAGCTGCTCGATCGTCCCGATCTGCTGCGTTCGGTGTTCATCGAGGGCGCCGGCGGCGACGACTCCGACGGTCCCGCCGACCAGGCCGACGAGGTGCTCGCCGGGATCGACCTGACCGGCCTGAGCTCGACCGGGACTGCGGCCGGCGCGGCGGCAGGCGGCGACGCCGATCGCCGGCCGACCGTGCTGCGCTGCCGTGACGTCACCAAGCGCTTCGGCGGGGTCCAGGCGCTGAGCCACGTCAACCTCGCCGTGCACAGCGGCGAGATCGTCGGTCTGATCGGCCAGAACGGCGCCGGCAAGACGACCCTCATGGACTGCATCTCCGGCTTCCACCGCCTCGAGAGCAGCTCAGACGACAACGGCGACGGCGGAGCGATCATCTTCCGGGGTGTCGACGTGACCGAGTGGAACCCGGCCGAGCGGGCCCGCAGCGGGATGGGTCGGACGTTCCAGGAGGCACGCCTCTTCCCGTCGTTGACGGTGTCGGAGACCCTGGCCGTTGCGTGTGAGCGCAGCGTCGCCAACCGATCGCTGGTCGCCGACGCGACCCGCCTGCCGGCGTCGTACCTGGCCGAGGACGACACGATGACCCGCGTGCGTGAGCTGACCGGGATGCTCGGCCTGGACCGCTACGCGCACACCCCGACATCGGTGCTGTCGACGGGCACGCGCCGCATCGTCGAGCTCGGCTGCCTGCTGGCGGAGGAGCCGGTGCTGATGCTCCTCGACGAGCCGTCCGCCGGTGTAGCCCAGCGCGAGACCGAGGCTCTCGGACCGCTCCTGCGACGCATCCGCGACCACACGGGGGCGGCGATGCTGGTGATCGAGCACGACATGCCGTTGCTGTCGGGGCTGTGCGACCGGCTGGTCGCGATGGAGCTCGGGTCCGTGATCGTGTCGGGCCCACCGTCAGAGGTCCTCGAGCACCCGGCGGTGATCGCGTCGTACCTCGGGACCGACGCCGCTGCGATCAACCGCAGCGGCGCCACCGTGACCTGATCAGCCCCCTGACCAGCGTCACCTGAACAGCGTCACCTGAACAGCCTCACCGCCCTGTGAGAGGGCGTCCGCGTCCCGACCGACTGTCAGTCGTCGTAGCGGAGGTGCACGAACGCTTCCGGCGAGCAGAGGTTAAGCGTGAAGCTCTCCTGCAGGTAGAAGCGGACGACCTCGGCGTCGTGGTCCGAGTAGCCGATCGAGAAGTCCTGTCCGATGACGATCTCGGCGTCTCCCCCGCGCATGCTGGCGACGATCGCACCGTCGACCCCCGGGGCGAACACGACAGGACCGCCGAGGATCAGGCGCAGGTGCTCGAGCACGGGGTACCCACCCATCTCCGAGTGCTCCATGACACCGGTGAAGCAGCGGGGCCCGAGGGCGATGGCGTACGGGCCGCCGATCCCCCCGACCTTGAGGTGCGACACGGCTCCGGCGACGAACGACGGGTAGCGGTCGTAGTCCTCGTCGACGGTGATCGGCTGCATCGGCGACGAGCCCACGATGCCGGCGATGCCCGCTGGAGGGAATCCGTGGAAGAGGCAGGTGTCCTCTGCGACGGCGGCGTCACGGGCCGCCAGCCGAACCGGATCGAGGTTCGCGTCGCAGGCGCCGCGTTCGATCGCCTCGAGCTCGGCCCGGGCCACGGCGAACGGGACCTTGAGCTCGAGCAGTGGGCTGACATCGCGTACCCGGGCGTCGACGTCGGAGACCACGACGCCGACGTGGCGGGTGCGACCGGTGGGCTCGGCGCTGTGATCCCATCCCTTGGGCCCGACGACGTCGAGCAGCCGACGACCGGCCAGGACCTCTGCGAGAGTCCGTCGGGCCTCGCCGTCGATGGCTTCCCAGCCCGTCTCCGTGACCGGCGCTCTGTCCCTGAGCAGGTGGTTCATGCGATGTCCTCCTTGAGATCGCCGATGGACAGGGACCCGCTCGACCGTTCGACCTCGAGGACCGACCCACTGGTGAACAGGTACCGCCTGAGGTTCTCGTCGAGGACGGGGTCCCGTCGGCGGAGCCACTCGAGGAGCATCGCCGCATGCTCCTTCTCCTCATCGCGGTTGTGGATCAGGATCGCCGCGAGCTCGGGATCCTCGGTCGCCTCGACCCGCTGGTCGTACCAGTCGACCGCTTCGAGCTCCTCCATGAGCGACGAGATCGCCCTGTGTCGGTCCGTGGTCTCCGCGCTGAGCAGCTGCGGATCCTCGTGCAACCCCTCCGATCCCAATCTCGAACCTCCTGCGGGGCACGTGGCATCGCACCTCGGTCCCGGGAGACCTACCCCGATGGATCCGGAACCATGCCAGGACGTCGCAAGGGCGGACGCTGCGCGTCCGCCCTTGCGAGGTTCCTTCGTGCGGTGGAGGTGATGGGAGTCGAACCCACGACCTCCTCGATGCGACCGAGGCGCTCTAGCCAGCTGAGCTACACCCCCGCAGGAGCACGCATCATAGCTGAGGTTCAGCACGCCTCGGATCGGCCGGACCGCACGGCGGAGGCCGTCGGACACGTTGCGGCCGGCGGGATCGGCGTTCCCGCGGGAACGTCGATCGCTCAGCCTTGGACGTCGACCCAGGACGCTGAGGCGGCGTCGAGCGACGCCTGGAGTCGTGCGTTCATCGCCGCAGTCGTGAGGTCCCCCCGACTCCGCTCCAGCACGGCGCGCAGGGCGTCCAGCGTGCGTCGCAGGCCGTTGGTGACGGCGTCCGGGTAGTCGATGGTGACGAGCGCGTCGTGGGTGTCGTCCATCGTGGCGAGCAGCGACTCGGCGCGGGCCAGGTCGCCGTCACGCAGGCGGTCGAGGAGATGGCGTCGCAGCTCGCTGGCGGCTTCCGCCAGACCCCGGAGGTACGCGGGCCCACCCACTCCGAGGTCGACGGCCGACGGGAGCGCCGTCCCGTCGACGAACGCCCGGACCGCCCGGGCCTCGACGTACTCCTTCTCGGCGTCGTGCAGGAACCCGGCGTGCTCGATCGCCGGATGGCCGTCGACAGCGGCCTGCACGGCTCGCAGCTCGGTCTCCGCCGCGTCGAGCAGCTCCGTCGCCATGTCCGGTTGGAGGCGGTGCACCGCCTTGATCGACGAGCCGCACAGGCGGATGACGGCACGACAACCGGGGAGCGCGACCTCGCGGGCCTGGTTGGCGGCTTCGAGCCCTGCGCGCACCGCCTCGACGTGGTCGTTCAGCGAGACAGCCGTCTCGGGCCCGGTCCGGTCCGTCACGTCGAGGACCCCCGGGTCGATGCGTCGCTCAGTTGGCGACGCGGCGGGGGCTCACGGCGCTGATGCGGACGCCGTGGAGGTCGTCCAAGTGCGCCGGACGCAGCGGATCGACCGAACCGTGGAGGTTCCGTGCCGTCTGCGGCGAGCTCATCACCTGGAACAGCGCCACCGCATAGGCGACGAGGAGGGCCGCCGAGACGAGGAACAGGACCAGGAACGGACCGCCGAAGGCGACGGAGCACAGAAGGGTGAGCACGGAAGCCGAGCCGAGCACGGTCAGGACCTCCTGACGGCGACGACGGACAGCGGGGTGGACCTCAGCGGGCGAGGCGCTCCGGCTTCCGACGGCGACGGACCCACGAGCGAGGCCGGAGCGCATGTCGATCACGTTCGAGGACCGACCGCCGTCACGCTGGTTCCCACGGCCCTGGGCAACACGGCCCTGGGCAACACGGCCCTGAGCGACACGGCCGGGAGCGACACGGACAGGGGCCGTCGACGCGTGGGGGTTGCCCCTCTGGAGGGAGGAGAGGTGGTGGTTGAAGGAGCGGATGCTGTCACCGCTGCGGGCCTTGGAGATCCGCTTCATGGCTTCCGGGAGGAGCACGATCGCCCAGACGACTGCGAGACCGAGCAGGACCAGTGTGGAGACGCTCATGGGAGGGGGGAGGAGCCTTTCGACGGTTCAGTTCGGGCCGGGACCCGGGCACTACGCCTGAGGACAATCTAACGGTCGCGCGACTTCTGTTACAAGTAGTTGACGAACTACGCCGTTGTCATTCTCCCGAACACGCCGCCCGAACACGCCATCTGACCCGTTCGGAACCAGGAACGCGGTCTAGATCCCCTCGAGGTCGGCCAGGAGGTCCTCGCCGTCGCGCCGGTAGGCGCCGGAACGCCCGCCGGTCTTCTCCCAGAGGGCGACGTCGGAGATCACCATCGACCGGTCGACGCTCTTGCACATGTCGTAGATGGTGAGGCAGGCGACGTTCACCGCCGTGAGCGCCTCCATCTCGACGCCGGTGCGGTCCACCGTCTCGACGCTGGCCTCCACCTCGATGAAGGTGTCCTCGATCCGGAAGTTCACGAGCACCGCGCCCACCAGCACCGGGTGGCACAACGGGATGAGGTCCGATGCCCGCTTGGCCGCCTGGATGCCGGCCACCCTCGCCACCGACAGGACGTCGCCCTTGTTGATGGCGCCACGGGCGACCAGCGAGGTCGTCTCCGTGGTCATGTTGACCCGACCCCTGGCGATGGCCCGACGGTGGGTCGGGTCCTTGGGGGTGACGTCGACCATGCGGGCGCGGCCGAGAGGATCAAGATGGGTCAGGCCCCGTTCGGACATGGCCGTGAGTGTAGAGCCTCACTCCCAGCCGCACGCACGGATCCGACATGCCACGACCGGCACCGACCCGACCGGATCCGTCGGCTCAGCCGCCGATCTGCGACATCGACCGGTGCGGCCGGATGAACGCCGGGGTCCCGATCCCGTGACCGGCCGCCTTGTCGGAGATGCACGCCCGGACCGCCCCGATCAGGTCGTCGTCGCTGCAACCCCCCCGGAGCATGGCGCGCAGGTCGGTCTCGGTCACCGAGAAGAGGCAGTTCCTGAGGCTGCCCTCCGCCGTGAGGCGGATCCGGTCGCAGGTGTCGCAGAACGGTGCCGTCACCGAAGGGATCACCCCGATCTCGCTGCCCGGCGATCCGCTCTGGAGGTCGGTGAAACCGAACCGCTCTGCCGGCTCGCCACGTCGTGCGGACCCGGTGTCGAGCGGTTCGATCGGGAAGACGGACCCGACCGCGGCCAGCACGGCTTCGCGACCCACGACGTCGGAGCCGTCCCATCGTCCGTCGGCGTCGAGCGGCATGAACTCGATGAACCGCACGATCACCCCCCGGTCACGTCCGAACCGGGCGAAGTCGACGATCTCGTCGTCGTTCACCCCCGCCATCAGCACGACGTTGACCTTGACCGGATCGAACCCGACGGCGACCGCGGCGTCGATCCCGGCGAGCACCGACGCCAGGGCGTCCCGACGGGTGATCGCGGCGAACCGCTCGGGACGGAGGGAGTCGAGCGACACGTTCAGCCGACGCAGGCCGGCGTCGTGCAGCTCGGCAGCGCGACGCCCCAGCGACGCGCCGTTGGTGGTCATGGACAGGTCGGCGCCCAAGGGGGCGAGCTCGCGGATCAGGTGGTCGAGATCGGCCCGCACCGTCGGCTCGCCGCCGGTGAGGCGGATGGAGGTGATGCCGAGTCGCTGCACGAGCACGCGTGCGATCCGACCGATCTCCTCGTAGGTCAGGACGTCGTCCCTCGGGACCCACGACAGGCCGCCCGCGGGCATGCAGTAGGTGCAGCGGAAGTCGCAGCGGTCAGTCACCGAGATGCGGAGGTCGCGGTGCACCCGTCCGAACGAGTCGACGAGGTCGACGGGTGCCGGGGCGTCCGGCCCGCTGCGGGAGCTCACCGAGGCATCGTACGTCGTCGCGGGCGGCGCTCAGCCGTCGAGCAGGATGACCTCGACCAGATCACCGGCGGCCACCCCGTCACCGTTCGCGAGGACCGCGAGACCGTCGGCCCCGGCCAGCGCCGTCATCTGGTGCGATCCCTGACCTCCCGAGGGCCACGCCCGGAACCCGAGGTCGTCGTCCTGGTCGACCCGCACCCGGACGAAGTGCGTCTTGCCGTCGCTCCTCCGACGGAGGTCGGTCCCCGCCACGGCCCGAACCCGTCGACGGTGCAGGTCGGACCGTCCGGATGCGTGTCGGAGCGCCGGTCGGGCGAGCAGCTCGAAGCTCACGATGGAGCTCACCGGGTTGCCCGGCAGCCCGAAGACCGGGACGTCGGCGACGATCCCGAAGGCGAACGGCTTGGCCGGCTTGATGGCGATCTGCATCCACCGCATCTCCCCGATGCGCGCCAGGACCGACTTCACGTGGTCGAAGTCGCCCATCGACACGCCGCCGCTGGTCAGGAGCGCGTCGCAACGGGCGGCGCCGTCACGGATGGCCCGCTCGATGAGGTCCTCGTCGTCGGGGATCAGGCCGAGGTCGACGACGTCGAGACCCGAGCTGCGACAGAGCGCCACCAGCGCCAGGCGGTTCGAGTCGCGCACCTGGCCGCGACGCAGCGGGGCGCCACCGGCGACCAGCTCGTCGCCCGTCGACAGCACCCCGACCACGGGTCGCCGCCGGACGTCGAGGCGGGTGACGCCGATCGACGCGAGCAGCCCCAGGTGACCCACTCCGAGCGCCGTCCCCGCCGCCACCGCCACGTCGCCCACCCTGACGTCCTCGCCCGCGCGTCGGATCCCGTCGCCCTCGCCGACGGTTCCCTCGACCCTGACCCGCGACCCGCCGTCCAGAGCCGTCGTGCGCTCCACCATGACCACCGCGTCGGCCCCGGGAGGGATCGGAGCGCCGGTCATGATGCGGATCGCCGTTCCGCTGCTCACCGTGAGGTCGCTGTCGTCGCCGGCGGCGACGGTGCCCACGACGTCGAGCTCGGTCGTGACGCCGGCCAGGTCGCGTGCGAGCACGGCGAAGCCGTCGACGGCGGTGTTGTCCCAGCCCGGGACGTCCTCCGTCGCCATGACGTCGCTGGTGACGACCAGGCCGAGAGCGTCGGAGAGGGCCACGGTCGTCTCGGGCTGCGGCGGCACGCGGTCGAGCACGTACGCCTGCGCCTCGGCCAGGGGGATCATCGCCTCAGCCTGCCAGGGCGGCGGCGGAGCGTCGATCAGACGATGCCCTCGCGCCGGACGACCTCGGCGAGGAACGACCTGAACTCCGGACCGAGGTCGGCGCGCTGGAGGGCCAGCTCCACCGTCGCACGCAGGTAGTCGATCTTCTTGCCGATGTCGTAGCGGCCGTCGATGAAGGTCCAGCCGTACACGTCGGCCCGGGTGAGGAGGGCCGCGATCGCGTCGGTCAGCTGGATCTCGCCTCCGACGCCGGGCTCGATGTGGTCGAGCTCGTCGAAGATGTCGGGCGTGAACAGGTAGCGGCCGATGACCGCCAGGTTGGACGGCGCATCGGCGACAGCGGGCTTCTCGACGATGCCGGTCAGCCTGCACAGCGAGCCGTCCCGGTCGTCGACAGCGGCGCAGCCGTAGGCGGAGATCGCGTCCTCGGGCACCTCCATGAGCGCGACCATCGAGGACCCGAGCTCGTCGAACGTCTTGATCATGTCGGGCAGCACCGTCGAGTGCTCGTCCATGATGTCGTCACCGAGCATGACGACGAAGGGCTCGTTGCCGACGTGCTTGCGGGCGACCGACACGGCGTGGCCCAGGCCGAGCGGTTCGCCCTGACGGACGAAGTGGATGTCCGCCAGCTCCGCCAGCTCGACGACCTCGGCGAGGTCGCCCATCTTCCCCTTCGACTGGAGCTGGTACTCGAGCTCGAAGTTCCGGTCGAAGTGGTCCTCGAGGCTGCGCTTGTTGCGGCCGGTGATGATGAGGATGTCGTCGATCCCGGCGGCCACCGCCTCCTCGACGACGTACTGGATCGCCGGCTTGTCGACGACGGGCAGCATCTCCTTCGGCTGCGCCTTCGTCGCGGGCAGGAACCGGGTGCCGAGTCCGGCAGCGGGGATGACGGCCTTGGTCACCGGGCTCATGGTGCCCACACCGGGACCCGTTCGCCGGTCGGAGTCGCTCCACGCTGGAAGCACGTGTGACAGCTGAGCGACGCGTGACAGCGGATCGACGTGTCGCTGTTGATCGGTCGGACCATGCCCACGATCGTAACGCCGCCGTCCGCGAACTCCTCCTGGGAGTCCTACCCATGGGTGCGGACACGACCCGGGAGGCACGTCGGGCGTGGCTCCCTCGCCGCCGCGCTTCGGAGGCACGGGCAGGGGTGCGGTAGAATTGCACTCACCATGCCCCTCTACGACTACCGCTGCCGCGCCTGCGGCCACGAGTTCGAGATCCAGCAGTCGATCTCCGACGACGCCCTCACCGAGTGCCCGTCGTGCAAGGGCGAGCTGCGCAAGGTCTTCTCCCCCGTCGGCATCTCCTTCAAGGGGTCCGGCTTCTACAAGAACGACTCGGGCTCCCGCTCGTCGTCCCGGTCCGAATCCTCCCAGTCCTCGGCCGGCGGCTCCTCAGCCGGCGGGTCCTCCGACGGCGGCAGCTCCTCCGACGGCGGCTCCTCGGGCGGCAGCT
>CAZNQK010000064.1:0-16338 GCA_964575165.1 uncultured Aquihabitans sp. | reverse complement strand
GAACTCGGGGAGCGAGATGGAGGAACGGGACATGTCGATGAGTGCGGTCGGGTTCATCGGGCTCGGCAACATCGGCGCGCCGATGGCCCGGCGACTGCTCGGCATCGACCGGCCGCTCGTCGTGCACGACGTGGTGGCCGCGGCGACCGAGCCGTTCGTGGCCGAAGGGGCCGTCGCGGCAGCGACCCCGGCGGAGGTGGCGTCGGCGGCGTCGGTGATCAGCGTCGTGGTGCAGACCGAGGACCAGGTCCGCGAGGTCCTCGAGGGCGACGACGGCGTCCTCTCGACGGCAGCTCCGGGAACCGTGGTCGCGGTTCACTCCACGATCAGCGCCGAAGGCGCCGTGGCCCTGGCAGAGCTCACGTCGGCGGCGGGGGTCGATCTGGTCGACGCACCCATCAGCGGGGGAGCGATGGGTGCCCACGAAGGGACTCTGGCGATGATGGTCGGTGGTGCCCCCGACGCGGTCGAGCAGGTGCGACCGGTGTTGGATCGCTACGCCACCCTGGTGGTCCACGCCGGTGGGGTGGGCAGCGGCACCCGCATGAAGATCGCCCGCAACCTGATCACGTTCGCCAGCTATGCGGCCGCCGGAGAGGCGATGGCGCTGGCTTCGGCGGCCGGCCTCGACGTCGCCGACCTCGGTGATGTCGTCCGGCACTCCGACCGGGTGACCGGTGGGCCGGGCGCTGTGATGATCCGGCCCGACGCGTCGCTGCTGGCCGACGACGATGGGCTGCGGGCGATCTTCGCTCACACCGCAACGCTCGGGACCAAGGACCTCGACTTGGCCGCCGATCTCGGCGCCGAGCACGGCGTCGACACCCCGTTCGCCGCCGCCGCAAGCCGGTCGCTCGCAGCGGCCCTGGGGCTGGAGTCGTACCCGTCATGACCGGCTCCGCAGCGGCCGGAAGCGGCCGTACCGTCCGAACGTTGCACGAGCTCACGCACGACGAGCTGGCGGTGCTGGTGCGTGAGTACCTGCTCGCCGGTCAGCTCATGGACCGGGCGGGGATGCCGCAGGTCATCGGTGCCTACGGACGTGACGAGATGGCGGCGATAGCGATCGACGAGTGGATGGGTGCCAGCCCCATCTACACCAGGCGGATGCAGCGCCTGCTCGGCTACGTGGGCGACGACGTTCCGACGATCATGAAGGGATTGCAGCTCGACATCGGCGCGCCGCCGGAGTTCATGGACTTCCGGCTCCAGGTCGACGACGAGCACCACGGCCAGTTCTGGTTGGACCACTGCGGCGCCCTCATGGACGTCGAGCCGATGGGCGAGGACTACGTCCACGCCATGTGCCACACGATCGAGGACCCGACCTTCGATGCCACGGCCGTGGCCACCAACCGCAGGGCGCAGATCCGTCCGATCCATCGGCCTCCTCGCGAGCCGTCCGACCGTCACCCCCACTGCCACTGGACGGTGGTCATCGACGACTCGCACCCCGAGGTTCCGATGCCGGAGCCGATGACCCACATCGAGCGGACGGTGCTGGCCTCGTTGCCCCTCGCCGAGCTCGGTGTTGGAGCCACCGCCGCCGAGAAGGCCGACGGGTGGAACGACTACACGGCGCCCCTCGACCCGGACCTGCAGACCGAGCAGTTCTCGACCGCCGCGCTGCGTGCGATGGCCGAGGAGGTGTGCGTCCAGCAGCACCTGCTCGTGGCGTCGTTCTGCTTCGCGATCGAGCGCCGGTACGGGACCGAGGACGCTGTGGGGATCGTCGACCGGCAGTTCACCGGCATCTCGGGGCTGACGGCCCGTCGCCTGCGTGACGCCCTCGGTGGTGGCGACGGGACCCCGGGATCGACCGGACTCGCCGAGGTCGCCCAGGTGCTCGAGCTGCATCCCGCGTTCCGGCCCCGGACCTACGTCGGCTGGACCGTGAGCCAGGCCGACGACGGATCCTCGGTCGACGTCGGATTGGGCGACTGCCCCGCGTTGCTCGAGTCCGGGTTCGAGACGTGGATCACCCGTCTCGCCGACGGTCATGACGACGGACTCCGGGCGGCGGTCGAGGGAGTGACCCCGTTCGGCCGGGTCCAGGCGACGGGTGAGATGTCGTGGCGGATCATCCTCGCCGACGAGCCGGTGCCGGAGCGCCCCGAGGTTGCGCTCGCGGCCTTCAGCACAGGTGCCGGCTGGCAGTTCCGAGCGACCCCGGTGACACTGGCCGCACGTTCGGGCGGAGCATCGAGCTGAGCGTTGTCGGACCCCGGACCGCTGGTGCCCGCCGATTCCGTCGATGCCTTCGTGTCTCCGCCGACGCTGTTGGTCAGGGGTGCGGTTTCCGGTCCGCTCGCCGGAACGACGCTGGCGGTGAAGGACGTCATCGACGTCGTCGGTTGCGTCACCGGAGCCGGCAACCTCGACCTGGCCGCGTCGCGGAGCCCGGCCACGGCGTCGGCACCCGTCGTCGAAGCCCTCGTCGCGACGGGAGCCACCGTGGTCGGCAAGACCGTCACCGACGAGCTCGCCTACTCCCTGGGTGGCGACAACGTGCACTTCCCGCTGCCGGTGAACCCGGCCGCACCGGGGCGCACCACGGGCGGGTCCTCCTCGGGCTCGGCCGCGGCGGTCGCGGCCGGACTGGTCGACCTGGCGCTCGGGACCGACACCGGCGGATCGATCAGGGTGCCGGCCAGCTACTGCGGGATCGTCGGGTGGCGGCCGACCCACGGTGCGGTCAGCGCCGTCGGCGTCACCCCGCTGTCGTCGGGATTCGACACCGTCGGTGCGTTCGCACGATCGCTCCCGCTGCTGCGAACCGCAGCCGAGGTGATGCTCTCGACGACGGCTTCGACCGGTCGGGGCCGGACGCCACCCACCCGCGTCGTGATGGCCGCCGAACTGGTCGACCAGCTGGAGCTGGCAGTGGCAGAGGCCCTGTTCGCAGGCGTGGCCGACACGTTCGGGCGGGTTCCCCAGCGTGTGGAGCTGGGCGTCGACATGGACGAGTGCCTCGACGCGTTCCGCACCTTGCAGAGCGCCGAGGCCTGGGCGGCTCACGGTCGATGGATCACCGAGGCCCGACCGACGCTCGGCCCGGCGACCGAGGCTCGGTTCAGAGCGGCCTCTGAGGTGACACCGGCTCAGGTCACGTCTGCGAGCGCAGTCCGGGACAGGATCAGCGACCTCGTCCGCTCTGCGACGGCCGACGGCACCGTGCTCATCGGGCCGGCCGCTGCGGGTGCGGCCCCCCGTCGCGACGGCCACGACCCGGTCGCCGACCGGGTCCGTGCCTCGACGCTGCGACTCACCTCGGTCGCCGGCCTGGCCGGTGCTCCGGTGCTGGTGGTCCCCGGCGCTTCGCTCCCGCCCGGCCCCGATGACGCGGTCGACTCGCTTCCTCTCGGGATCGCACTCATGGGTGCTCCGGGCGCCGACCTCGACCTCTTCGACCTCATCAGCCCTCCCTGACCCTGACCCTGAACCCGTTCCTGAACCCGTTCTGTTGTGCAGAACGGGTTGGTGTTGGGGTGGGAGTGGGAGTGGGGGTGGGGGTGGTGGGTGCTCAGGCGGGGATCCAGGTGCCGTGGAAGCCGAACGGGACCCGGACGGGGAGCTCGACCTGGCCGACCGGGCCGGCCTTCACGTCCTGGGCGTCGAAGACCGCCAGCGACGACCGGTCGATCCGACGGTCCCAGACGTAGGTCATGACCCAGCCGTCGCCGTCGGGTCGTGATCCCTCGGCACCCACGAAGAACGGCTCGCCGCCCCGAAGGTCGGGGCCCGGGTCCCACACGTCCTCGCGGCCGGTGCGCAGATCCAGGTGGCAGATCCCGGCGAGCTCGAATCCGTGCTCGCTCTCGGGCTCGGTCGTGGTCACGAACCAGCCGTGACGCGTCTCGCGACCGGTCAGGCGTCGGTCGTGGGTCGGCAGGTCCATGGGTCGGTCGTGCAGCCGGCGCTCGGAGAACGTCAGCGGTACGTCGGTCGAGCCGGCCCCACCGGTGCCGATCCGCCACTCGGTCAGCAGCGAGTCGACCAGATCTCCCTTGGGGCCGAACGCCTCGTCGAGCCGGTGGACGCGCAGCACCACGTCGTCGCCGTCGCGGTGCGCGTTGTAGCCGTGGAACACGAACGCCGGAGGGACGTCGACCCAGCGGATCTCCTCACCCGAGCCGTCGAGCGGCATGATCCCGACCCGGCTCGGCCCGTTCGGGTCCCAGTGGAAGGGGATCGTCGAACCGGGCTTGGCGGGGTCGACGCCGAACACCACCGGTCCGATCCAGAACACGACGTCACGGTCGGTGACGGCGAAGTCGTGGATCATCGTCGCGGCGTCGACGGCGATCGGGCTCACGGTGTCGATCGCTCCGTCGGGCGTGGCGGCGTAGTACGTGAGTCCCGGGGACAGGAACTCGTAGCCGAAGAAGTGCATGCGACCCGTGTCGGGGTCGACCTTCGGGTGAGCGGTCATGGTCGAGCCGAGGCGGCCGTCGAAGCTCCACGGGCCGACTGTGCTCAGATCGGCGCTCGACAGCTCGAACGGCCAGCCCACCTCGCCCAGGCTGAGCAGCCGGCCGCCGTGGTGGACCAGCGCGACGTTGGACTGGTTGTTCTCGCCTCCGGGGACGCCACCGAACTCCATGAGACCCTTGCCGGAACGCTGGAGCGGGGTGCTCACATAGCGGTTCCGGTACCAGGACGCCTTGCCCCCGTCGAGGCGGACGCCGTGGACCATGCCATCGCCGAGGAACCAGTGCAGGGCCTCGCCGGTCGCAGGGTTCGAGCCGTTTCGCACGAACAGTCCGCTCAGCTCGGACGGGATCTCGCCCGTGACCCGGAGGTCGGTGACGGTCTCCTCTGTGTGCACCGGCGCGAAGTTCCCCTGCACCCAGTACGGACGTGAGGGGTCGTACGCGACGGCGGGTACGGTCGGAACCGGAGGAGTCGTGGACGCCCGGGACGACGAGCCGCCGGCCCTCCCACCGCCGGCTTCGACTCCTGATTCGTCCGTGCAACCTGTCAACGCACCCACTCCCATCGCCACGGCGCCGGTGCCGAACATGGCGAGCACACCACGCCGTCCCGGCACTGATCCCCCAGTCTCCCCTGCGCCCGCTGCACCCATCGTGCCAGTCAAGACGATGCCGGTGGTCCGCACTAGTCACACCGTGGTCCGCGTCGCCCCGCCGGTCCGCCCGTAGGCTCGTCCGCATGAGCGATGACGACGCCCTGCTCGACGCCGCCGAGATCGTGACCGGCGCCTGGTGGATCTACCTGATCACCGGCATCGCGTGGTTCATCCTCGCCTTCGTGGTGCTCACGGTCGACGCTGCCAGCGTGTGGACGGTGGCGATCCTGGCGTCGATCGCCTTCATCGTCGGCGGCGTCTTCGAGCTGGTGCTCGCCTCGATGGTCAAGGGCTGGAAGTGGGTCCACGTCGTGTTCGGCGTGCTCAGCATCGGCGCCGGCATCGTGGCGTTGGCCTGGCCGAAGCAGACGTTCCTGGTCCTGGCAGCAGTGCTCGCCTGGTACCTGCTCCTGATGGGCATCTTCGAGATCGTCGTGGCGTTCATGACCCGACAAGAGGACGGTCTCTGGTGGCTACGGCTGGTGATCGGAATAGTCGAGCTCTTGATCGGCTTCTGGGCGGTCGCCTACATCGGCCGAGCGGTCTTCCTGCTCGTCATCTGGGTGGCCGCGGCGGCTCTGGCCCGGGGTCTGTCGGACATGTTCATCGCCTTCGGCCTGCACGGCTCGCACCGTCGCATCGAAGCCGTCCGAGCCGGCTGACGGGCGGGGCGGGCGGGGCGCGCCCGGGCTCCAGGCCGCACGGGTGCTCGGTCGGCCCGGCGCCTACTCACACCCGAGCTCCGGCGGTGTGGCTTCACGGGTCGACGTGCGTGGCGCTCACCAACCCGAGGCGTCCCCCCTCGTCGACCGCCAGCGCGATCGTCCAGGGGACCGTGGTCGTGTCGTCGCTCCCGCCCTGCCAGCACGCGGCGCGCCCCGAGTCGAGGAAGGTCAGGTGCCAGTCGATCCGGGCCCGGCGCCAGATCAGGCGACGTGTCGACGAAGAGAGCCGACGACGACCCAGGTCGCGGGTCCACTCGACGGGTTCGGCGACGTCGGCCAGCTCCAGAGCGGCATCGCCGAGGTCGTCGGACAGCTCGTCCATCACGGCTTCGACGACGAACGACTCGAGAGAGCCGCTTGCCGGCCGACTCTCGCTGGGTGGTCGATCCCTCGGCCGGCCCTCCTGCGACGGGGACGGGTGATCCGGCGGGGGTCGGCGCTTCCACTCGGGCTGTGTGCGGAGATCGGGGACGCCGTCCCAGTGCAGCCGGTCGACCTCGCTGCTCAGGTGATCTGCCTGGTTCTCGACCGACACGAGGCGCGACGCCCGTTCGAGGATCCGCTGGGTGCCGGTCGACAGCGTGTCCCACCGGTGGCGCTCCTCGGATCGTTGGAGAGCTGCGCTCACGAGGGTGGCCGCACCGGCCAGGCACCGACGTTCGACCGGTCCGCCAGCGGCGACCGCGATGTCCAGCCTCTGGCGCAGGCGCTCCGCCTCACCGGCGGCCCCGTAGTGGAGCCGTGCGAGAAGAGCCCTCACCGAGGCCACGACGACGTCAGGTGGAACGCCGTCGGTGCCCGCTGCCACATCGAGCGGATCCAGCAGGTCGCCGGCTGCGACAACCCACGCCACCGACACGTCGCCGTTCCGGCGGTCGTGATCGGTGATGAGCGTTCGCACGTCGGCCAGCCGGTCGCAGGCCTCCCTGACGCCCGAGTGGCCGATGGCCCACAAGCACCAGTCGCAGTCGGGAACCTGTCGCTCCGGGTGTTGGCACTCGGGCAGGTGGCCCTCGACCCTGAGGCCGGGGACGAAGCTGCCGAGGTCGATCAGCGCCTCACCCGCCTGTCGCCGTCGGGATCCAGCGGCCGGATCGGACAGAGCCGCGAACTCAGTCATCGAGGGTCACCCTGACGGTCCGGATGCCGGGTCCCTCGGGCGACGGCGTCGGCGTGCGGTGGGGGTCGTCGATCACCACGGCGATCAGGATCGTGCCCACGGGTGACCGCTCCGGCCACGGCGTCAACCCGTCTGTGAGAGCGACGATGACCCTCGGTGTCGGACGCATGGCGGCCGCGACCGCGATCCCGGGACGCAGGTCCGTGCCCCGACCGCCGGTGAGGGTGAGGCTGCCGAGGCGGCGGATGCGCTGCGGAGTGGCGGCATCCTGGTCGCACACCACCACGGGGAGCGGGCTCACCCCGGCTCTGTGCAGCAGGGCGTCGATCTCGGCCGCTGCCGCGTCGAGCAGGCGACGCTCCATCGACGCCGACGTGTCGATCACCACCGCGACAGAGGGGCCGGTCCGTCGCAGCCCGGGGCGGAGCACGTCGGGGCAGGAGTCGGAGCGGCGGTCGGCGCGGCTCCAGGTCGGCTCTCCGTTGGAGCGCGTGACCCGCAGCTCGCGGCCGAGGACGGCTCGCAGGACCGTCCTCCACGGGACCCGGGGCTCCAGCACCGAATGCGCCCACCGCAGCATGGCGGGCGGTACGGACTCGCCCCTGCCTTCGGCGGCGGTGACGTCATGAGCGACCCCACGCTGCACCTCGGCGGCCCCGAGCGGGTCGAGCCCCTCCTCCCTGGACTCGGGTTCGTCGTCGATCTCGTCGTGTCGGGCGCGTCCGCCCGATCCGGACCCGCAGTGGCTCTCTGCCTCTGCCTCTGCGCGAGCAGGTCGTCTGCGCAGGGTCCGGTAGTAGCTCTCCTCGAGTCCCTGAGAACGGCATCCGATGTGATGGGGGAGGACCGGATCGGGCAGGTCGATGCCGTCGATGGCAAGGTCGTCGTTGATGGCGGCGTCACCGGCGAGGTTCCACAGCAGCGCGGTGGCATCGCTGACCCCGACCCGATCGGCGCGGCCGTGGTGGTCCCGCACCAGGTGGTGCGCCTCGTGCAGGAGCACCGCCGCCGTGTACGCCACACCCCACTCCCGGGCCTGGTCGGGATCGATGTAGAGACGCCAGTACCGGTCGACGCCGAAGGTCCCGTAGCCCGGCCGACGCACCGGCACCATCGCGAACAGGGCGGTCGCGAGGTACGGCTGGAGCCTGGCCGCCCGAAGGCGGGCGGCGGCGAAGAGCTCCGCTTCGTCGCCCTCGAGCGGAGGGATGCGCGTGGGGCGCGACGCAGGTCGTCTGGCCATCTCGATGCTCAGTCCATCTCCGTGTTGGGTCCGGCTCGTGCTCGGTCCGGCTCGTGCTCAGGTCAGCTCGGTGCTCAGACCAGCTCGGCGCTGCGGAGGGCGGGCGCGAAGGCAGCCGCGCTGCGGGGGGCGGGCCATCCGTCGGACCGGAGGTCGACGAGAGCGACGGCCGACACCGCCGCGAGGTCGGTCCGGCCGGCGTTGCATGCCTCCGCCAGCACCTCCCAGGCGGCGGACCACCGTTCCAGCGTCAGGTCGGCGGCGACCGCTGCGACCACGCCGGCCAGGCATGCGAGCAGCAGGTCGAGACGGCCCCGCGCCGGAAGGAGACGGGGATCTGCGAGCACGGCCTCGGGGTTCGGGAGGTCCATCGTCGACTCGAAGCGCAGCAGCTCGAGCGCCGGACCGTCGCCGACCAGCCCTCCGACCAGCGTCCGGATGACGGCTCGGTCGGCGCCCGCAGCCTCCGCGGCAGCGGCGAGGAGGTGGGCTCGGTCCCACGTCCGCGGCGACGGCCACGCCCGACCCTGGTTCACGACGTCGGTCGGCACCTGGCGGAGCACCGACGGCCGTGACGTGACGAACCCGACGACCGTGGCCCGCCACCGCAGCTCCACGGCCTCCCGGGACTCGGGGACGATCGGAACGGGTGCAGGGTCCCAGCCGCGCAGCATCCCTGCACTCCAGGTCGCGACCTCGGCCTCCCAGTCCAGGTGGCAGAAGCGGTTGGCCAGAGGGGCTGCGAGGTCGTCTCCCCCGGCCGACAGCTCCGGCGGGTTGGCCGCTCCGACGAACGACACCGTCGACGGCAGTCGCAGATCGCCCACCTCGCGCTCCAGCACGACCCGCAGCATCGCGGCCTGGACCGACGGCGGAGCGGTCGTCAGCTCGTCGAGGAAGACCACGGTCGACGGCGACCCGACGCACCGCGTCGCCCAGGCCGGCGGGGCGAACGTGACCGAACCGCCGTCGCGGACCGGGAGACCGACGAAGTCCGACGCCTCGCGGACGCTGCCGACGACCACCTCGCACGGACGACCGAGCTGCTCGGCCATCTGCTCCACCAGTCGGGACTTACCCTCGCCGGGCCCTCCCCAGAGCAGTGCGGGTTGGCCCACCTGCACTGCCACGGCCAGAGCGTCACGCACCACCCGACTCTGCCGGCCCGGCACGTGGATCGGGTCATCACCTCTGGGGCCGGCGACCGAGCCAACCGTGCCGTTCCCACTCGCTCCCATGTCCTCTCCTCACCTCCGGAACGTCCGTTCCCCGCCCGGGAACATCCGTTCGATCGAGCTCCCCATACGAACACCCGTTCGTGATCGACGCAAGGGGGTTTCCGACGTCACCCGGGCCCGCCGGTGCTCGATGGAGCCGGAGCTCGATGGAGCCGGCCTTCGACGAGACCTGGCCCTTGACGCGGCACCGTCAGCGGGACTCACATTCATCCATGCCCGAGCTCTCGCTGTCCCAGACCGTCGACGATCTGACGGCGCGGGGCTGGACGGGAGCGGTGACCGCAGGTGACGGCGGAGTCCTGGTGTGCGGACCGTGCGGTCACCCCGTCCCGCCGACCGACGTGCACATCGACAGCGTCAACCGCTTCGAGGGCCCGAGCAACCCCGACGACGAGGCGGCGGTCTTCGCTCTGACCTGCCACTGCGGGTGCAAGGGCCTGTACGTCGTGGCGTACGGCCCGTCGATGTCGAGCGCAGATGCCGACGCCGTGGCGCACCTGTCGCGTCGCCACCCGTCCGTTCCCGACATCTGACGGCCGTCGGACCGGGCCGGCCGGACACGCGACGGCTGGACACGCGACGCCCGGACACGCTGACGACTCAGGGCCCTCACCGGACCGGCCGCGGCGAACACCGGTACGATCTGCCTGCTGGGACCCAGATGAGCGACTCCACGACCACCCGACGAGGCCGACCGCCGCTCAGCGATGCGGCGCGCGCCGGACGTCGTGCAGAGCTGACGGCTGCCGCGATCCGGGCCGTGCGCGTCGGCGGTGCCGACCAGTCGATCGAGGACATCGCTGCCCGTCTCGGCGTCTCCAAGCCGGTCTTCTACGAGACGTTCGGAGGTCGGGCCGGCCTGGCCGAGGCGATGTCCGTCGAGCTCGCTGCGCGGATGGAGGCGTCGGTCGTCGGCCAACTCGGACCGGCCCGTCCCGACGGTACCTACGACGTCACGGTCGACCGGGTCGTCGAGCTCGTCGTCGAAGGGCTGCTGGTCCTTGTGGAGCAGGAACCGGAGATCTACGCGTTCATCGTGTCGGCGATCCGCGGTGAACGTAACGGCGTGCTCGACAACGCGCTGGCTCGTGTCGTGCACCAGCACGTACATCCGATCATCGTGGTCGCCACGCCGACGATGCGGACCGATGAGCAGAGCGTCCTCACCGATGGGATCTACGGCCTCGCTCTGGCCACGCTCGAGTCGTGGACCGCGACGAGGTCGCTGTCCCGGAGCACGGTCGTGACGATGCTCACCACGACCATCCTCGGTGGACTGCACGCCGTGGAGGCGGCCGCCGCCTCGAGAGAGCTCTCTTGAAGAGAACCGGCTCGAAGAAGGCCGCGCCGAAGAAAACCGCGCCGAAGAAAACCTTGTGTCGGGAGGGGCGCAGCGCCGACACTGGATCGATGGGTCGTGACCGATGGATCTGAAGAACGCCGTGAACCTGCTCGACGAGCTCGACGCCTACGGACCCCGCCCCGTCTGGCGCGGACGGGTCCACCTGCTCGCCGCTCTCATCGCGACGCCCGCCGCGCTCGCCCTGTTCCTCGCCGCCCCGGGCGTGCTCGCCAAGGTGGCCGTCACGATCTACGCGATGTCGCTCGTCGGGTTGTTCGCCGTCAGCGCCTCCTACCACCGACTCGCCCGCACCCCGACCGCCGTCAAGTGGTTCCGTCGTGCGGACCACTCGATGATCTTCGTGCTCATCGCGGGCACCTACACGCCGCTCTGCCTGCTGGCACTACCGCCGGCGTGGGGGATTCCGCTGCTCGTGGTCGTGTGGGTCGCCGCGATCGGTGGCGTGATCATGAAGATGACGATGCTCGGCAAGGGTCCGGGCAGCGCGGGATCGTGGCTCTACATCGTCATCGGCTGGGCCGCCGTGGTCGCGGTCCCGGCCCTCGTGACCAGCCTCGACGGGTTGCAGCTCGTCCTGCTGGCCATCGGGGGCCTGCTCTACACCGTCGGAGCCGTGGTGCTCGGCAAGCGCTGGCCCGACCCGTTCCCGTCGGTGTTCGGCTACCACGAGGTGTGGCACACCATGACCGTCGCGGCCGGGTCCTGCCACTTCGCGGTCGTCGCCCTCGCTCTGCGCTGATCCTGTCCTCGCCGGCGGGCTGGCCCTGCCTCATCGCCGGCGGGCGAGGGTCAACATGAAGTCCCGGTCGTCGTCGAACCAACGCTCCACGACAGCGAACCCTGCGGCCGACAGCTCGTCGGCCACGCCGTCGGGTTCGAACTTCGTGCTGATCTCGGTTCGGAGGTGTCCGCCGACGTCGAAGCGGACCACCAGCCCGTCGAGGTCCGACAGCGTCACGACCTGTGGGCTGTCGGCGACCAGGTGCATCTCGATCCGCGAGCTCGCTGCGTCCCAGTGGGCGCGGTGGTGGAACGCCCGCCGGTCGAAGTCGGAGCCGAACTCGTGGTTCATGACGTCGAGCGCGTTGAGGTCGAACTCGGCGGTGACCCCGTCGGCGTCGTCGTAGGCGGCGAGGAGCCGGTCCACCGGCTTGACGAGGTCGGTGCCGAGCAGGAACCAGTCGCCGGGGCCGAGCGCTGTCGCAACACCGGAGAGGAACGTCGCGCGCTGATCCGGATCGAGGTTGCCGATCGTGGAACCGAGGAAGGCGATCATCGTCGCGTCGCCCGTCGGGACGAGATCGAGGTGACGGTGGAAGTCGCCGACGACAGCCCGCACCGCCAGGTGCGGGTAGGCGGCGGCGAGAGCGCGCGCTGAGGCCCGCAACACGTCGGCGCTGACGTCGAACGGGACGACCGTCCGCAACGTGTCCGCATCGACGAGTGCGTCGAGCAGCAGGGTCGTCTTGTCGGAGGTGCCCGAGCCGAGCTCGATCAGGGTCCGGGCTCCCGTGAGGTCGGCGATCCGTGCTGCGCGTCGGCGCAGGATCGACCGCTCCACCTCGGTCAGGTAGTACTCGGGGAGCCTCGTGATCTCGTCGAACAGCTTCGAGCCCACCTCGTCGTAGAACCAGACCGGTGGGATCCACGGCGGGTCGTCGGCGAGCCCTCGGGCGGTCTCCCGTGCCAGGTGACGGGACCAGTCGGACGGATCCAGGTGGACGGTGGTGCTCACCCGGTCCCCGGGTGGTGGGTCGACCGCCCTCACGCGTCGCGGGCCAGTCGAAGGCCGGCGAACTGCCAGCGCGCGGCGGCGGGGAAGAAGTTGCGGTACGTCACTCGGGTGTGACCCCGCGGAGTGGCGCAACTGCCGCCGCGCAGGACGTGCTGGTTGACCATGAACTTGCCGTTGTACTCGCCGACCGCTCCCGGGGCGGTGCGGAACCCGGGATACGGGAGGTAGGCGCTCGCCGTCCACTGCCAGGCCTCGCCAGCGAGCTGGAGAGGATCGGCGTGGGCGTCGACGTCGTCGATCCAGCGGTCGATGGCGACCGACTCCCACTCGGACTCGGTCGGCAACCGGTGGCCCGCCCAACGGGCGAAGGCGTCGGCCTCGTAGTAGCTGACGTGGGTCACGGGGTCCTCGGGGTGCAGGGTGCGGACGCCCTCGAGTGTGAAGGCCGAGTCGGCTCCGGTGTGCGAGCCGAGCCAGTAGAGCGGGGCGTCCCAACCGTTCTCGTGGACCGCCGCCCAACCATCGCTCAGCCACAGCTCGGGCCGTCGGTACCCGCCGTCGTCCATGAACGCGAGCCACTCGCCGTTCGTCACGAGGCGATCGGACATCTCGAACGGTGTGAGGAGGACCTCGTGGCGGGGGGACTCGTTGTCGAACGCGAACCCCGCGGAGGAGACGGCTCCGATGCTGACGACTCCGCCGGGATGCGCGATCCAACTCGGTCGTCGGGATGCCTCGTCGACATGCGGTTCGGGCAGCGCCGAGCCGACGGGGCGGGCGCACGGCGACCCGTCGTCGCGCCTGTAGGCGGGGAGCGCGGGGTTCTGGAACAGCAGGTGCTTGGCGTCCATGAGGAGCAGCTCCTGATGCTGCTCCTCATGGTGCAGACCCAGCTCGATCAACCCCGACACCCCGGGATCGGGATGTGCCGACAGCCGGTCGATCAGGGAGAGGACCGCCTCGTCGACGCGTCGTCTGTACTCGGCGACCTGGTCGACCGTCGGTCGGGTGATCATCCCGCGACGCGGTCGTGGCTGACGTGCCCCGACCGCCTCGTAGTAGCTGTTGAACAGGTAGCGGTAGCCGGGGTCGACCGGCTCGTGACCGGCGACGTGGGGACCGAGCACGAACTCCTCGAAGAACCAGGTGGTGTGGGCCCGGTGCCACTTGGTCGGACTGCAGTCCGGCATGGACTGGACGACCTGGTCCTCGGGGCCGAGCGGTGCGGCGAGCGCCTCGGTCCGGGAGCGGACGGCGCAGTAGTCGCCGGGGCAGGTGCCTCGTCGCCGATCACCCGCGCGGACGCTCATCCCGGACCTCCATCCCTCGTCGCGTCGTCGGCGGTTGTCTGGGCGTCGACGACGACCGGACCGTCGGAGCTGCCGGTGGCGCCCCGCTGATCCGTCCGCACCTTCCTACCCGCGGGCGGCGACGGCCAGTCGTCGACCAGCGGGCCGTAGACGTCGGGGCGACGGGTCGCCAGGAACGGGAACAGCCCGAGCCAGTCGTCGCCGGCGTCGAGGTCGAGATCTGCGACGATCGCCGCGGGCTCGTCGCGGGGCGCCTGCACCAGCACCCGACCGTACGGGTCGCTGATGAACGACGACCCGTAGAAGGTGATCGTCGGCGCGTCCGGACCGCATCGCTCGCTGCCGATGCGGTTGACCGCGACCATGAAGACGCCGTTCGCGATGCCGTTGGCGACCATCACCTGCTGCCACAGCGGCCGGGTGTCGAAGTCGGGGTGATCCGGCTCGCTCCCGATCGCGGTCGGGTAGACCAGGACGTCGGCTCCGGCCAGCGCGTAGGCGCGCGTGACCTCGGGGAACCACTGGTCCCAACAGGTCGGGAACCCGAGACGCGTGACGTTGCCGTTGGCGTCTGACAACTCGGCGACGGGGAACGCGTCACCCTCGACGGGTTCGCCCGGAGCGAAGTACAGGTCCTCGCGGTAGCCGGCGGTGACCGGGATGTGCAGCTTCCGGGTGGCGACGACCTGGGCGCCGTCGGGGTCGACGCAGATCTGGGTGTTCCAGCCCCGCGGCGCGATCGCCGGGTCCGCCTCCCAGAGCGACGCGCTGACGTGGACGTCGTGGGCCGCTGCGAGCCGGGCCGCCAATCGGTGCGTGGGACCGTCGACACGCGGCTCTGGCCGTATGGGGACGTGGCGCCCCTCCGGCCCGGCGGGATCGGCGGCGACGTAGGGCGACAGCGTCAGCTCCTGGAGGCACACGAGTCGGGCCCCGGCGCCCGCTGCGGTGGCGACCCCGTCGGCGAGGACCTCGGCGTGCTGTTCTGCGTCGGGGTGCCACCGGTGCTGCACCGCTCCGATCCGCCAGGGCGCCCGGCGCGGCCCGCGGGTGCGGGCGGGCGAGGGCGGCACCGGGTCGGCGACGATCAGGCGCAACTGAGGTCCTCCGGGTCGGCTCCGGTACTCTGAGAGCGGCGGGGGATCTGCTGGGTGGTGCAGTGCGGCCCGCCGCCACCGAAGGCCAGGACCGCGCCGGGAACCCCGACGACGGTCCTGCCCGGTAGGTGCGAGCCGATGAGAGCCAGCATGTCGTCGTCGGCCGGATGGCCGCTGAGGGGAACGACGGCACCGCCGTTGCAGAGGTAGAGGTTGAGGTAGGGCACGGCGACCCGGCGGCCGCCGACCTCGGCGAACGGCAGGACCGGGACCTCGATCGCCCTGATCCGCTCACCGGTCGCGTCGTGGGCTGCGGTGAGAACGGCCAGGTCGTCGGCGAGGCGGTCGTGGTCCGCTTCGCACGGGTCGTCGCAGCCCTGGGCCAGCACGAGGCCCGGGGCGATGAAGGCTGCGACGTTGTCGACGTGGCCGTCGGTGTCACGGTCGAGAGCGAGACCATGGGGCAACCAGACCGCCGTCGTGGTCCCGAGCGTCCGATGCAACGCCGACTCGAGCGCCTCGGTCGACATGGAGGGGTTGCGGTTCGGATGGCGGAGGCACTGCTCGGTCGTCACGACCGTGCCGAGACCGTCGACGGTGACCGACCCGCCCTCGAACACGAACGGCACGGGTCGGCCGTCGACGTCGATGCCGTCCACCGTGACGTACGGCTCGCCGGCCTGTTGCGCCCATCGTCGGCCCAGCGCGGCGTCGTCCTCGTGTGGTTCGTACCTGGAACCCCAGCCGTTGAACGATACGCCGACCACGATCCGTGATCCGTCGGGTCGCAGCGCCCCCAACGGGCCGGTGTCGCGCGCCCAGGAGTCGTCGATCGGCAGCTCTCGCACGCTCACCGGGTGCGGCGTGGTCCTCGGGCTCCTGTCGTGGGTCGATCCGCCGGGTGGGCACAGGGTCTCGGGCGACGCTGGTCGCGCGCACATCCGCTCGGCCTCCTCGGCCTGGCGTGGATCGGCCACCACGATCACGGGCTCGAAGCGCGCGACCGCTGCGACGAGCGCGGCGTGGTCCTCGACGGCCCGGTCCCTGAGCGATCCCCACAGCTCGTCCCGCGCCGGCCAGCACACGATGGTCCCGTCGTGGGGTTCCCACTCGGCGGGGACCCGGTGCGCTGGTGCGGTCACCGCATCAGCCTGCCCCATGAGGAGTGACCCCGTCCCGGGAGTGGCATTCGTCGCATCGCCGCTCCCGCGTCCGGATCCGAGCGGCGCGCCTGCCACGATGTGCGGATGTCCTCGACCGGTCCGGCGACGCCCTCGGTGCCCGCCGCACACGGGGGACCGACGCTCGGCAGCACGCCGGTGCTCATCTGCTCGGCGTCGCTCGGGGCGGGTGTGGGCGTCGTCTTCCCGCTGCTCGCCGAGTTCCAGGACCGCTACGGCTTCTCCGACGCGGGGCTC
>CAZNQK010000063.1:7250-16697 GCA_964575165.1 uncultured Aquihabitans sp. | reverse complement strand
GTTCTGTTGTGCAGAACGAGAAGGATCCTTCTCGTTCTGCACAACAGAACGGGATCTGGTCACGGTGACACCACCATCCCTGCGGCGATGGACGACGCCAACGCCATGATCGTGACCTGCGGGTTGACCTCGGGGCAGGTGGGCAGGACCGACCCGTCGGCGACCCACACGCCCTCGACGCCCCGCAGCCTCCCATGTTCGTCGACCGGGCAGCGTTGCGGGTCCGAGCCTGCACGCAGCGTCCCGGCCGGGTGGAACGCTGCGAGGTGCAGGGCATGCGGCCCGCTGCGCGCAAGGAGCGCCATGAGCTCGTCGGGGGACCGGACCGGTTCGGCTCCGGTGATGCCGGTCAGAACCTCCCGTGCTCCGGCGGCGAAATGCGCCCTGCCCGTCAGCTCGACGGCTCTCATCAGCCGCTGCCCGTCGCGACGTCCGAGGTCGTATCGGATGACCGTCCGACCAGCCCGGGTCGTCACCGCGCCGGAGGGGGCGTCCGCGATCATGGCGCCGAACACCGCCAGGTGGTCCGACTCGGCGATCTCGTGCAGCAACCGCTCGCCGAAGCCGGGCAGGATCATCGAACCCATCCCGGGCGGCGTGGAGGTCGCCTCGATCAGGATCCCGTCGGACTCGTGGAAGTCCTCGACCGTTGCGCTCTGGAGCACCCCCTGCCACGGCACGACGGCCTCGTCGTAGCGTCCGGCGACCCCCAGCGCCGGATGGATCGTCAGGTTGCGCCCCACCCCCGGGTGCCCACCGAGCCCGCTGCGGCGCAACAGCCCGGGTGACTCGGTCGTGCCGGCCGCTACGACCACCATCGGAGCGTCGATCACCGCCCGACCCCCGTCGCTCCGGCGCACGACGACACCGGTCGCCCGCCCGTCGGCGTGCAGTATCCGCTCGACCCGTGCGTCGGTGACGATCCGGGCGCCGTGGGCGCAAGCGTCGGGCAGGACGCTGAGGTGCACGCCGTACTTGGCGTTTCGGGGACAGCCGATCGCGCACTGGTTGCTGCCGGTGCAGCCGGGGGCGTTGCGGTCGATCGGACGTGCCGACCAGCCGAGTGCCTCCGCCGCTGCGAGGAGCGTGCGTCCGTTGCGACCCATGACGTCGAGCGGCACCGGGGCAACTCCGAGCAAGCCCATCACCTCGTCGAGGTGCGGGGCGAAGCGGTCCGGGTCGGCGAGGCGCAGCCCCCAGTCGTCACGCCACGACCGCTGCACGCCGATCGGCGGGCGGAAGCAGGTCCCGGAGTTGACGAGGGTCGTACCGCCGACGCCACGGCCGATCGGCAGCACGATCGGGGGACGTCCGATCGTGATCGTCGTGCCGGCGTCGCGGTACATCCCCGCATACCGGGCGAGGGGGTGGCTGTCCCGGATCTCGTCGACCCCCCAGCGCCGACCTTCCTCGACCACGACGACGTCGAGGCCCGCCCGGGCCAGCACCCGCGACACGACGGCGCCCCCGGCACCGGATCCGACAACGACGGCATCGACCCGTGAACGGCCCGGCCACCACTGCGACGTCGTGATGTCCAACTCGGCGTCGGGTCGGGCGGGGGCCGAGCGGTGTGCGACCGCGGCGATCTCGGTGCTCGAGGACTCGGCACCGTGCGCCAGCACGATCAACGACTTGAGTCCGTCGAGCGCTGTGGCGACCTGGAGGTTCCGACCGGCGAGGCGTTCGAGGACGCGGGTGCGACGGTGCGCCGGAAGGTCCGCCAGGGCGCGTGTCGTCGTCACCCGTGCCGCGAGATCGACCCCGGCCGCGCCGGCGAGCACAAGCCGCCGAGCGATGGACGGTGAGTGGCGGAGGTGGCGCTCCACGAGGTCGGCGAGAACGACCGGGTCCGGTCCGCCGTGTTCGGCCGGCAGCACCGCCGCGCACAGCCCGACCATCGGCCGCCGACCGGATCTGCCCGAGACAGCCCTCGCGGGACCGATCATGTCGGTGCGGGCCCTGAGCGCCGACCGAGGCGTCGCCCGAGCCGGAGCCAGAACGGGTAGGTGACGAGGATCGCTCCGGCGACGAGGTGGGTCCCCAGCTCCGGCTCATCGGCCTCGAAGCCGAACACCCCGGAGTTGAGCACGAAGTCCCGGCCGCCGCGCGAGCCGAAGGGCTTCCAGAAGACGCCGAGTCCCGGCGCGTTCGCGTAGAGCGCACCGGTGACGCCTACGAACGTGGCGATCGTCGCGAGCTCGGCGGCGCCGCGGTGCTCCTCGGGGACGAGGCGCTCGATGGCGACGCCGCTCGCCACGAGCAGGCCCGGGTCGAGAAGGAAGCTCATGGCGGTTCTCCTGGTGTCGGTCGGGGAGGTCGTCCGTCGGTCTCGCACCTCCCCGGATAGCGCGAGCATAATGGTTGGACCAATGAGCCAGTCAACCCATCGCCCTGCGGATCCGCCACCCCCGCTCGCCGTGCCCGCCCGCGCCCGGGTCGTGGACCAGCTCGTCGAGACCCTCACCGACGCCATCGTCTCCGGACGCTTCACCCCCGGCGACCACCTCCCTGCCGAGCGGGAGCTGGCGGATTCCCTCGAGGTCAACCGCACGTCCCTGCGCCAGGCGCTGTCGCGACTCGAGCAGGCCGGCCTCGTCGAGTCCCGCCAGGGCAGCGGCACCATCGTGTTGGATCCCGTCGACAACCCCGACCCCCACGTCATGGCCCGCCTCGTGCACCACGCCGGAGCGGCGCTCATGTCGGACCTGTTCGAGGTGCGTGCCGGAGTGGTCGCGATGGCCGCCCGGCTCGCTGCCGAACGGGCCGACGAGAACGGAACCACCCGACTGCGCGTCGCCCTCGACGAGATCCGGGCGACGACCACACCCGCGGCGTTGCAGGCCGCCGAGATGGCCTGGTTCTCGGCCCTCGTCGACGCCTCCGCCAACCGGGTGCTGATCACCCTCGTCCGCTGGTTCGCCCGCGCCTACGGCGACACCGCCCCTTCGTTCGAAGCGGCGTTCGACGACCCCGGGACCGTGCACGACGCCTTGTCGACCGTCGTGCACGCCGTCGAGGCCCACGATCCCGTGGAAGCCGAAGCGGCCATGACCGCGTACGCCGTGAACGGCGGCGACCGCATGCTCGCCGTACTCAGAACGGCAACAGCTCCTCCTGGAGTCGGCGGAGCTCGTCGAACGCGGCACGGCACGACCGTGGATCCGGCGGCGATGCCGGGTCCTCGCTGAAGGCTCGGAACGCGAGGTCCGCGTCGTGGGTGAGCGCGGCGTCGACGACCATGTCCTGTAGATCGGTCTGGGTCCGGACCCACCCGGCGAGCGGTTCGCCTAGCGGTGCCATGTGCTCCGGGTGGATGCCGTCGCCGTCGACGGTGGCACCGACCTCGACGATGGCCCCGTCGGCCACGTCGGGCAGGTAGCCCTCGTTGGGCACGTTGACCGCCATGATCTGGACGGGGGTCCCGGTCCACATCGCGGCGACGATCGGGATGACCTCCTCGGGCGAGTGGCCCATCGCGGCGAGCGGAAGCGGCACCTTGGTCGTAGCCGCCCAGGCGGCGGCTCGTTCTGCGAGCTGCGCGACCGGGCCGTGGAAGTCGAGCGGCACCGGGTGCCACTCCCCCACGTCCAGAGCGAACGGCAGGTACTCGCCGATGTGGCTGTCCACCGAGCAGGGCACCAGGTCGTGGTGACGGACCATGTGCGCGACGAGCGGCATGTAGCGGAACTCGACGACCCCCGCCCCCGGAAGGGTGCGCGCGAGTTGGCGCGCGACGGCCACGGTGCGCGGCGAGTAGTCGTGGAAGGACTTCGCGAAGTGCGCCTTGACCCGCGGCAGCAGGTCCTCGCCCGTGCTGCGGCTACGCATCTCGGTGAAGAACGTGAAGTGGTTGATGCCCGACGCGCTCGCCTCGATGTCGTCGGCGTCGACACCGATCGAACGCGCCAGGCGACGCACGCCGAGCGGCATCTCGTGGCACATCCCCACGTTGCGGATCGGCGTCGCCCGGTTGATCGCGAGCGTCACCCGACTCATCGGGTTCGACAGGTTCACGAGGAACGCGTCGGGGCTGTGCTTCTCGATCGAGGCGCAGATGCTGAGCGTGTTGGCGATGCTGCGCAGCGAGTGGAAGACGGCACCCGGACCTCCGTTCTCACCGGTCATCTGGCGCGCCCCGTGGCGGTTCGGAATCTCGTAGTCCTCCCGCCAGTGCCCGAACCGGCCGACCTCGGCGCTGCTCAACACGAAGTCCGCGCCGTCGAGCGCGGCGGCCGGGTCGGTGCTCCGGTCGATCACGATGGGTGCACCCTTCGCCGCGTTGAGCTTCGACGCGAACGCGTAGGCGCGCTGGAGACGCGCCTCGTCGAGGTCGTGCAGCATCAGGCGGCTCCCACGGAGCACGTCGGTGTGCACGACGTCGTTGACCATCGCCGGCCCGAACGACATCCCACCGGCGCCGACGAGGGTGATCTTCGGTCCGTCGGTCATGACAGTGATGCTGCCCCAGATCCGTCGACGGCGCGCTCCGTGACGCGGGTTGGGCCATGGGCGTACCATCGCCGAACTATCAGCGATCGACGGGGGGTCGTCGATGGAGGGACAGCCGTTCGGCGATCGCGGGTCCGGCGATCGCGGGTTCGGTCGTCGCGCGTTCCTGCTCGGCGTCGCGGGTGGGTCCGCTGCGTTGGCCCTCCCCACGGTGTCCGGATGCGCCCCGGAGGCGTCGATGGACACCGCCCGCCTCGCGCTCGCGGGTCTGTGGGACGCTGCGGTGCCCGGCACCTACCGCGGGGTGGTGGAGGACTGGCTGGAGCCCGGTGTCCCCGCACCCGGCGCCGAGCAGGCACGTGTGCAGGACTGGCTCGAACTGGTCGCGGGCGGCCTGCCCCCACCGATGGACGGCCTCACCGACTGGTTCCTCCGGGCCTGGGCTGCAGACCTGAACCTCTGGGCCGACACGTTCCACTTCCCGCTGTTCGACGGCACTCCGAGCTTCGGTGAGCTGCCCCTCGGTCCGTCGTTCGAGGAGCGGGGCCGTCAGTACAAGGTCAAGCTGATGATGGCTCTGTTCGACGGCGTCCTCGACCTCAAGTACTACCTGGCGATGGCGTTGGCCAAGGTGGCCTTCTACTGCGACGCCCACCACCACATGACCGGCGAGGGCGAGCCGGTCGGCAGCCGCTACATCGGGTTCCCCGGCCCGAGCGGGTATCGACGGCGGACGTCGTTCAGCTACCGACGACCCTTCGGTCACCCTGACCAGCGCCTCGGGCGCACACCCGCCGGCCTGGTGGTGGTCCCGTGATCGACGACGTCGACGTCTGCGTGGTCGGCTCCGGCTTCGGTGGGGGGCCAGCCGCTCTGCGGTCCGCCGAGCAGGGCGCGTCGGTCGCCGTGCTGGAACAGGGACGTCGCTACGACGGCCGGCCCGGATCCGAAGAGTTCCGCCAGACCCAGACCGACTTCGGCTACCTCCTCGACCTGTTCCAGGTCTCCGCCGGACTCAGCCCCGGCGGCACCGTGGGATCGGTCGTCCTCGGCGGTCGCGGCCTGGGCGGCGGGTCGCTCGTCTACTCGATGGTGTCGCTGCGCGCACCCTCGTTCGTGTTCGACGACCCGGTCTGGCCCGACGGCATGGACCGGGCCACGCTCGACCCGTACTACGACCGGGCGGAATCCCAGCTCGGCGTCGTCCAGTTGGGTTGGGACGGCCGCCCCGGCATCGACGACTGGCGGACCAACGCGAAGCGGGACGCGGCCTTCGCCACGATGTGCGAACGGGCCGGGGTGTCGTGCGACACCGTGCCCTCCGCGGTGAACACCGAGTGCGGCAACCTCGGCTGGTGCACCACAGGATGCATCCGGCACGGGAAGAACTCGGTGGACCTCCGGTACATGCAGCCCGCCGAGGACCTCGGAGCACGGATCCACACCGGCATCCACGTCGTGCGGGTCGAACCTGCTGCCCCCTCCACACATCGGCGTTGGCGGGTCGTGTGCGACACCGGAGAGGTCCTGGCCGACCACGTGGTGCTGTCGGCCGGAGCGGTGGGCACCCCTGCGGTGCTCCTGTCCTCGATCGGCGCACTCCCCGGGGGGATCTCACCGCACGTCGGCCACAACCTGTCCCGTGGCGGCGACATGCTCATCCCCGTCGTGCTGCCCGAGGACCTGGGTCTGGACGGCATGGAGATGCTGCCCGGCAAGGTCATCGGGTCCTGTTCGTTCCAGTACCTGTTCGAACCGCCACCCGGCTTCGGGCCGGACTGGCCCCGCTTCGTCCTCCAGCCGATGATGGTGCTCCCGATGATCTCCGCCATGCTCACCGCCGATCCCGACGGCCTGGGCCCCGACGGCGACATGCGCAGCTTCGGCGAGCACCAGAAGCACCTGATGCGCCACTGGGGTGACCGCCTCCTGCACGTCGGGGTGATGGGGATGGACGGCATGGACGGCACCGTCGAGCTGCTCGCCGGCATCCCGTTCGTCCACTTCGAGACGTCACCGGCCACCGCACGCCTCTTCGCAGCTGCACGTGCCGCTGTGCACCACATCTTCGACCGCGGGCCCGGTGGCAGGGTGCTTCCCTCGATGGACGAGCTACGGGACGACTCGATGGCGTTGCACCCGCTCGGTTCTGCACGCATGGCGGACTCGGTCGGTGAGGGAGCGGTCGACCCCGACGGCCGGGTGTTCCGCGCCGACGGCACCGTGCACGACGGTCTCGTGGTAGCGGACGCGTCGCTGATGAGCTCACCGATCGCGGTCAACACCTCGCTCACGACCGCTGCTCTGTCGGAGTGGGTGACTGAGCGGATGCTCGCCTGACTGCGAGGATCTGAGCAGCATCGATCCTGCCGGACCGCGACGATCCGGCATGAACAGCGGCTCAGCGCTCCCTGGTGGCCGGCGGATCGGCGGCAACGGTGGCCTTCAGGCCATCGATCAACTGCCGGCTCTCCGTATCCGTGAGCTTCGCTCCGGGATGCAGCCCGAAGTACGTGTAGTACGACGGCGGCATCTCCCGCTCTTCGATGGACTCGGTCAGATCATCCAGCTCGCTCCCTGCGTCGGTGTGCCAGGTGCTGACGTCGAGCGCCTCACGTCCTTCCTTGACGTGGTTGGCGACGTACCACTTGACCGGAGCGATGTGCTCGAACCAGAGCACGTTCGTCCGGTCGCTGTGGCAGTCCGCACAGGCACGGTCGAACAGCTCCCGGGTCCGATCGCTGTCCCACTCCGGCCCGTCGGTCACGGGTGGGTTGTCGACGCCGTACGGCACGAACTGGATCGCGACCACCACGACCGCGAACCCGATCAGCACCTTGAGCCACCACTTCTCCACGAACGCCTTCACGTGGTCACCTCCAAGGTTCGCTCCGCAGCTCCGTGGTGAGCTGGACGCGGATCGTGCACCGACCGGTCCTCCCCAGGACTCGCCGATCGTCCCGGCACGGCGGCACGTCGCTCGGCCCGCCGGACCGCCCGACGGGTGGCGATCCGGTACATGAGCGCCCACGCGACCGCTGCGACCGAGGCGACCGCCGTGACCCGGTAGACCGGCGACGTCACGTCGCTCCCGGCGAACGCGGCGTGGAGGCTGCTGCTCCAGAAGACCAGGTAGCTGCCGAGGTGCACGCCACGCCAGACCCTCCGCGACAGACGCCGCATCGCGATCGACGTCAGCTCCACCGCCACCAGCAACCACATGGCGAGGATCCCCAGCGCCACCGCCGCCGGCTTCCAGTCGGTCCTGAACGGGATCACGATGTCCGCCACGTCGAACTCGACGTAGCTGTCCAGCAGCAGCGACGCCAGATGCACTGCGAGGAACGAGACTGTCAGACCGGCCAACCACCTGTGCACGGCCTGGAGCCACAACGGCCGTCGCTGGGTCGGGAGCACCTTGGTCGACAGCAGGATGCCCCAGATGACCGTCGCAGTGAGCATGGACCACGCCACGAGGCCGGACGACCGTGCGAGGTACCACCAGAAGTGCTCGTTCATCGGACGGACTCCGGTCGGAGCTCCCGGAGGTCGGACAGGTCGGCCGTCGACAGGATCCGCCCGTCGGCAGCGTGCGCGAGTCCGCTCAGACCGTGGCCTTCGAGGTAGGCGACGACTCCGGTGCTACCGGCGGCGAGCGCCGCTGTGGCATGGACCTCGGCGAGCCAACCCGTCGACGCGACCACGGTGACCGCCTCGAGGTCGGTGTCCGAACAGGCACCGGTGGCAGGATCGATCTGGTGGTGGCGTTCCTCACCGTCCACGATCCAGCGGCGGGAGCGGACGCTGGAAGTGGCGACTCCGCCGCCGTCGAGCGCCAGCCGAGCGCATGTCGAACCGACGATGCCCGGTGCTTCGACGTCGACCAGCCACCCGGAGGAACGAGGCGCCCTCCCCCGGCACGAGAGGTCGCCGCCGATCGAGACCAGGGCACCGGAAGCCCCCGCCGCGTGGAGGAGGTCGACGGCCAGATCGGCAGCGAGCCCCTTGCCGATCCCGCCGGCATCGAGGCCGAGTCCGGCCGGGACGGTCACCGTCGAACGATCGACGTCGAGCAGGAGGTCGAAGATGGCCGGACCGGTCGCCTGCGCCTCGGATCCGAACGGGCAGACAACCTCCGGGTCGTCGATGCTCGACGTGTAGCCGGCGGTCAGGACCGCCCGCAGTTGCGTCGGATCGAAGCGACCCGACGTGCGCTCGAAGCCCACGACCATCGCGTCCAGCAGCGTCGACGTGGAGCGGTCGATCACCACGGCCCCACCGCCCGAGGCTCCGACGAGGTTGATCCTGCTGATGTCGCTGGAGACGAGGAAGCGGCTCCAACGTGCTTCGAGGTCCTCCACGAGAACCACGGCCCCCGCGACGAGGGCTCCACCGTCGACATCGTCGTCGGTGACCGCGACGATGTAGAGCTCGCTCGCCATCACGCGGCCCCGGTGCTCAACGGCTGCCACTGGTCCTCGCCGCGGGAGCATCGTCGACGGGCACGGCGCGCACCGTCGGCCTGGCGGTCAGGAGGACGGGTGGCCCGACGATTGTCGCCGCAGGATCCCCGACCGACCCCTGGTGGACGGTGACGACGACCGGAGCCGGCCCCGACCTGGCGGAGGCGGGCGCTGCCCCCGAGGTCTCTGATGCCGACGCGACGGCCATAGCTGCGACGAGGCCGAACATCGTGGCGAGACCGAGACCGGTCGCCACCGCCTTCGAGGCGCCCGCCGTCACCGACGACCGGGGCACGGAGGAACGGGATGCTCCCGGTCGGCTCCTCGTCTGCCCGGACAGCCGCTCATCACCTGCGAGCTCGCCCGGGATCCGAGGCGATGCGGCCCTTCGTCGACGGAGCGCTTCGATCCGGGCCCGCTGGTCGTCGACATCAGTCATCCTCGTCATGACCCTTCTTCTCGTGGTCCTTCGTGTCGTGATCGTTCTTGTCGTGATCGTTCTGGTCGTCGGCGTGATCATCGCCGTGGTCGT
>CAZNQK010000063.1:0-7150 GCA_964575165.1 uncultured Aquihabitans sp. | reverse complement strand
TGATCGTTCTTGTCGTGATCGTTCTGGTCGTCGGCGTGATCATCGCCGTGGTCGTCGTTCCGGCTCACCGTGGGTGCAGGTCCCGCGGCCGGGACCGGCTCCTTCACGTTCCCTGCGATCGACCCGTCCGGAGCGGACGAAGCGTGGAACTCGAAGATCCGGGTGCCGTTCGTCATCGAGACCTGCATCGACGACGGATCGCTCTGCGCCAACGACCAGGTCCAACCCGACGAGGGTGCGACGCTCTCCAGGTGGAGGTCGTCTCCCCTTCGGGCCACGACGACCGTGCCGGCGACGTCCACGCCGAACTCCTGGACGTGTGTAGAGACACCGGACGGCGCCCCTGCGGATGTCCATCCGGCTCGCCCGGTGTCGACGACGCGGCTGGCCGGCGTGAGCAGGTCGGCGACCGCGGCGTTGCCGACCGGCCCGTCCGATGCCGAGCCGAGGATGCCGAGGTTGACGCCGATTCCGACAGCGGCCGCAACGCCGACCGCGACGACCGAGGCGATCGTGACCAGGCGGGTTCGCCCTGAGAGCCAGCCCGACGGTTGGGGGGATTCGTTGGTGTCCATGGGGTCACCGTACGAAGAGGCCTGCAACGACCACGCCAGGCGAAGGCAAGCGTTCGGTAAGCATGTGCAGGACCCGGACGACGGATCGGGAACCCTGGGGCAAGCTCATGGCATGCAGATCCTCGTGGTGGAGGACGACCCCTCGATCTCGGAACCGCTGCGTGAAGGGCTGACCCGGGCCGGCTTCGACGTGGATCTGGCGTCCACCGGCCGGGCGGCGTTGGAATCCGAACCGGCGGACCTGGTCCTGTTGGACCTCGGTCTCCCCGATCTCGAAGGAAGCGTCGTCTGCCAGCGGCTCCGGGAGCGCACGGACGTGCCGATCATCGTCGTGTCGGCACGCGGCGAGGAGATCGACCGCGTGTCCCTCCTCGAGCTCGGAGCCGACGACTACGTGGTCAAGCCATTCGGGTTCCGCGAGCTGGTGGCACGCATCCACGCGGTGATGAGACGAGCCGGCGCCACCGGGGCGAGCCCCGACCAGGACATCGAGATCGGTCCGCTCCGCGTCGATCGACGGACACGCGAGGTCCGGTACGAGGACCGGACGGTCGACCTGGCCCCACGCGAGTACGACCTCCTCGTCCACCTCGCCACGGACCCGGGCGCCGTGCGGACACGTTCGGAGATCATCCGGACCGTCTGGGACGAGCACTGGTGGGGATCGACCAAGACGCTCGACGTCCACGTCGCGTCCCTCCGCAAGAAGCTCGCGCCGGAGCTCATCCAGACCATCCGGTCCGTCGGGTATCGGCTCGTCGACCCAACATCGGATGACACGTGACCCGACGGCTGGTGCTGAGCTACCTGGGGGTCACCGTGGTCGTGCTGCTTCTCCTCGAGGTGCCCTTCGGGATCTTCTATGCACGACGGGAGCTCGACCGCTTCACCGCCGCGATCGACCGTGATGCGTCCGTCCTCGCGGCCGTCTACGAGGATGCTCTCGAGACCGGCACCGCACTGGACCCTGCGCCAGCGGCGTCCTACGAACGGAAGACGGGCGCTCGGGTGGTGGTCGTCGACCCCGAAGGCACATCGCTGATCGACACGGATCAGCCAACTCCGCGGGACCTCTCGACCCGACCCGAGATCGCCGAGGCGCTCGACGGTCGTCGCGACACCGGAACCCGCGTCTCCAATACGCTCGACACCCGCCTGCTGTTCGTCGCCGTACCCGTCTCGTCGGGCGGCCGGATCCACGGAGCACTGCGCCTCACCCTCGACACGCGTGACGTCGACGCTCGGATCTGGCGGTTCTGGATCGGCCTCGGAACCATCGCTCTCGTCGTGATCGCCGCGATCCTCCTCATCGGTTGGCTGGCCGCGCGGTCCATCGGTGAGCCGCTCCGGAGGCTGAACGAGACCGCCGGACGGTTCGGTCGAGGCGAGCTCGACGTACGACCCTCGACCGACCGCGGACCACCCGAGGTGCGGGAGCTGGCATCCACCATGGCCGTCATGGCGACGGACCTCGCCGGGATGATCGAGGAGAAGCGGGCGTTCGTCGCCGACGCCAGCCACCAGCTGCGCACGCCGCTGACCGGCCTCCGCCTACGGCTGGAGAACCTCCAGCTCGGCCTGGACGAGGACGACTCCGCCGAGGTGGACGCTGCGATCGACGAGATCGACCGCCTGTCCTCGCTCGTCGACGACCTCCTCCGCCTCGCACGCGCCGACCGGAACACGGATGTCGAGCCGCAGGACCTCACGAGAATCGCAGCCGAACGGATCGACATCTGGAGTGCCGTCGCCGACACCTCCGGTGTATCGCTCGGATTCGACGCCGACGACGCCCACGTCGAGGGGGTCGCCGTGACGGGTGCGGTCGAGCAGATCCTCGACAACCTCCTCGACAACGCGATCGGACTCACCCCCGACGGGAGCACGGTGACGGTGACGGTCGGACGCGATGGTGACTCGGCCGTGCTCATCGTGGCCGACGAGGGGCCGGGCCTCGACGACGACGACAAGGTCCAGGCGACGCGTCGATTCTGGCGGGGTGACCCGACGCGCCCCGGCAGCGGCCTCGGCCTGGCGATCGTGGAGGAGCTCGTGACGGCATCGCGAGGCACCCTGCAACTCACCGATTGCGCCGCCGGCGGGCTGACCGTCACCATCCGCTTCCGCACCGCCTCCTGACGACCCCGAGTTCGGGGATGGACACGAGCCGTAGATACCCCCATGGGTACTTGTATACCCATGGGGGTATGCGATAGGTTCGCGGTCGCCGCCCAGAGCCGAAACGGAGACCCGCGATGACCACAACTCCCGCCCGGGACGACGACACCCGACTCGCACCCCCGCCGGAGGTCGGGAAGGAGCCGTGGTTCGCCCGGATGGCCCGCTTCTCCGCCACCCACCGTCGGATGGTCATGGTCGTGTGGCTGGTGGCCACCCTCGCCGCCGCCCCGTTGGCGCTCACGCTCACCGGCGCGCTCTCCGGAGCGGGGTGGGAGGCGCAGGGCTCGACGTCGGTGAAGGTCCGCGACGAGCTGCGACGCGACTTCCCGCAGCTCGGCGCCGAGGCGGCGATCGTCGTCTACCAGCAGGACGAGCCGATCGCCCAGGACCCCAGCGGCGTGGAACGACTGGTGGCCGATCTCCAGGGCGCCCCCGGCGCCGGATCCGTGGTCGATCCGCTGACCCGGCCGGCCGAGTCCGGCCTCGTCTCACGGGACGGACGGACCGCGCTGATTCCGGTGCAGCTCCTAGCCGACGACGATGCGCAGCTGCCCGAGTCGGCCGGCGAGCTCATCGACCACGTCGACGGCCTGACGCTGTCGGACGGCGCGCGGGCCGAGGTGACCGGCGAGTGGCCCGTCTGGAGCGACTTCAACACCACGAACGAAGAGGCCCTCCACAAGGCCGAGCTCGTGTCGGGCATCCCGACGGTGATCCTCCTCTTCATCGCCTTCGGCTCCGCCATCGCTGCCGGGATCCCGCTGATGCTCGCACTGGCCGGTATCGCCGTCGGCTTCGCTTCTCTGCACCTGCTCGGCGACACGACGCCGCTGTCGGTGTGGTCCATGAACTTCTCGATGATGATCGGACTGGCGGTCGGCATCGACTACAGCCTCTTCATCGTCTCCCGGTACCGGGAGGAGCGCGAGGACGGACTCGACGCCGAGGACGCCATCGCCAACACCCTCAGCACGGCGGGCAAGGCCGTCTTCCTGTCTGCGATGGCCGTGGTGCTCTCCCTCGCCGCGGTGTTCGTGGTTCCCGTCATGGTGTTCCGGTCGATGGCGCTCGGCATGATCCTGTCGGTCGTCGCCGTCGGTCTGGCCGCACTGACGCTGCTGCCCGCCGTGCTGGTGGCGATGGGCGACCGGGTGCTCGTCGCACGAGGCCACGAGGATCCCGACCGCGCCGCTGAGGGCCGCTGGGCCCGCTGGACCGGCCTCGCCCTCAGGCACCCCGGCCGCACCCTCACCGCCGGACTCGTTCTGCTCCTGCTGCTCGCCGCCCCGGCCGTCGGGATGCGCCTCGGGATGCCCGGAGCCGCCGTCGTCGATCAGGGTCGCTCGAGCCGCGACGGCTACGAGATGGTCGTGAAGGCCTTCGGACCCGGCGCCGCTGCGCCGCTGTTCGTCACGGTTCCCGCCGAGCTGGCATCGCAGGTGGCGGAGCTGGCCTCGCTCGATCCCGGCGTCGTCGATGCACGGGTCGTCGCGGAGCCGGCAGCGACCGGCCGGACCGTCGTGCGGGTCGTACCGGCGACAGCGGTGGACTCCCAGGAGACGACCGACATGGTCGGCCGCCTCCGCGACACCATCGGCGAGGCCGTCCCGTCCGCCAGCGTCGGAGGCCCCGCAGCCCAGAACCACGACCTGACCGCGGAGCTCATCGGACGGGCACCGGTGGCCATCGCCATCATCATGGTGATCGCCTTCGTCCTCCTCCTCGTGGTGTTCCGGAGCCTCACCATCGCCCTGTCGTCGATCCTGCTCAACCTGCTCAGCGTCGGCGCCAGCTTCGGGTTTGCCACGCTCGTGTTCCAGCACGGCATCGGCGCCGGGCTCATCGGGATCGAGCACCAGGGCTTCGTCGACGCGTGGGCACCGCTGTTCTTCTTCGCTCTGCTGTTCGGGCTCTCGATGGACTACCAGCTGTTCCTGCTGGCAGCGATCCGTGAGCGATACGAGGCCACGGGCGACACCCGACTCGCCATCCGTGAGGGCATCGCTACGACCGGCCGCCCCATCACGAACGCGGCGCTGATCATGATCGTCGTGTTCATCGCCTTCGGCATCACGGGCCCCATCCCCCCGACCGAGCTCGGCATCACGCTCGCCGTTGCCGTCCTGCTCGACGCGACGGTGGTCCGGATGATGCTCGTCCCGTCGATCATGGGCCTGCTGGGTGAGCGGAACTGGTGGCTGCCCGGGTGGCTGGAGCGCATCCTGCCGAACGTCCGCTTCTCCCACTGAGCCTGGATCCACGGGCATCGAGGACGACCGGATCGCTTGACGCTCCGGTGCGGGACCGGACAGGATCGCCGACAGGAGGCCGTCGCGTCCTTCTGGAGCGGGACTCAACCGGACGGGGTGAGATGAACGGTCGGGACCTGTACGGCTCTTCCATCCACTGGCTCGAAGACGTCCCCCACGCGCCGCGGCCGCAGCTCGCCGGCCAGACGGACGTCGACGTCGCGATCGTCGGCGGTGGGTTCACCGGGCTGTGGACCGCGTACCACCTGCTCTGCGCCGATCCCTCGTTGAGGGTGGCCGTCGTCGAGGGAGAGGAGATCGGGTTCGGGGCGAGCGGCCGCAACGGCGGCTTCGCCATGACGTTGCTCGACATGAGCCTGGCCCACCTGCGACGCAACCACGGCGACGCCGCGGCACGGGCCGCTCATCTCGCCGTCGCGGAGTCGGTGGAGATGATCGGGACCACCGTCACCGATGAGGGCATCGACTGCGAGTGGGTCCATGGCGGCCTGATGTCGGTGGCCACCAACGTCGGACAGATGAACCGGCTGCGCGACGACCTCGAAGCTGCGGACGCGATGGGTCTCGAAGGGTTCCGGGAGCTCTCCGCGGCCGACGCTCGGGCCGAGGTCGATTCGCCCACCTACCTGGGCGCGCTCATGGAGGACCACTGCGCCGTGCTGCACCCCGCCAAGCTCGCCCGGGGCCTG
Source organism: uncultured Aquihabitans sp. (assembly GCA_964575165.1). Lineage (GTDB taxonomy): Bacteria > Actinomycetota > Acidimicrobiia > Acidimicrobiales > Microtrichaceae > Dermatobacter. The sequence continues at coordinate 1,435 of CAZNQK010000063.1, read as the reverse complement.
GCGGATGCCGTTAGCAGCAGGGGTGGTGCTGTCTACGAGACCACCCACGTCACCTCGATCGAGGAGCACGGACCGAAGGTGCGCCTCGAGACAGTCGGCGGCAGCATCACCGCCGAGCAGGTGGTGTTGGCGACCAACGCCTGGGCCCGGAACCTGCCATGGTTCTCCCGGAAGGTCGTCGCGCTCTACACCTACGTCCTGCTCACCGAGCCGCTGACGGACGAGCAGTGGGCATCGGTCGGCTGGGAACGGCGCCAGGGCATCGAGGACAAGCGCAACTTCGTCCACTACTACCGACGCACAGCGGACGGCCGGATCCTCTGGGGCGGCCGTGACGGCGTGATCCACGCCCAACTCCCCGGCAGGCCTGGGATCGGGCCTGCCTTCGACCGCTCCCGTGTGGTTCGCGCCCGACTCGCCGAGACCTTCCGACGCACCTTCCCGCAGCTGGCGAAGGTGCGCTTCACGCACCACTGGGGCGGCCCGGTCGGCATCACCGCCCAGTTCCTCCCACACGTCGGGACCCTCGAGGGCGGTCACGTCCACTACGGCCACGGCTACAACGGCCACGGCGTCGCTCCGACCCACACCGTCGCGCGGGTCCTCACGGAGCGCATCCTGCATCGAGAGAGCCCGCTCGAGGAGCTCTGCTTCGTCGACTCCAGAGAGCCGAAGTTCCCCCCGGACCCCCTCCTGTGGGCGAGCGCCGAGCTCACCCGACGGACGCTGCTGCGCCAGGACCGTCAGATGGACGAAGGACGCGAGGTCGGGGACATGGACCCCTGGCTGCTGCGGGTGATGGACAAGCTCGCCTGACGCCTGGCACGACCAGAAGCTCGGGCGGTCCCCCACCACGGAGGTGCACGGCTGTCGGACCGACGGACGTGCAGCCCGGAGGCCGCCTCTCGTCAGACCCGGGTCAGGTCGATCGACGCCGACGGGTCGACGTCGAACATCGAACCTCCGCTGCGTCCGAGCGCCGAGGCGTCGACGACCGGCAGAAGCCCCTCGACCGTCGGCGATGAACCCAGCGTGAGTGCACCCCACAGGCCCTTGCGTCCCCGAGGCAGGTCGGTCGAGTCACCGACGTGATCCTCCCACCAGTGCGGTCCGTCCACCGCGTGCACCTCGGTTTCCTGGGTCGGGATGTCATCCCGGAGCACACCCTCGGGGGTGGGGCCGATGCTGGTCGGAGCGGTCATGTGATGTTCTTCGGCCACTTCGCCCCGAGTCCTGAGAGTCCATCGGCGCAATCCGTGCAGAAGGTCCGGACGGCCCCCGCCGTGGGCAGTAAGACCCAGGACGTCCCCACACACCCCTTGAGCCTGCTTTGGTCCCGTTTCGTGGCCGCGTCCGGCCACGAATCGGGAACAAAGCGGGTGGGATGGAGCCCGTCGCCGGGTCGGCTCGCCCGTGGACTGGAACGTGTCCTAGC
>CAZNQK010000062.1:2736-17194 GCA_964575165.1 uncultured Aquihabitans sp. | reverse complement strand
CGCTCGACGTAGGTGCGGGTCAGCGCGGCGCCGCCTAGCAGGACCGGGAGCTCGGCGAGGCCGCGGTCGTTCAGCTCCTCGAGGTTGTCGCGCATGATCAGCGTCGACTTCACGAGCAGACCCGACATGCCGATTGCGTGAGCCTCGACCTCGAGCGCCTTGTCGATCATCTCGGTGATGGAGATCTTGATGCCGAGGTTGTGCACCTCGTAGCCGTTGTTGGTGAGGATGATGTCGACGAGGTTCTTGCCGATGTCGTGGACGTCGCCCTTGACGGTCGCCAGGACGATCCGGCCCTTGCCGCCGTCGTCGTCGGTCTTCTCCATGAACTGCTCGAGGTGGGCGACCGACATCTTCATCGTCTCGGCCGACTGGAGGACGAACGGCAGCTGCATCTCGCCGGCGCCGAACAGCTCACCGACCACCTTCATGCCGGCGAGCAGAACGTCGTTGATGATCGAGAGGGGAGTCAGCCCGCCGGCGAGGGCCTCGTCGAGGTCCTCGATGAGACCCTCGCGGTCACCGTCGATGATGCGCTGGCTGAGCCGCTGCTCGATGGGCCAGCCCGACCGGTCCTCCTTGACCACCTCGGCGACCTGTACGTCGGAGAACACCTCGAGCAGGTGGGTGAGGGGGTCGTAGTGCTCGTCGCCGCCCGACAGGAGGCCGGCCGCGCCCCGTCGGTCCCAGATGAGGTCGAGGCACACGTCGCGCTGCTCGTCGGGGATCCGGTTGAGGGGGAGGATCTTCGAGGCGTGGACGATCGCCGAGTCGAGCCCGGCCTGCACGCACTCGTGGAGGAACACGCTGTTGAGCACATGGCGGGCGGCGGGGGACAGCCCGAAGCTCACGTTCGACAGACCGAGCGTGGTGTTCACGCCTGGGAGCTCGGCCTTGATGCGGCGGATCGCCTCGATGGTGGCCATGGCGTCGCCGCGCAGGTCGTCGTCGCCGGTGGACAGCGGGAACGTCAGCGCATCGAAGACCAGGTCCTGCGGTTCGAGCCCGTAGCGCTCGACCGCCAGATCGTGGATGCGCCGAGCGACACGCATCTTCCACTCGACGTCGCGGGCCTGGCCCTCCTCGTCGATCAACAGGCAGATGACCGCCGCACCGTATGTGCGAGCCAGTGTCATGACCCTGTCGAACCGGGACCCCTCGGCCTCGCCGTCCTCGAGGTTGGCCGAGTTGAGCACCGCCCGCCCGCCGACCCACTGGAGGCCGGCCTCGATCACCGGCGGCTCGGTCGAGTCCAGCACCAGCGGCACCGACGACTGCGTGGCGAAGCGCTGGGCGATCTCGTCCATGTCCACGGTGCCGTCACGGCCCACGTAGTCGACGCAGACGTCGAGGACCGCTGAGCCCTCCTTCACCTGGTCCTTGGCCATCTGGACGCAGGTGTCCCAGTCGCCGGCGAGCATCGCCTCGCGGAACTTCTTGGACCCGTTGGCGTTGGTCCGCTCGCCGATCAGCAGCAGGTTGGTGGATGCGGAACCACCGTCGGAGTCGTCGTCGCTGCCGAAGCTCACGGGCGAGTAGATCGAGGCGAGCCCGTGCTCGAAGCGGGGCTCGCGCACAGCGGGGATGGTCTCGGCGACGGCGTCTGCGAGGAGGCGGATGTACTCGGGCGTCGTGCCGCAGCAGCCTCCGACGACGTTGACCCCGAACTCCTCGATGAACCGACGCTGGAACGAGACGAAGTCCTCGGCACCCAGGTCGTAGTGCATGTGGCCGTCGACAACGGAGGGCAAACCGGCGTTGGGCAGCACGGAGATCGGGATGCGCGAGTGCTGGGAGAGGTGCCGGATGTGCTCGCCCATCTCCTCGGGGCCGGTGGCGCAGTTGATCCCGATCACGTCGGGGCGCATGGCGTCGAGCGCCACGAGCGCGGCGCCGATCTCGGTCCCGGGCAGCATCCGGCCGGTGAGCTCGATCGTCACCTGGACCTGTATCGGGACCTCGCGGCCGACCTCGGCCATCGCAGCTCGGCAGCCGTTCATGCCGGCCTTGATGCCGAGCAGATCGAACTGGGTCTCGAGCAGCAGCAGGTCGACCCCACCTTCGAGCAGCCCACGCGCCTGCTCCGCCACCTGGTCTCGGAGCTCCGCGTAGCGGACCTGGCCGAGTGAGGCGAAGCGGGTGCCCGGGCCGATGGAACCGGCGACGAACCGTGGCTTGTCCGCGGTGGAGTGCTCGTCCGCCACCTCACGGGCGAGAGCAGCAGCCATCCGGTTGAGCTCGACGGTGCGCTCGGCCAGCCCGTACTCGCCGAGCGTGGCGCGCATCCCGCCGAAGGTGTCGGTCTCGATGACGTCGGCGCCTGCCTCCAGGTACTCGGTGTGCATGCGTCGGATCACGTCGGGTCGGGTCTCGACGAGGATCTCGGGGCAGCCCTCCAGCTCGGGCGTCCCGTAGTCCTCCATGGCCAGGCCCTGTTCCTGCAACCAGGTGCCGGCACCCCCGTCGAAGACGAGGACGCGGGCGTCGATCGCGTCGAGGTACGGGGAACGAGTCGAGTTCGTCATGGTGATTCCAATGGTACCCACGGCCCCTGGGTGGTCCCCATGGCGCCACGCCGGCACCGTGGTCGCGGTGGCGATCTGTAGTCTCCGCCCGGATGGACATCTACACCCGGACCGGCGACGACGGAACCACCGGACTCCTGTACGGAGGTCGTGTCCGCAAGGACGATCCCCGGCCGGTCGCATACGGCGAGATCGACGAGGCGCAGGCCGCGATCGGCATCGTCAGGGCCCATGCTGCGACGGCGGTTCCACACGAGGCGCACGTGGCCGACGGTGCGGACGAGCTCATCGAGCTCCTCATCGGGATCGAACGGGACCTCTGGGTGGCGATGGCCGAGCTCGCTGCCGCTCCGGGGAACCGGCACAAGCTGGGCGAGGGGACATCGCTCGTCACGGTCGGGATGGTCGAGGCCCTCGAGCTGACGATCGACGACATCATCGGCCGCTTCGATCCCCCGCGGGAGTTCGTGGTCCCGGGGGAGACGGTGGTCGCAGCGCACCTCGACCTCGCACGCACGGTCGTGAGGCGGGCTGAGCGGGCCGCCCTCGCTGCCGCCGAGGCGGACTCCCACGTCGGCCCCTACCTGAACCGCCTGTCCGACCTGCTGTGGGCGTTGGCCCGCTGGCAGGAGGGCTCGTCCCGCATGACCCGCTCGGTCTGAGCGCGCACACCGTGCGACCCCGTCCCATCGTCGATAGCGAAGCGGAGGCCAGCCCATGTCAGAACTGATCGACGTCAAGGTCGCGAAGGTCGCGCCCGGCGGCGCGACCGCCGTGGCTGTCACGGTCACTGCGGATGGTCTCGGGCGCGTCCCCGGCATCCGCAAGGCCGCTCTGGGACGCGCGGGGTTCAAGGGAGCTCCCGGCGCGGTGGCCCTCTTCGACGACGGCGAACGGGCGACGGTCGTCGTGGGCCTCGGGGCCGCTCCGACCGGGACCGACAGCGGTGCCGGTGGCGACGCGACCGAGGAGGCGCCGGACGCGGTGCGGGTCGCCGACTCGCTCCGCAGGTCCGCGGCGGGATTCGTCAGGTCGGTGGCCAGGCATCGGCGTGTCGCGTTCGAGCTCCCCGTCGGGCTGGTCGGCGCTGCCGGGCTCACGGTGACGGACGCAGCCCGCGCTGTGACCGAGGGTCTGATCCTCGGGGCCTACAGGTTCGACGACATGCGTTCGGACGACAAGGTCGAGCCCGGCCTGTCGGCGGTGACCGTCGTCGTCGGTGACGACAACGCCGTGGTCCGCCAGGCGCGGGAAGGGGTGGCCCGGGGAGTGGCGGTCGCGACGGCGGTGTGCTTCGCCCGTGACCTGGTCAACACGCCTGGAGGCGTCCTCACCGCTCCGGAGTTCGCCAAACGGGTGGCGGACAGGGCGATCGGCGCCGGGTTGTCGGCCGAGGTGCTCGACCTGGAGGCGATCAAGGAGGCACGCCTCGGCGGTGTCGTGGCCGTGAACCAGGGATCTGCGATCGAACCTCGCCTGGTGAAGCTCACCTACGAGCCGGAGGGTGCTGGACCCGATACTCCGACCGTGGCGCTCGTGGGCAAGGGCATCACGTTCGATTCGGGAGGCCTCTCCATCAAGCCCGCCGCGTCGATGATGGATATGAAGGACGACATGGGTGGCGCGGCTGCGGTGCTCTCGGCGGCGTGCGCACTCCCGTCGCTGGGTGTCGATGTGCGGGTCGTCGCCTTCGCCCCGATGACCGACAACATGACCGGAGGCGGTGCGCAGCGGCCGGGTGACGTGTACACGGCCCGCAACGGCCGCACCGTGGAGGTGCTCAACACCGACGCCGAGGGCAGGCTCGTGCTGGCCGAGGCGCTCGTGCTGGCCTCGGAGGAGGAACCCGACGCCATCGTCGACCTGGCGACGCTCACCGGTGCGTGCCTGGTGGCGTTGGGTGACCGCATCGCCGGGTTGATGTCGAACGACGACGCCTTCCGGTCCCGGGTGGCCGACGCGGCCGGTCGAGCCGGCGAGCGGGTGTGGCCGCTGCCTCTGCCCGACGACTACCGGTCCCGGCTCGACAGCCAGGTCGCTGACATCAAGAACATCTCCTCCCAACCCTGGGGGGGCAGCCTCACCGCCGGGCTGTTCCTACGGGACTTCGTCGGCGAGGGGATCCCGTGGGCGCACCTCGACATCGCCGGGCCCGCGTACCTCCAGGAGCCCGACGGTGAGCAGGGCAAGGGTGCGACGGGTTTCGGCGTGCGCACCCTGATAGCGCTGCTCGAGAGCTGGCCCACCGACCCGGGCTGATCCCGCCGAACCTGTGTCGACCCCTCCGAACTCGGGTCGTCTCGCGCCGTACTTGGGGGCCGTATTTGGGGGTCAGGTGACCCGAGTTCGGGGGTTTCGCTGCCGTCAGCGCGGGTCCGGGTTGCGTTCCTGGCTGCGGAGCCAGTCGGCGTGGAGTCGGCGCAGCACCGGCGGGAGCTGACGGAGCTGGCGTGGCGAGAGCAGCGGCATGCGGGTCCTCGCCTCGATCCGGTCGTGAGCGGTCCGGCGCAGCATCCCGAAGGTCTCGGCGCGGTCGACCGTGCGGATGATCGGCGAGTTGCGTCCGACGCCACGGCCGAGCCCGAGCGCCAGGGACGTGTCGATCACGGGCACTTTGAACCCTTCCGGGCGTTCGTCCAGGCCCCGGGCGAACCGACGGAGCAACAGGACCGTGCTCGGGCCGAGGACGCCCAGCCAGTAGCGCTCGACATACGGGTCTCTCGGATCGACTCCTGACGGCTCGACGGCCGGATCGCGCCACGGGGTGACGGTGAAGTACATGGAGCGAAGCCGGACCTCGGGCTCGGCGGGCCGGTCGGCGCGTGTGATGCGGTCGGGTGTGGATCGGCGACGGAACGCTGGGTCGGCGAGGTCGAGGTGGGTCATGGGGCGTCCTCCTCCAGGGATTGCGGTGCGGCGATGCTGCCGTCCGGGGTGTCCGTCCGGCTGGCGGTGAGGGGGAAGCTCGCTGTGACGGTATGGCGCCGGACGCGTCGCTGTCACCGGGGACCGCGACCCGGTCGCGTCGTAGGCTCGGGCGGGTGAGGGTGGCGGATGAGGACCCCGGTTCAGCTCAGCGCTCCGAGGCCGATCTGGAACGTGCGCGTGGGCTCCTCTCCTCCGCCGGACGCGTCGTGGTGCTCACCGGTGCGGGCATCTCCACCGACTCGGGCATCCCGGACTTCCGAGGCCCCGACGGGGTGTGGACCCGAGATCCCGAGGCCGAGCGTCTCGCGACGATCCAGACGTACCTGTCGGACCCCGAGGTCAGGCGTCGGGCATGGAGGCGTCGTCTCGAGCATCCGGCAGCGACGGCCGAGCCCAACGCCGGTCACCGGGCGTTGTTGGAGCTGGAGCACGAGGGTCGACTGCACCTGCTGGTCACGCAGAACATCGACGGTCTCCACCTGACGGTCGGTCACGATCCGGACCTGGTCGTGGAGGTCCACGGGTCGTTGTCCGAGTCGCACTGCGTCGTGTGCGGCTGGACCGGTCCGACCGAGGGCGTCTTCGATCGGGTCCGCGCCGGCGAGCCGGATCCGCCCTGCGAGGTGTGCGGAGGGATCGTCAAGCCACGGGTGGTGTTCTTCGGAGAGGACCTCGTGCACGCCGACATCGAACGGGCGTTGCGGGGGGCGGGTGAAGGTGACCTGCTGCTGGCGGTGGGCACCACGCTGTCGGTGTACCCGGTGGCCCGGATGGTGCAGATCGCGGCGGCGGCCGGAATCCCCGTGGTGGTCGTGAACGGGGAGGAGACCGAGATGGACTCCCTGGCCACGGTCGTCCTCCGGGGCAGCATCTCGGAGGTGCTTCCCGGGATCGTCGCAACGCGGTGATTCCAGGGGGTGTCGGCAGCTTTCGGGAATGTTGACCAGTTCGGTAGGGTTTTGGCCCTTCGACAGCACACGTCACGATCCGATGTTGGAGTGAACACCCATGGCGACCTTCCGAGACCTGCTGAACAACGCCAAGTCCGAGATCCGCGAGGTGACCACGGCCGAGGCCGAGGAGCTGATCGGCGACGGAGCCACCCTGCTGGACGTCCGCGAGGCCGATGAGTTCGAGCAGGGCGCCGTGCCAGGGTCGGTGTTCCTGCCCCGGGGTCACCTCGAGAGCCAGGTCGAGGGTCGTCTGAGCGACAAGTCGGCGCCGGTCGTGGTCATGTGCGCCGGTGGGGTCCGTTCCGCGTTCGCTGCCCGCACGCTCCAGGAGCTCGGCTACTCGGATGTGGTGTCGATGGCCGGCGGTTTCAATCGCTGGAAGGACGAGGGCCGCAACTGGCGCACACCCGACGTCCTCAGCCCTGACCAGCGCAACCGCTACAGCCGGCACCTCCTCATGCCCGAGGTCGGCGAGGAGGGCCAGCAGAAGCTGCTCGGCGCCCGCGTGCTGCTGCTCGGTGCAGGCGGTCTCGGGTCGCCCGCAGCGTTGTATCTGGCGGCGGCAGGCGTCGGCACGCTTGGGATCGTCGACATGGACGTCGTCGACGACTCCAACCTCCAACGGCAGATCCTCCACAACATGGACCGGATCGGCGAACGCAAGGTCGACTCGGCCAAGAAGACGATCGCGCTCCTCAACCCCGACGTCGAGGTGATCACCTTCGACGTCCGACTCGACGCGTCGAACATCGCCGACATCATCGGCCAGTTCGACATCGTGGTCGACGGTGCCGACAACTTCCCTGTCCGCTACATGCTCAACGACGCGTCGGTGAAGCTCGGCATCCCGGTCGTGCACGGCTCGATCTTCCGGTTCGAGGGGAACGTCACGGTCTTCGATCCGAAGCGCGGTCCGACATACCGCGACATGCTCCCGGAGCCTCCTCCCGCCGAGCTCGCGCCGAGTTGCTCCGAGGCCGGGGTCCTGGGTGTCCTGCCGGGCATCGTCGGCAGCCTCCAGGCGTTGGAGGCGATGAAGCTGATCCTCGGCATCGGCGATCCGCTGATAGGTCGCTACCTGGCGTTCGACGCGCTGGACATGGAGTTCCGCGAGTTCAAGATCCGCAAGGATCCGTCCAACGCCATCACGTGGGAGAACCGCGACCAGATCCAGGTGGTCGAGCTCGACGGCCACTGCCAGCCGGCTCCTCTCCAGGCCCCTCCCGCCTGACCCTTCCATCCCGATTCTCTGTGCGCCTCACGTCGTCCTGCGACGTGAGATACACACAAAACGTTCAGGGGGCGGCCAGGCGTCGGGCGATCTCGGCACCGATCTCGAGCGAGCTCGTCGCCGCAGGAGACGGAGCGTTGAGCACGTGCAGCTCACCGGGTCGCTCGACCAACAGGAAGTCGTCGACGAGCGACCCGTCGGGGAGCACCGCCTGGGCTCGGACCCCCGATGGGGACGCCACCAGGTCGTCGTCGGTGATCGCCGGCACGAGTCGCCGGACGTCGCGCACGAACCGACGACGTGACAGCGATCGCACCACCTCGTCGAGTCCCTGTCGAACGTGACGACGAGAGAGGTTCCGGAACGCGGGAGACCGGGCTGACGCGAGCAGCTCACCCGGTCTGACATCGCGCCACCGGTAGCCCTCGCGTCCGAACGCTGGCACCGCGTTCGGGCCGGCGTGCACCGAACCGTCGACGCCGCGGGTCAGATGCACGCCGAGGAACGGGAAGACGGGATCGGGGACGGGGTAGACGAGCCCTCGGACCAGGTAGCGGGACTCGGCTCGCAGCTCGAGGTACTCCCCACGGAACGGGACGATCCGCGCCGGTGGCATGGCCCCCGCGGACTCAGCGACGATGTCGGACTGGAGCCCGGCGCAGTTGACGAGCAGACGCGCACGCACATCGCCCGAGCGTGTGGCGATGCGGTGCCGGCCGCCGATGGCGACCGCTGCCTCGACCTCGGATCCCAATCTGATCTCGCCCCCGAGGGAACGCACCTCGTCGGCCAGGCATCGACACACTCCGGGGAAGTCGATGACGCCGGTCTCGGCGACGTGGAGGGCAGCCACGCACTCGACGTGGGGCTCGTGCTCCGCGACCTCGACGCGGTCGAGGCGGCGCACGGTGAGCCCGTGGTCGCGACCGCGGGTCTCGAGCGCTGCGAGGCCGGGGAGGTCGTCGTCGCTGGTCGCGACGATCAACTTCCCCGTGACCTCGACGGCGACGCCGTGGTCCCGCGCGTAGGCGATGATCGATCGGCTCCCGGAGCGACACAGCCTGGCCTTGAGCGAATCGGGCCGGTAGTAGATGCCGGAGTGGACGACCCCGCTGTTGCGCCCTGACTGGTGGAGTGCGATGTCGGACTCCTTCTCGAGCACCACCACATCGAGACCGGGGCTGGCGAGGAGGAGCGCGCGAGCGGTGGCCAGGCCGATGATCCCGGCGCCCACGACCACGACGTCGTGGAGACCGCCGTCACGGCGCGACGACATCACCGGGCCGGACTCGATGCGGCTCGGCCGACGTGTTCGGGGTCGACTCCTCCATGGCCCGCTGCTTCGGCGTTCACAAGGTCGGAGTCTCGACCCTCAGGTCGTCCGGGTGGCGGAGCTCGCGCTGCACGAGGACGGCCACGACGACGAAGGCCAGCGCTCCGGCAGCGACCATGCCGAGCTCAACGCGGAGGAACAGGTCGTGGCCGTTCGTCGCCACGACAGCGAAGAACGCTGCGGTGGCAAGCCCCCACGGCCAGCCGGTCTGGCGCTGGCGATGCAGAGCGATCTGCGCCTGGTTGAGTGTGAGGGCGGCGGTCATCAGCATCGACGACAGGGTCAGCATCGCCATGTCCCTCGCCCCCAGGATCGCGAACTCGTCACCGAAGAGGACCCGCACGGCTAGCGGACCGAGCAGTGCGGCGACGGCCACCGCTGCCACCGTGGAACCCGCCATCGTCACGTTGAGCCGCCTGAGGTCGGCCCTGAAACCCGGCAGGTCGCCGAGCGCGGCGAGCCTCGACAGCCGTGGGAGCACGATGGCCTGGATCGCCTGGAACAGGAACAGCGGGATCCGCGCGATCACGAGGCCAGACAGGAAGATCCCGGCCTTCGCGGCATCGACGCGGCTGCCGATCACCTCGATCGCCAGCGTGCCCAGGTTGATGGCCAGAGCACTGAGGAACGACGTCAGGAGCAGGAATCCGAGAGAAGTGCCGAGCACGCCCCACGCCGGTGCCGGATCCGGCGGCGTCGGATCATCCGCCTCGTCCCTGCCGGGCATGTGGCCGGCCGGGCTCCGCCCACGACCTCGCAGACAGAGAGCGGCCACAGCGATCCCGGCATACGCGCTTCCTGCCACGATCAGGCCGAACGACGACACGCGCCACGCTCCGAACCAGAAGAGCAGGAGGCCCGGGACCGCCTTGGCGACGGCGTCGGCGGCGAACATGAGCCCGTAGGCGTGGAAGCGATGCTCCCCCGAGAGGATCCCCCGTAGGACGAACATCAGCCACACGCCGACGAGTCCGAGCAGGAACAGCCAGACGAACGCCACGTCGCCGCGGAACAACGACTCCGCGATGCGGTCCCGTGCGACGACACCGACCGTCGACGCGACGACCAGGACCGCACCCGACGCGATCGACACGCGACGGACGAGAGCGCTCCAACCCCGACCGTGGGCGACGCGGGCGGAGATAGAACGTGAGAGCTCCTGCTCGACGGGGATGAACAGCCCGTTGCCGACGAGGAACAGCACGACCCACAGCACCGACACGACGGCGAATCGGTCAGGTCCGAGGTCCCGCGCCGCGGCGGACAGGAACACGTACGACGCCACGCCGTCGAGCAGCAGCCCGAGGGTCAACGAGGAGCGTCCGGCAGTGAGGGCGGATCGGATCCACGCTGCGGCTCCCGTGGGCAGCGGAGCGACTGCGACGGGGTCGAGTAGCGCTCCGGGCCGTTGTGGAACCCGGTTCGGGGTGTTCGCGGCGGCGTCGGTGGTCGTGTCGCGGGACGCGGAGGACCCCTGCGGTGGCACGACCCGAGACTACGTGGGTGCGTCGGTCGGAGCGGGCACTACCGTTGCGTCGTGGCAGAGGACCTCGATCCGTTCGTGCGTGTCGTCGTCCTGAACTGGAACTCGGCGTGGTTCACGCGCCGTTGCATCGAGTCCCTCGCTGGCACCGACTACCCGGCGGACCGCCACGAGGTCGTCCTTGTGGACAACGGGTCGGTGGACGGGTCCCTCGAGAGGCTCCGCGACTGGTTCCCCGCGCTCCGGGTCGTCGAGAACGGACGGAACCTCGGGTTCGCCGAGGGATGCAACCGGGCGATGCGCGACCGCAGGGGCGTCGATGCGGTCGCGCTGATCAACAACGACACCGTCGTCGACCCCGGCTGGCTGCGGGCGCTCGTCGACGCGCTCGGCGCTGACGAGCGGATCGGTGCCGCTTCGGCTCGACTCGTGCTGGAACCGGGGTTCCGCGGCTTGGACGTCTCGGCCCAGGGCACCGTCGCGCTCCGGCGGGTGGCGACCGACGGCTCCGACGTCACCGGCGCCGTCCGCGTCGACGGCTTCACTCCCGTCTCGGACGCGGCGTGGCCGCTCGACCAGACCTGGTGCATCTCCGGCTCGACCGGCCGTCTGTGGGTGCCGTCGGCGGAAGGGATCTCACGGATCTCCATCGAGCTCGACGGTCACGGGCCGGTCTCCATCGAGCACGACGGCCGTCGGATCGACTCACCCGCACCGGGTGCGTTCGAGGTCGTCTCGTCGGGCGCGGGTGTCCGGCTGCTCAACGGGCTCGGTTCGGCACGCAATGCACGCTCGGAGGGCTACGACCGGCACTACGGCGAGACGTTCGGCTCCACCCCGGAGGAGTCGATGGAGATCGTCGACGTCGACGGGTTCTGCGGGGGCGCAGCGTTGCTCAGATCCTCGATGCTCGACGAGGTCGGCATCTTCGATCCCCGCCTCTTCGCCTACTACGAGGACACCGACCTGTCGTGGCGGGCGACCCGCGCCGGTTGGCGTGTCGTCGCTGTTCCCGGCTCGGTCGTCGAGCACGCGTTCGGGGCCTCCGGCGGCACGCGTGCGAGCGGCTTCTTCCACCTCGACCGACGGAACTGGTGGTTGACCGCCGAGCGCAACGGCACCGACGAGCAACGCCGGACCGTGCGGGCCGAGGTCCGACGCGAGGTGCGCACGGCGCTGCGCTCAAACGTCGCTGGTCGGATCAAGCGGCGCCAGCTCCCGTCGCTGATACTCCTCCGGGCGTGGGCCAGGATCGTCGCCGACCACGGTCTCGAATCGCGGCGACGTGCCCGACGAGCCCACCCGACAGGCGGATCCCGTCCGATCGGGTCGGTGGCGACCGAGGACGTCGTCGGCCGCTTCCAACCCCCACCCGTGCCTCGATCACCTCGACGACGTCCATGGGGGCCGCTCCTCGTGGCCGTCGACGTGTCGGCGATCGTCGAGCCGTCGCCGCCACCGGGGTGGACGCCCGAAGCGGTCTCGGCCGGTCGTTCACTGGTGGCGTCGCTCCTGCAGGACCATCCTGGGCTCGACGTGATCGCCACGGTGACCGATCCGCGGCTCGGGCGGAGGGTCGCAGGTCCTCACGAGCACCGACGCATCCTGGGTCAGGCGCCGCGCCGCGCCGCCATGCACGGGACTCCGGACGATCCGATCCCCGTGGCATCTGTCGGCGACGTCCGTCTGGAGATCCGCTCGGATCCCGACTCTGCATACGGCGTCGCGGTCGATCTTCGTGGTTCCGACGGTTCCTGGCTCGAGGTGGCGCTCGGGGAGCCGGTCGCTGCGACAGGTGGGACAGGTGCGGCCGATCGGGCCACGGTGGCACCGGACGTCGACCGCGTGATCGACGCGTTGCGCCAGGCGGTCGGCTGAGCGGAACCGGTCGGACGCGCTGGGAGACAGCGCCGGGAGACAGCGCCGGGCGATCGCGCTGGTCGAAGGGCAGGTGGCAGGCCGGGTGGTGCCGATCCCGGTGGGTGTGGGCCTAGGCTCGGAACCTATGTCGTTGCACCCTCCAGGCCGCCTGCTGCGCCGGTTCGCCGCCGTCGTCGGAGGTGGTCTGCTCCTCGCGGTGGTCCCGATCCCTGCCGTGACCTTCTCGACAGAGGCCGTCGGAGCGACCGAGGCCGTCCCCACGACGGCGCCGATGGAGCCAGGAGCGATCGCCGAGGCCCAGGCCGCTTCCGACGAGCCGATTGGCCCGGACCGCGTGGTCGCCGGTCAGAAGGGAGTCGAGGCGTTCACGGCGATCGGATTCACGTTCGACGAGGCTCCGAGTGCTCCGGTGCTGGTGCGCGTCCGTGACGACGATGGCCGGATGGGTGGCTGGCAGGAGCTCCGGACGCAGGACTCCGAAGGTCCTGATCCGGGGAGCCCCGAGGCCGGCCGCTCGGGCACCGAACCGTTGTGGGTGCGCGACGCGACGGGGTACGAGGTGAGCCTCGCCGCCGGCGACGCCGACGGTGCCCGGGTCGTGACGGTCCGCGACGAGCTCAGGCGCAGCACGACCGACGCCACACCGCTCGCCGGTGCGGCGGTCGCACCGCCGTTCGGGATCCGGATGCGCAGCGAGTGGGGCGCCCGTGCGCCTGTGTCCACCAGCTACGGGTCGACCGTCAAGCTCGCCGTGGTGCACCACTCCGACAGCGGCAACAACTACTCGCCGGCGGAGGTTCCGGGGATCCTGCGCTCCATCCAGGCCTTCCACATGGACGGGCGCGGCTGGTCCGACATCGCGTACAACTTCGTGGTCGACAAGTTCGGCGGGGTCTGGGAGGGCAGGGGTGGTGGTATCGATCGTTCGGTGATCGGTGCCCACGCACAGGGCTTCAACACCAACACCGTCGGCGTGATGGTGATCGGCGACTACACGGCGGCGACCCCTTCGCCTGCCGTGATCGAGTCGGTGTCGCGTGTCATCGGGTGGAAGATGGCGATCTCCGGTTCGAGTCCGGGTGGCGCGGTTGCGTTCACCTCGGGTGGCTCGCCCAAGTACCCCGCCGGCACCCAGTTGACGTTGCCGGGCGTCGTCGGCCACACCGACGTCGGACTGACCAGCTGCCCGGGTTCGATCGCGTCGTCGCTAGGGCAGATCCGCGTCCGCAGCCAGGAGTGGACGACGTGGATCCGGATCACGAGCACGCCTGTTGGGAACCTCGAGTCCCTCTCGGGTGGCAGCGGCTCCGTGACGGCGACGGGATGGGCCAAGGACCTGTCGTCGTCGGACCCGGTGGGCGTCCTGCTCACCGCCGGGAACGTGACGGCGTCGGGCTACGCCAACCGCTCACGCCCGGACGTGCACGCCGTCCATCCCGACTACGGCCCGTCGACCGGCTTCTCGGTGACGGCGAGGGACGTCGCTCCCGGACTCCAGACGGCGTGCGTCACGGGAGTCGACACCGACGGCGGCATGGACCTCGGGTTGGGTTGCGCGCGCGTGTACGTGACCGATCCGACCGGCCTCAGTCCGACCGGCAACTTCAGCTCCGCCGTTGGAGGTGTCGGATCCATGACGGTGGGCGGCTGGTCGAGCGACGCAGACGGAGCTGCACCGCGCGTGGTGACCGTGACCGTGGACGGGGTCGCTCGGTGGCAGGGGTGGACACCCGCCGACGGGACGTTCGCTGCGCACATCACCGGGATCGTGGCCGGTCGCCGCGACGTGTGCCTGGGCGTCCGCAACGAGGGCCGCGGCTCCGATGTCGTCGCTGCGTGCCTGCCGGTCGACGTGCGAGGGGCGAGTCCTGTCGGCAACGTCGACGGCTTCACCCGCAGCGGCAACTACGTGTCGATCTCCGGTTGGGCCGACGACCCCGAATCCGATGTTCCGATCCCGGTCGACGTGGTGCTCGATCGCCAACGGACGTTCCGTGCCGTGGGCGGCCGGGCCCGTCCGGATGTCCTCGCCGTCCGGGGTGCCGGCGGTGACTCCGGGTTCGTCCAGGAGCTCCACGGGGTCCCCGGTGGGTCCCACGAGCTGTGCGCAGTGGCCCGCAACGG
>CAZNQK010000062.1:0-2726 GCA_964575165.1 uncultured Aquihabitans sp. | reverse complement strand
CGGCACCGATCAGTGGATCGGCTGTCGCAGCGTCGTCATCAAGTAGGTCCGACCCAGCCTCTCTCCAGTCCGAGCGTGGGGTCCGAGCGCGGAACGAACTTCAGCGGGCCAGCAGGTCGTCCGGCGGCTCGGCGTCGCGTGACACGACCTTGCCCGAGCGGTCGACCCATCCTGCGTGACGGGCCGGGTTGCCGAGCACCAGTTGGTGCGATCGTACCGGCCGTGTGACCACCGACCCGGCACCGACCATCGAGTACTCCCCGATGTCGTTCCCGCAGACGATGGTGGCGTTGGCCCCGATGGACGATCCGAGGCCGATCCGGGTCGGCGTGATCGACCAGTCCGCGTTGACCGCGCGGGGTACGAGGTCGTTGGTGAACACGGCGCTCGGTCCGACGAAGACCTCGTCGTCGATGGTGATCCCGGAGTACACCGACACGTTGTTCTGGACCTTCACACGATCGCCGATGACGGCTCCCGAGTCGACGAACACGTTCTTGCCGAGGTTGGTGTCGGAGCCGACGACGGCGCCCGAGCGCACGTGGCAGTGGTGCCAGACGCGGGTGCCCGATCCGAGCGTCGCCCCGTCCTCCACGACGGCTGTCGGGTGCACGTACGGGGCGTCGGAGGTCATTCGGGCTCCTGCGTGGCGACGACGTCGAGGTCCGGCGGTGGGGTCCGGCGGTCGCGCATGCTAGACATCCGGCACGTGAAAGGTCTCATCCTCTCTGGTGGCGCGGGCACGCGCCTGCGTCCGATCACCCACACGAGCGCCAAGCAGCTGGTGCCTGTAGCGAACAAGCCGATCCTGTTCTACGGGATCGAGGACATGGTCGCAGCGGGCATCACCGAGATCGGCATCATCACCGGCGAGACCGGACCGGAGGTGATGGAGGCCGTCGGCGACGGATCCCAGTTCGGGGCGACCATCACCTACATCCCCCAGGAGGCTCCGCTCGGGCTTGCCCACTGCGTGCTGATCGCCCAGGACTTCCTCGGGGACGACGACTTCGTCATGTACCTGGGCGACAACATGCTGCAACAGGGCCTCGACGGGTTCGTCCATGCCTTCGAGGAGGACCGGGCCCGGGCGAGCGCTCCGACGCTCGAGGGCGACGTCGTCGCGCCGTCCGCCCAGATCCTTCTATGCGAGGTGCCCGATCCCCATCGCTTCGGCATCGCCGAGGTCGACGACGAAGGTCATGTCGTGCGGCTCGTCGAGAAGCCGGACGATCCACCGTCGAACCTCGCGCTCGTCGGCGTCTACCTGTTCACGCCGGCGATCCACGAGGCGGTCTCCTCCATCGAGCCGTCGGACCGCGGTGAGCTGGAGATCACCGACGCCATCCAGTGGCTCATCGACGACGGCCAACGAGTCCGCCACGACTCGTTGACCGGTTGGTGGCTCGACACGGGGAAGAAGGATCCGCTGCTCGAATCGAACCGGCGCGTGCTGGAGACGATCGAACCCCGGATCGAGGGCGACGTGGACGATCCGTCCCACATCGACGGCCGCGTGGTCGTCGAGGCGGGTGCAACCATCCGCAACAGCCGGATCCGTGGCCCGGTCATCATCGGTTCCGGCACCCGGATCGTCGACTCGTACGTGGGACCGTTCACGGCCATCGCGTCCGACTGCCTCATCGAGCACTCCGACATCGAGCAGTCGGTCGTCCTCGACCGCTCCCAGATCGTCGGGGTCCCCCGGCTGCACGACTCGCTGATCGGTCGCGACGTCGAGGTCCACAGATCCGGCCTGCGTCCGGCCGGCACCCGCCTCATGATCGGCGATGACTGCTCCATCGATCTCGAGTAGTCGACGCTCGCGCCGCGCTGCTCCCGATCCATGCTCCCGATCCCTGCTCCTGACAACCGACCCGCCGAAGAGGAAAGTTCCCATGGCTGAGATCACCCCATCCGAACTGATCGACGGCGTGTACGTCGTGACACCGCAGATGTTCGGCGACGACCGCGGCTACTTCGTCGAGACCTACCGCCGATCGTGGTTCCCCGGCGGCCGTGAGATGGTGCAGGGGAACCGGGGCAACCGTGTGGCCGGCTGCATCGTGGGGCTGCACTACCACCTCCACCAGGCCGACTACTGGTACGTCCCGTTCGGTCACGCCCGCGTGGTTCTGCACGACCTGCGGCAGGGGAGTCCGACGGACGGGGCCACCCAGATGATCGATCTGGGGGAGGTCGACGGCGAGCCCAACCAGCACCTCGGCGTGTACATCCCGCCGGGGGTGGCACACGGGTTCGCGAGCGTCACCGACATGGCCATCACCTACCTGGTCGACGGCTACTACAACCCGGCCGACGAGTTGGGGGTGGCCTGGGACGATCCTGACATCGGAGCCGACTGGGGAGTCAGCGAGCCGATCCTGTCTGACCGGGACCGAGCCAACCCGCGTCGTGCCGACATCGAACCCATGTGGCAGCCGCACCGTTCGCTCCGCACCTGAGTGGACCGCGTCGTGGTTCTGCGATCGCGGCGCTGCCGCTGTGCGACGGAGCTGCCACTGTGCGATCGGGCCGTCGTCGTGTCGCTCGACGGGTCCGCTCGCCGCGGGTTCCGTCACGCGATGATGGCGTGATCGAGCGGAAGGTGTTCCGGTGTACAAGGGTCAGGTGATCGCCGCGGTGGTGCCCGCGCACAACGAGGCGGTCCACATACGCGATGTGATCGACGGACTCCCCCAGAGCGTCGACCACATCGTGATCGT
>CAZNQK010000061.1:0-18397 GCA_964575165.1 uncultured Aquihabitans sp. | reverse complement strand
ACCCATGGCGATCACGACGAGGGCACCGCGGACGTGACGGGGGAGTGGCGTCAGGCGCATGCGACTATTCACGCCCAACCTCACTCCCGGCCAGCTCTGTTCCCGTTTCGTGGCCGAAATCGGCCACGAAACGGGAACAAAGCGAGCTGTTCACGGCCGTCAGGGGTTGTGGGCAGCGGCGAACGCCGCGACGACGGCCAGTGACGTCGCCACGTTCAGCGAGTCGACCCCCGGCGCCATCGGCACCCGGACGGCGACATCCGCGCCCGAGACGGCAGCAGCGGTGAGCCCGGGACCCTCGGCTCCCACCACGAACGCCACGGGATCGTCCAGCTTGCCGGCTTCGGCGGCCTCGGCCACGTCGATCGCCTCCGGTCCGGGGGTCAGGGCCACGATCCGGATGCCGTGGCGTCGCAGCACGTCGTAGCCATCGGGGAGGCGACCGACGCGGGTGTGGGGGAGGACCGCGGCCCAGCCCGAGGAGACCCGGACGGAGCGGCGGTAGAGCGGGTCGGCGGTCCGATCGTCGAGCAGGACGGCGTCGAAGCCGAAGGCCGCCGCGTTCCGAAAGAGGGCTCCGAGGTTCTCGTGGTCGTTGACCGCCTCGGTGAGGGCGACGCGACGAGCCTGCTCGAGGAGGACATCGGGCGACGGCGGAGCAGGTCGGTGCGCGCTGGCCAGGACACCCCGGTGGAGGTCGAAGCCGACGATCCTGCGCAGCACCTCTCGGTCGGCGACGAAGCGGGACACCTCCGGCCCGAGCATGCTCAGCAGCGGCGCGAGGCGTTCGGCCCGTCCCGACGTCAGGAGCACAGACCTCAGCGGGACGCGGGAGCGGACCACGACGTCGAGCGCGACCGCTCCCTCGACGATCGTGCAGCCCGCCGCGTCGTTGCCGTCACGTCCGACTGCAGCCCTTGCCTCGGCGTCGTTGAGGTGGCGGTAGTCGGCCAGTCGGCTGTCGTCGGGGTCGTTGACGACCTCCAGGCCGGGACCCTCGTGCTGCCCGTCGGCGAGGCCGGCTTCCACCCTGCCAGTCTGGCCCGCCGATCAGTTCGATGCGACGGTCTGCTCGACCAGCAGCTTGCGGAAGTCGGCCGCCGGCACGGGCCGTGAGTACATGTAGCCCTGGGCGAACTCCGCGCCGAGCTCGATGAGGGCCTGCTCCTGCTCCAGCTCCTCGATGCCTTCGGCGACGACCTTCACGCCGAGCTCCCGGGCGAGGTCGATGACCGCCGTCACGATCTGGCGGTTCGTCTGACGGTCGAGGGCCTCGACGAAGGAGCGGTCGATCTTCAACACGTCGAATGCGAACTTCTGGACGTAGCCGAGCGACGAGTAGCCGGTCCCGAAGTCGTCGATGGCGAGGCGGGTGCCGAGCGCCCGGAGGCGCTGCATCCGCTCCTGGATGACGTCGGTGTCGGACAGCAGGTTGGACTCGGTCACCTCGAGGACCAGGCGGTCAGCGGGGAGCCCGGTGCGGCGGAGTATGTCGGTCACGACGGGCACCAGCCGCTCGCCGTTCACTTCCTGTGCGGTCAGGTTGACCGAGATGGTCATCGGCTCCGCGATCTCGGGCATGGTGCGACGCCATTCGCTGAGGTCCCGGCACGCACGTTCCATCATCCACTCGCCCATCTGGCCGATGAGACCCGTCTCCTCGGCGAGAGGGACGAACAGGGCGGGTGACAGGAGTCCCCGTTGTGGGTGCTGCCAGCGGATGAGCGCCTCGCAACCCACGATCCGACGGGTGGCCAGCGACACGATCGGCTGGTAGTGCGCGACGAACTGCTCGGTGTCGATCGCCCTGGCGAGATCAGCCCGGAGCTCCAGTCGGTCGAACGACGCCGTGTGCATGTCGGTCTCGAACACCACCGCCCGGCGCTTGCCGAGCTGCTTCGCCCGGTAGGTCGCGGTGTCGGCGTTGCGCAGCAGCACCTCGGCGGCGGTCTCACGGTCGTGGTCGTAGGCGACGCCGGCCGAGGCGGTGAGGGTGAGCTCCCGGTCGTCGACGCCGAACGGACGCTCGAGTGAGTGCAGCAGCTGGTTGGCGAGCTCCAGGACCTGTGCCTCGCCGTGGGCACGCTCGAGCACCACGATGAACTCGTCGCCGCCCGTGCGGGCGACGACGTCGCCGAAGCTCAGGGACTCCTTGATGCGTTCTGCGACGGCGTAGAGCAGTCGATCTCCGACGCCGTGTCCGAGGCTGTCGTTGATGTCCTTGAAGTCGTCGATGTCGAGCGAGATCACGGCGACCGTGCTCGCCCCCGCGTTGCGCGACAGCATCCCGCCGAGCTCCTCGGCTGCCAGCACCCTGTTGGCCAACCCGGTGAGGGCGTCGTGGGTGGACTGGTAGCGCAGCCGCTGCATCATCGTCGTGCGCTCGGTCACGTCGCGGGCGTTGAGCACGAAACCGCCGACGGCTTCCTCGCCACGGAGGTCGGTGACGCTCGCCTCCAGGTGGATCCACTCCCCGCGGGCGTTGCGGAACCCGAACTCGAGCAGGTCGGGGTGGTCGGCGGGGACCGTTCCGGCGTGCAGGGAGCGCTCCCAGTCGAGTCCGCTGTCGTCGAAGATCTCGTCGAGTCGTCGGCCGAGGATCTCGTCGGGTTCCAGGCCGATCGTCGCTCCTACGGACGGGCTCGCGTAGGTGACGCCCTCCTCTGGGTCGATCACCAGCACGACGTCGCTCGAGTGCTGCACGAGTGCCTTGAAGCGGGCCTCGGAGAGCTGGAGGCGCTCCTCGGCCGCCTTGCGATCGCCGATCTCACGTGCGTTGAGCACGATCCCCCGGATGTTGGGATCGCTCGCGAGGTCGACACCCACGACCTCGAACCAGTGGAACTCGCCGGTGAGGTGGCGGAGTCGGACCTCGACAGGGACGCGCTTGCCGAAGCGGATGTCGGCGATCATCCGCTCGGCGGTGGCGAGGTCGTCGGGGTGGACGAGGTCGAGTGCGGTCCCGATCTCGCGGAAGTCCGAGGGGTAGCCGAGCAGGCGGCCGGCGACCGGCGACACGTAGCGGAGCCGCAGCTCGTCGTCGAGGATCGTGACGATGTCCGAGGAGTTGTCGATGAGGGCGCCGAAGCGGTCCTCGGACCTCTCGCGAACCGTCTGTTCGGTCTGCTCCACGGCCCTGAGTGCGATCGAGGCCTCCCGGCATAGGGCGCTGAACGCGTTCCTGTCGACGGGTCCGAGACCGTCGTTGGTCGAGACCACCATGATGGCCCGGAGGTGCCGGTGCAGGACGATGGGCCCCGCCTGCCAGATCGTGTCGTGGGCGCCGTCGGCGGTCTTGATCGTGTGCACGTATCCGGTGCGGAGATCGCTGCTGAACTGCGAGTCGGTGAACAGGCTCCGCAGGCTCTGCCTTACGTCCGAGGGGAGGTACTCGTCGTAGGAGGTCAGCGGGTCGATCAGGAGGCAGCCGTCGATGAAGCGCTCGCCGAGGAGCTGTTCGAGCCCGACCGAGATCACACGGGCGACGTCCTCCGTGGATTCGACGAGGACGAGCCTCTCACCGACGCTTCGCAGCGTCTGTTCAACCGTGGCAAGTCGCTCGTTCTCACGTACGAGTCGGCCGAGCCTCACGAGGACCAGCGGCGTGAGCGCGACAGACGCGACGGCGGGGAGCACGAGCTCGATGCCCGTCACGCCGATGAGCGTCGCTCGGAGGAGCAGGAGCGGCGGCGTGAAGAGCGCGAGGCACAGAACAACGATCCGTCGACGGGTCAGACGGTGCGCCAGGTCGTCCTCCGGGGTCGCCGTCAACCGCCGGACCGACGGATGGATCGAGCCCGCGCACCCGAACCCGATCGCCAAGGCGACGACGGCGATCGAGGCTGCTTCGGGCAGCCGGTTCGTTGTCACGAGGAGAGAGACGGGATCCGCGGTGAAGGTCGCGATGAGGCCGAGTGCCAGCATCCGGTTGCTCGTCGACGGCACGGACCCGGCCACCAGAGCGAGTGCTGCGGCGACGACGAGGCTGAGCGAGCAGATGCTGTAGATGAGGTTCGTGTTCTTCTCCAGGCCCGACAGGGTGTCGTCCTGGAGGTACGGGATGACCACCATCGTCCACTGGAGGATCGCGGCAGCGATGCCGGCCACGGCAGCGTCGAGCCACGGGTCCGGACCCATGTGCGGGACCCGTCGGCGCACCACGATCAGGATCGCAGCGACGAAGAGGCCGTACGACGCGAAGACGAGGAGATCCGCCGGTGAGGGGAACGGGGCGGTGACGCCGACGAGCGCACCGTGGATCTCCCGCACGACGCCGCTCAGGAGCGATGATGCCCCGGCGCAACCGACGAGGAAGATCGGGAGGCGCAGCTGACCGCCCAGCGTCCTCGCCCTCTTGACCACGAGGACGACGCAGGTGGTGCCGAACAAGAGGTACCAGAGAGCCTGGAGGTCGGCAGGGAGGACGACGAAGGCGACCCCCCACAGGGCGGCAGCAACGGCGAAGAACCGGACGCGGCGGAGCTCAGCGCTCTCGACGGTTCTGTTCACGTCGTCGAAGTCGACGGCAGGATGCATCACGGCTCCGAAGGTTCGCCTGGATCTCCTTCGGCCCGTTTCGGCCTGGACTGAGATATTCGCCGGCGTGATCAGCGCACCGCCGGCGGACGCGACGACGGTGTGGTTCCCCGGCAGTCGGCTCGGGACCGTCAGACCAGGGCGGGGATCAGTCCGTGCAGGACGGCGAACTCGACCGCGTAGATCGGCGCGCACACGAGCACGATCCGTCGGACGGTCCTGCGGTCCCATCCGATCCGCCAGAGGAGCAGTGGTGGGAGCACGCCGCCGATGACGGGGGTGAGCAGGATGGCGGACGCCCAGCCGCCGACGCGTGAGTGGAGCTTGCGCTCGTTCTCGGCCACGTGTCGTGACCGTCGGTTCAGGTCGAGTCGGTTCAGGAAGAACGAGGCGATCCGACCAGGGACCTCCTCCGTCGCCCGGTACACGATGAACACCTGGGCGGAGGTGTAGATGCAGAGGGCGAGTCCCGCCGCCACCCACGGTCCGGCGGTCCGGCTGATCAGCCAGAAGATCGGCCCGAACGTGAGGTCGTCGAGGACGACGAGCGTGAGGACCGTCGCGATCCACCAGAGGGCGACCTGCCACCACGACGGCGCCTCGTCGGGGGTGTCGAGGTCGTCTGTCGTGGTCGATGTGTGCATCCCGCGACGATGGTATTGACCCGGCCGCGATTCCTGGGGGATCCCCGATGGGGGTCCGCGACATCGCGGGTGGCCGGTCCTAGCCTTGATGTCGAGCGGAGGAGGGTCAGACGAGCACGGAGGTATGAGATGGGTTCCTTGAGCATCGCGGTGACCGCTGCGACAGGTGAGGGTCCCACCTCGCTCGCCGCCTTCGATTCGGCGCTCCGTTCAGCCGGCGTCGCGAACTTCAACCTCGTGCGGCTGTCCAGCGTGATCCCTCCGAAGTCCGTCATCTCCGCCAGGCACCCCACCGATCTGCCGGCGATCCATGGGGAGTGGGGTGACAGGCTCTTCGCCGTCTGGGCGTTCGAGAGCGCGGAGCGCCTGGGTCAGGAGGCGTGGGCCGGGGTGGCGTGGGCCCAGGATCCCCATGACGGCCGGGGGCTGTTCGTCGAGCACGAAGGTTCGAGCGAGGCGCAGGTGCGCGATGAGCTCGCGGCAACGCTGTCGGAGATCTGCGACGCTCGTGGCCTGGGACATCTGGAGCAGAACTCGGTCGTCGTCGGATGCCGGTGTGAAGGCGCCCCCGTGGGAGCACTCGTGATCGCTCCTTTCCAGTCCACGGGGTGGTGAGGGGCTCGAGGGGACGCCACTAGCACGGTCGGGCGCGCAGAGCGCGGACCCTTGGACAGGGAGACCGCACTCCCACTAGCGTGCCCTCGCCGGTCCAAGGCGGATCAGCTGGGGGGCTCGACAGCTGATAGCGGAGGCGGCCATGCCGGATGTAGATGGCGGTTCTCGTGGTGCGCCCGCGCCCGAGAAGTTCGACAGCGTCGGTCGTCCGAAGGACCCACCCGTGGGTTCCTTCATCGGACTCGCCGGCGTCGACCTCGGAGGGCGGGCGCGGGACCTCGAGTACAAGGTGTTCGAAGCGCAAGGGTACTGCGACGCCACTCCCGAGGGGCGGATCCACGAGTACCGACACTGGGAGGACCGCTCCCGCTTCCATGTCGTGGTGACGGCGACGGATCAGTTGATCGCGACCGTGAGGACGACGGCAGGCAACTACGACGAGCTCCCGGTCGGGAAGTTCGAGCGATGGGACGCCTACCCGCTCGATCCCGTGGTCGAGTACGCGTCGCTGGTCGTTGCAGAGGAGGCGCGGGGTGCCGGCGGAGCCGAGGCCCTCTACCGCTCCGTCGTCCACGAGGCGGTGGCCATCGGTGCCCAGGGTCTCGTCGCGATCGGTGAGCAGTGGCTCCTTGATCTGCTGAACGACGTCTACGACTTCGGTTTCCGCCAGCTCGGGCCGAGCCGTTGGTACATGGGAGGCGAGTGCTTCCCGATGGGCACCTCGATGCCGGACCTGTGGGCGCACCTCCGCGCTCGTCAGCCGACCCTGTACCGCTGGTTCCTGGAGGGGATCCACGAGGTCGACCTGCGCGACGACACGGGAGTGCTGCACGCTTCGGCCGGGGCGATGCCTGCCATGTTCAGCTAGGTCCGGGATTCGTTCCCGGTGCGCTCCGCTCACCGGGAACGAATCCGGCTCGGTTCGTGCCGCGGGTCCCGACTACCCTCGCCGCGTGCTGAAGCTCGTCCTCCCCAAGGGCTCGCTCGAGCGGTCCACGATGGACCTGTTCGAGGCGGCCGACCTGCCCGTCCGCCGCGACTCGTCGGTGTCCTACAAGGCCACCGTCGACGACCCCCGCATCGAGTCGGTTCGGATCCTGCGCCCGCAGGAGATCCCCACCTACGTCGCCGACGGCCTCTTCGACCTCGGCATCACCGGTCGTGATTGGGTCGAGGAGACCGGCTCGCAGGTGACATCGCTCGGCGAGCTCAAGTACTCGAAGGCCACGACGAACCCGATCACGGTCGTCGTCGCTGTGCCGGGCGACTCCGCCTACCAGTCCGTGTCCGACCTGCCGTCCGGCGTTCGGGTGTCCACCGAGTACCCGGAGCTGACGCGCCGGTTCTTCGCGGACAAGGGCGTGGACGCGGACATACGGCTGTCCTACGGCGCGACCGAGGCGAAGGTCCCCGACATCGTCGACTGCGTCGTCGACATCACCGAGACCGGGTCTGCTCTCAAGGCAGCGGGCCTGCGGGTCATCGACGTGATCCTGGTGTCGTACACGGAACTGGTCGCCAATCCGTCCTCCTGCGAGGACCCGGAGAAGCGCCATGCCATGGAGCAGGTGCTCACCCTCCTGAGGGGCGTGCTCGAGGCCCGCGGCAAGGTGCTGGTGAAGCTGAACGTCGCAGCAGATGCCCTCGACGGAGTCATCGAGGTGCTGCCGGCCATGAAGACCCCGACGGTGAACGAGCTCTACGGATCGGCTGGCTACGCCGTCGAGACGGTCGTGCCGAAGAACGAGATCAACATCCTGATCCCTGCTCTCTCCGACGCCGGAGCCACAGACATCATCGAGCTCCCGCTCTCGAAGATCGTCCACTGAACCGGGAGGCTACGCCATGGCGACACGGTCCGTCCGGAAGGGAACGGTGGTGGCCTTCGACCGTGATGTCGGACTCGGTGTCGTTCGTTCGACGGATGGGGCGGAGCTGGGCTTCCACGCCACGGCGATCTCCGACGGAACGCGCCACGTCGAGGTGGGGGCAGAGGTGACCTACGAGCAGCGCCTGGCCCACGCCGGAGCTCGGGAAGCCAGGAACGTCACCCCTCTGGGGCGGCCTCCGCAGCGGCGTTCTTGACCTGTACGAACACCATCTGGGCCTGACCGAGCGCCTCCCGTAGCACCGGGCCGTTCTCGCCGAGGCGGTCTCCGACGCCGTCGAGCATCGATCGCATGGCCTCGATCATCGTGGCGGCCTCTGCGAACGCCGGCGGTTCCGCCTGGAGGTAGATCACGACGTGGTCGAAGAGCTGCATGAGGTAGCCCGACAGCACCTCCGAAGCGGGGACCGATGCCGCCTCCTGTCGCGCCCGCATCATCTCGACGAGCTCCTCGCGCAGCTGCGCCTGCTCCTCGGCCGACATGGCGTCGAGGTCGAGTCCGAGGGCCTCGGCTGCCGATCGGAGCGGATCGCCGCCCTCGTGGGCTCCGGTGGCGCCGGCACCGGGCCCCGCGGCCGGGCCTGAACGATCCGTCCCCGACGGTCCGGGATCGCGGCGGACGGGACGCTCGCCATCGGGGGTCCAGAGTGAGCTCATCGACGGGTCTCCACGGGCAGGGGAAGAGGGTCGGGCCGCTCGTCCGGTGTGCGATGCTGGCCGGACGCGGCCCGACTGGTACGGTAGTGCGCACAACCGAGGCAAGTGGGCTCCCGCCCCTCCCGGCCACGACCGCTGATCCCGACGGAACGGCGACGGTGCGTCCGGGACATGCGATCTCCGAGCGGTCCTCAGGGCCCGTTCGTGCGACGGCGGGTGCCTGCTGGCATCCGCCGTACTGCTTCTCGGAGCGGCGCGGCACCGGCCGCACCCGCGGGCGGACCAGACCCATCCAGGAAAGGACCTGCTGTTGAGCAGTGATCGGCCATAGCTGCCACATCGAACGACGAGCCCCGCACCAACGACCGCATCCGCGCTCGTGAGGTCCGACTGATCGGACCGGACGGGGACCAACTCGGCATCAAGCCGCTGCCAGAGGCGCTGGCCACCGCCCGCTCCCTCGATCTCGACCTCGTCGAGGTGGCGGCCGAGGCCAACCCGCCGGTGTGTCGCATCATGAACTTCACGAAGTTCAAGTACGAGGCGCAGCAACGGGCCAAGGAGTCCCGCAAGAAGGCCACCAACATCGTGGTCAAGGAGATGAAGTACCGCCCCAAGATCGGTGGTGGTGACTTCGACACCAAGACCCGCAAGGTCGCCCAGTTCCTGGGTGAGGGCCACAAGGTCAAGGTCACGATCATGTTCCGGGGCCGCGAGATGCAGCACCCGGAGCTCGGTCGCCGGATCCTCGACCGGGTCGCCGAGGAGGTAGCCCACCTCGGTCGGGTCGAGGTCATGCCGAAGCAGGACGGTCGCAACATGACGATGGTGCTGGGTCCCGACAAGAAGGCACAGGCGGCGCACGCCAAGAAGGCGCAGGCGTCGTCAGACGGAGTGACCGGCGGCGATGTCGCCGGAGAGGCCCCGGAGCGCGAGGCGGCACCGGTCGCCGAGGCCTGACCCGGCCGGGTCGGTTCGCCCTTCGACGGCGGCCGACCCGGTGCGCCGGGTCGTCGACACCGAAGATCTACCGAGCGACAAGGACGACCGGGCGCCGAGATCGACCGGGCAACGCGAAACGACGGAGAAGGACATCACATGCCCAAGATGAAGACGCATACAGGCGCGAAGAAGCGCTACAAGGTGACCGGGACCGGCAAGATCCTGCGTCGCAACAGCAACCTCAACCACATCCTCGAGAAGAAGTCCCCCGGACGCAAGCGCCGCCTGGCCGGGACCACCGAGATCACTGGTGGGGACCGCACCCGCGCCCGCCGTCAGCTGGGCCTCTGAGCCGCGGCGGCCGTCTGCCGCCGACCACCGTCCGAACCTCCGTCCGCCCGATCCGTCGAGCCGGACCACCGCACGAAGGAGTTGAGCCATGGCACGCGTCAAGCGAGGCGTCCACGCCAAGAAGAAGCACCGCGCCGTTCTGAACAAGGCCAAGGGGTACTACGGCCATCGCAGCCGCACCTACCGCGCCGCCAACGAGGCGGTCATGCACGCAGGGAACTACGCGTTCCGTGACCGTAGGGCGCGCAAGGGTGAGATGCGCAAGCTCTGGATCCAGCGCATCAACGCGGCCTGTCGTCTGAACGGCATCAGCTACAGCCGCTTCATCAGCGGACTGCGTCTGGCCGAGGTCGATGTCGACCGGAAGGTCCTCGCGGATCTGGCCGTGCGTGACCCGCAGGCGTTCGCCGCGCTCGTCGAGGTGGCGGCGTCGGCGTCGGCGACCGCCGACGCGTCGGCCGAGGCCGCGAGCTGAGCAGGGCGTCCTGGACGATCGCCGTCCCCGGGCGGGACTGAGTCCGTCGAACCCTGCTCTACAGGAGCTGCGGCGCCTCTCGAGGCGCCGCAGCGCGCGTTCGGCATCCGGGTGCTTCCTCGCCGACGGTCCGGTGCTGCTCGCCGAGGCCCTCGCTGCCGGCGCGGACGTGCGGACCGTCTTCGTCGAGCCGTCGGGCCGCTCCCATCCGGTGGTCCTCGATGCGTCGCGGGCCGGGGTCGAGGTCCGGGAGGTGCAGGAAGGAGCGCTCGGCAAGGTGCTCGACGTCGTCAACCCGCAGGCCGTGGTCTCCGTGGTCGGAGCGGCGTCGACGGAGCTGCCGGCGGTGATGGGAGCCGCAGCGCGGAGCTCGCGTCCCGTGCTGGTGCTCGTCTCGATCCAGGATCCCGGCAACGCCGGCACCCTCGTCCGGGTCGCGGAGGCCGCCGGGTGCGCCGGTCTGGTCCTCACGGAGCACTCCGTCGACGTCCACAACCCGAAGACCGTCCGGGCGACCGCAGGAGCCGTCTTCCGGCTCCCCGTCGTCGAGGGGGTCACCGCCGACGCCGTGCAGGCGGCTGCGACGGGAGCAGGGATTCCGACCTGGGCGATGGTCAGGGCAGACGGCGTGGCCCCCGAGGACGCGGATCTCGCCGCTGCTTGCGTCCTCTTCGTCGGCAGCGAGGCCCACGGCCTGCCCGATGAGGTTCGTGACTCGGCCGACGGTCGCCTGAGCATCCCAATGGAGGGTGCTGCCGAGTCGTTGAACGCCGCGGTCGCCGGAGCGTTGGTGGCGTTCGAGGCCGCCCGTCAGCGCCGACGCCGGGACCGATGACGGCGATCGCCGAGCCGACCGACGGTGCCGGCAACCGGGTGGCGGCACGGGCGGCGCGTTGCGCCATGATGTCGGGCGGTCCGATCGTCGACGATGGCGTCGAGGACAGCGGGCGTCGAGGACAGTGGGCACCGAGGACAGCGGGCGTCGAGGACAGTGGGCACCGAGGACAGCGGGCGCCGAGGACAGCGGGCGTTGGGGACAGAAGGAGTCGACGGTGAGTGGAGCGCAACAGGCGGACGAGGTACGGGCGATCGTCGCCGACGGCGTGGCCCGCATCGCCGCCGCCGGCGGTTCGAGCGAGGTGCGTGCGATCGAGTCGGAGCTCCTGGGGAAGCGCTCCCGGCTCGGTGAGCTCAAGGCGGGGATGCGCGATCTCGACCACGAGGACCGCAAGGTCCTCGGCGCGGTGATCAACGAGGCGCGCGCCAGGATCGAAGCGGCGACGGCCGAGCGGATCGCTGGTCTCGCTGCCGCCGAGCGGCGCTCGACGCTGTCGGCGGAGCGACTCGACCTGACAGAGCACCTCTCGGGGTCCGCCGCCGGCCACGCCCACCTGGTCACCCAGACGTGGGAACGCCTCGAGGATGTGTTCGTCGGCATGGGCTTCACCGTGGCGACGGGACCGGAGGTCGAGTCCGACTGGTTCAACTTCGAGGCGCTCAACCTCCCTCCGTCGCACCCGGCCCGATCGCTCTGGGACACCCTGTACCTCGACTCGGCGGACATCGACGGGATCTCCGACCAGCAGCTGCTCCTGCGTACCCACACCTCACCGGTGCAGGTCCGCACGATGCTGCGTTCGGTCGCCGATGGCACCGGCCCTCCGATCTACGTCGTGTGCCCGGGTCGGGCGTACCGCCAGGACACGGCGGACGCGACGCACCTGCCGGTGTTCCACCAGATCGAGATGCTGGTGATCGACCGTGGCATCACGATGGGTGACCTGGCCGGGACGATCGAGACGTTCACGAAGGCCTACTTCGGCGAGGAGCAGACGTCCCGTCTGCGTCCGTCGTACTTCCCCTTCACCGAGCCGTCCGCCGAGGTCGACATCTCCCAGCCGGACGGGTCCTGGCTCGAGGTCGGCGGTTGCGGGATGGTGCACCCGAACGTGCTGCGAGCCGGCGGGCTCGACCCCGAGGAGTGGTCGGGGTTCGCGTTCGGCTTCGGCATCGAACGCCTCACGATGATCCGTCACCACGTGACCGACATCCGTGACTTCATCACCAACGACGTCCGGTTCCTGGAGCAGTTCTGACATGCGGGTGACGCTCAACTGGTTGCGGGAGTTCGCTCCGATCGAGGGCGATGCCGCCTCGGTCGCCGGACAGCTGACCGACCTCGGCCTCGAGGTGGGGACGATCGAGGCGGTCGGCGGCGCGGTCGACGGCGTCGTCGTGGCTCGGGTGCTCGAGGTGCGCGAGCACCCCGATGCGGACCGGGTCCGCCTGGTCGACGTCGACCTGGGTGACGGCGAGGCGCTCCAGATCGTCTGCGGAGCCTCCAACATGGTCGAGGGCGACCTCGTGCCCCTGGCGACGGTCGGCACCCTCATGCCCGGAGGCATGGAGATCGCGGCCCGACGGATGCGGGGCGAGATGAGCAACGGGATGCTCTGCTCCGCCAAGGAGCTCGGCCTGGGTGACGACCACTCGGGGATCCTGGTGCTCGGCGGCGCCGGGGAGTCCGCCCCCCGGCCGGGCACGACCCTCGGTGCGGCGTTGGACCTCCGTCCGGACGTGGTGTTCGACATCGAGGTCAATCCGAACCGTCCCGACGCTCTGAGCGTCGCCGGTGTCGCCCGTGACCTTGCGGCACGTCAGGGTGTCCCGTTCGAGTTGCCGGTGCCGGCGCCGGCCAGCACGGGGCGGGAGCTCGCCGGCACCGTGGACGTCCGCATCGAAGCGCCCGAGGTCTGCGGTCGGTTCGCGGTCAGGGGCTTCTCCGGCGTGAGGGTCGGCGCCTCACCGCGGTGGATGGCCCAACGCCTCCTGTCCGCAGGGATGCGCCCGATCAACATCGTCGTCGACGTGTCGAACTACGTGATGCTCGAGCTCGGCCAGCCGACCCACGCGTTCGATCTGGCGAAGGTGAGCGGTCCGGCCTTCCGCGTCCGTCGTGCCCGGGCGGGTGAGGAGCTCGAGACGCTCGACGGTGTGACCCGCCGCCTCGACGCCGGTGACGGCGTGATCGCCGACGGTGACGATCGGGCGATCGCTCTCGCCGGGGTCATGGGTGGAGCGTCGACCGAGATCTCCGACGACACGACCGACGTCCTCCTCGAGGCCGCATGGTGGGACCCGCAGTACATCGCGGACACCTCGGCCCGTCACAACCTGCATTCCGAGGCCTCGGCCCGCTTCAAGCGGGGGGTGGACCCCGAGGTGGCCGATCTGGCGTTGGGCCGCTTCGCCCAGCTCCTCTCCGAGGGCGGTGCCGGCTCCCTGCGGCCCGGCGAGGTGGTGACCGAGGGTCGACTGCCGGAACGGGTCACCGTGAGGGTGCGACCGACCCGGGTCAACGCCGTGCTGGGGACCGACATCGACGTGGCATCGATGGTCGACCTCCTCGATCCGATCGGCTTCACGTCGGAGCCCGACGCGGAGGACCTCCTGGTGAGCATCCCGACCTGGCGTCCCGACTCGTCGGTCGAGATCGACGTCGTCGAGGAGGTCGGCCGGATGTACGGGCTGTCCCGCATCGTCCGGACCGTGCCCGTGTCGGCCCATCCCGGAGGTCTCGACCGGGCCCAACGGGCGCGTCGGTCGGTCCGACGGGCGCTCCTCGGGTGCGGGATCGACGAGGCGATGCCGATGCCCTTCCTGGCGCCGGGCGACCTGGAGCGCTGCGGACTCCCGGCGACGGGCCTGATGCTGGCCAATCCGCTCGCCGCCGAGGAGTCGGTCCTGCGCGCCTCGCTCCGCCCCGGTCTGCTGGGAGCGGTCGCCCACAACGCCAGCCACCGGATCACCGGCGTGCGGTTGTCCGAGATCGGGAGGGTGTTCGAGCTCGGTCAGGGTGCCGTCGTCGACGTCGAGAGCTCGGTCCGTCTCGGTCGGGTGCTCGACGGAGAACGCGAGCAGCTCGCCGTCGCGCTCGCGGGGTCGGAGGCGCCGGCGGCGGTGGCGGTCCTCGAAGTCGTCCTCGCCGCGCTCGGAGTCGGCCCGCTCGTCCTGCGGTCCGAGGAGCTCGACGGAATGCACCCGGCGCGAGCCGCCGTGATCGAGGTGGCCGGCGCCGACGTCGGTGCCGTCGGCGAGATCGACCCGGTGGTGCTCGACCGCTTCGGCATCGAGGAGCGGGTGGCGTGGCTCGAGCTCGAGCTCGGGCATCTCCTCGACCTCCCGGTCCCCATCCCGAGGGCCCGGTCCGTGAGTCGGTTTCCGTCGACCGACATCGACCTGGCCTTCGTGGTCCCGGACCGGGTGCCCGCAGAGGCGGTCCGGACCACGATCCGAGCGACCGGTGCACCCCTCCTGAGGGAGCTCGCCCTGTTCGACGTGTTCCGATCGGACGCTGTGGGCGCGGATCGACGGAGCCTGGCGTTCCGGATCCGGTTCCAGGCCGATGACCGGACGCTGACCGACGCCGAGGTGGGCGTGATCCGCCAGGCGATCGTCGATGCCGTGTCGGCGACGCACGACGCCTCACTCCGCGCGTGAGGACCTGCGCCTGAGCCCTGGCGACCCGGCGTTGCAGAAGTATGCAGCACGCCGCATGACACTGCGCTAAGGTCGCCTGCATGTCGGCCAGCGTCTCCATAGGGATCATCGGAGCCTCGGGGTTCACGGGGGCCGAGCTGTTGCGCATCTGCGACCAGCACCCCGACCTCGACGTGCGCTTCGCGACGGGTGACAGCCAGGCCGGAACGACCGCAGCGGACCTGTACCCCGGCCTGGCGCTGGCGTACCCGGACCTCGTGTACTCGCAATGGGACGTGAGGCTGCTCGACGGCGTCGACGCGGTGTTCGTCGGCCTGCCTCACGGGGCGAGCCAGGCGATCATGAGCGACCTGCTCGGTGGGGTCCGGACCGTCGTAGATCTCGGCGCCGACTTCCGCCTTCCCGACGCCGCGACCTACGAGCGCTGGTACCACGAACCGCACACGTGCCCCGAGCTGCTCGACCGTTTCGTGTACGGACTCCCGGAGCTGCATCGTGAGCGACTGCGTGGCGCGGCGGCGATCGCCGCGCCGGGGTGCTACCCGACCACGGCGACGCTCGCGCTCCGTCCACTGGTCGACGCCGGCCTGATCTCCACCGAGGGGATCATCGTCGACGCCGTGTCGGGCGTGTCCGGGGCCGGCAGGCCCCCCAAGC
The DNA here is from genome assembly GCA_964575165.1 of uncultured Aquihabitans sp. GTDB lineage: Bacteria > Actinomycetota > Acidimicrobiia > Acidimicrobiales > Microtrichaceae > Dermatobacter. The sequence continues at coordinate 3,132 of CAZNQK010000061.1, read as the reverse complement.
CTCACACGACCTTCTGCTCCGTCGACTCCGACGTGTCCGCCTACGGCCTGCTGGATCATCGCCACACCGCGGAGATGGACATGAACCTCGGGTCCACGGTCCTGTTCACGCCGCACCTCGTGCCCATGAACCGGGGCATCCTCGCCACCTGCTACGCCCGGCCAGCGGTCGACGACCTCAGCACCCTGACGGTGCTCGACGCACTGCGGGACCGCTACGCCGACGAGCCGTTCGTCGTCGCGTCGGAGCGGTCCCCGTCGACCAAGGCGACCCTCGGGACCAACGCCGCTCACGTCACGGCGCGCTTCGACGAGAGGACCGGGACCGTTCTCGCCATCGGGGCCCTCGACAACCTCGGCAAGGGCGCTGCCGGTCAGGCGGTCCAGTGCATGAACCTGGCCCTGGGCCTCGCCGAGACCGCCGGCCTCTCAGTGGTCGGGACCGCACCGTGACCGGGGCGGACCGGGCGATCGGGCCCGAGGACACGATCCCCGCCCACGTGGATCCTCGACGCGACCCCGAGGTCGCGGTCGACGTGCTCCTCCAGGCGTTGCCGTACATCGAGCGGTTCAGGGGCGCGGTCGTCGTCGTGAAGTTCGGCGGCAACGCCATGGTGGATCCGAAGCTGTTCGCCGACTTCGCCTCCGACATCGTGCTGATGCACCGCGTCGGGATGCGTCCGGTGGTCATCCACGGCGGCGGCCCCCAGATCGGGGACTGGCTCGACCGGCTGGGCAAGACCAGCGAGTTCGTCGACGGTCGGCGGGTGACCGACGCCGAGACGCTCGAGGTGGCGCAGATGGTGCTGATCGGCAAGGTCAACGCCGACATCGTCACCGCCCTGAACGGGTTCGGTCCGCTGGCGCTCGGACTCGCCGGCACCGACGCCCACCTCCTGGAGGCCGAGCCGCACGACCCTGCGCTCGGCTTCGTCGGGTCCGTCACCAAGGTCGATCCCGAGCTGATCACCAGGACCCTGGCGATGGACCTGATCCCCGTGATCGCCACGATCGGCGTCGACCGCGACGGTCAGACGTACAACATCAACGCGGACGACGCTGCCACCGCCATCGCCGAGGAGCTCGGAGCGGAGAAGCTGATGTTCCTCACCGATGTTCCCGGCCTCCTCCGCGACGCGGCCGACCCGTCCACGCTCGTCACCCGGGTCGACGGTGCGGACGTGGCACGGATGATCGCCGACGGCACGATCTCCGGAGGGATGGTCCCCAAGATCACAGGCTGCGTCCGAGCGATCGAGAACGGCGTGGGCACGGTCCACCTCGTCGACGGTCGTCGTCCGCACGTCCTGCTGCTCGAGCTGCTGACGGACGCCGGTGTGGGCACGATGGTCGCCCGGGACCTCGACGGGACCGACGGAGGTGGATCGTGACCGGCCCGCCTCTCATGTCCACCTATCCGGAGCCCCCCGTGACGTTCGTGCGGGGTGAGGGCTCCTGGCTGTTCGACGACAGCGGAACCCGGTACCTCGACCTGCTGTCGGGTCTCGCCGTGACCTCGTTGGGTCATGCCCACCCGGCTGTGGCGGATGCCCTGTGCGAACAGGCCCGCACCCTGTTGCACACCTCGAACCTGTTCGGAACGCTCCCGGGCACCGAGGTGGCGTCAACCCTCGATCGGCTCATCGGCGGCGGCGGTCAGGTCTTCTTCGCCAACTCCGGGGCAGAGGCCAACGAGTGCGCGATCAAGCTGGCCCGGAAGTGGGCCGGTTCCCCGAGCGGCCGCTACAAGGTCGTCTCCGCCTACGGGAGCTTCCACGGGAGGACACTGGCGACGCTGCACGCGACCGGCCAGCCCGCCAAGCACGAGGCGTTCCAGCCGCTCCCCGAGGGCTTCGTCCACGTGGCGTGGGCGGATCTCGACGCGTTGGACGCGGCGCTCGATGCGGGTGTGGCCGCCGTGCTGCTCGAGCCGGTCCAGGGTGAGGGTGGCGTGAACCCCGCGACGGCCGAGTACTTCAGGGGCGTGCGGCGGCTCTGCGACGAACGGGGCGTCCTGTTCATGGTCGACGAGGTCCAGACCGGCCTCGGCCGCTGCGGTCGCTGGTTCGCCCACCAGCACTTCGGCGTGGTTCCCGACGTGGTCACGATGGCCAAGGCCCTGGGCAACGGCGTGCCGATCGGGGCCTGTTGGGCCCGCAGCGACGTCGCCGCCGCCTTCGAGCCGGGCGATCACGCGACGACCTACGGTGGCCAGCCGCTGGCGGCGTCGGCCGCCCGTGCCGTCCTCGAGGTCATGGAGGCAGAAGACGTCCCCGCCCGGGCGATGCGCATCGGCGGGATCGTCGCCGACGAGCTGCGAGGCGCGACCGGGGTCGTCGACGTCAGGGGGCTGGGAGCGTTGATCGCCGTCGAGATCGCGGGCGACGCCCGCGAGGTCCAGCAGGCCCTCCTCGCCGACGGTGTGGTCGTCAACGCGGTCACCTCGACCGCTCTGCGCCTGGCGCCCAGCCTGTTGATCTCGGATGACGATCTGCGGACCGGCACCGCCGCCATCGCAACCGCTCTCGCCGCCGTCGCAGAAGAAGGAGCAGAGGAGCCGTGAACAGCCAGAACGATCCGAGTGCGCCGACCGCTCCGGTGCGCCATCTCCTCGAGGTCGACGACCTCAGCCCTGCCGAGCTGGTCAGGGTGCTCGACCTCGCCGAGCTCGACGCTCCGCCGCAGGTCCTCTCCGGTTCAGGTGCCGTGCTCCTGTTCGAGAAGCCGTCGGCACGCACACGCACCTCGGCCGAGATGGCCGTGGTGCAGCTCGGCGGTCATCCCGTGTCGCTGTCGGGCGATGAGGTGGGAATCGACACGCGGGAGCCGGCGGGGGACCTCGGTCGGCTGTTCTCGGGCTACGGGTCGGTGATCGGGGCGCGGGTCTTCGCCCACGACAAGCTGGAGCGGATGGCTGCCGCCGCGTCCGTTCCGGTCGTGAACCTGCTGTCCGACGACGCCCACCCCGTGCAGACGCTCGCGGACCTGTTGACCCTCCGGCAGTCCTTCGGCCGGCTCGAGGGCCTCACGATCTCCTACATCGGTGACGCCAACAACGTCGCCCGGTCGTTGGGGATCGGCTGCGGGATGACAGGTGTACGGTTCCGGATCTCGAGTCCGCCGGGGTACACCT
>CAZNQK010000060.1:0-18527 GCA_964575165.1 uncultured Aquihabitans sp. | reverse complement strand
GTTCTGTGGGCGCCGCGAACGGTGATGACAGCAGGAACCGTCCGGAACAGGATCCCCAGGTCGAAGAGGAACGACCAGTGTTCCACGAAGAAGAGGTCGAGTCGCTGGTACTCCTCGAACCCGGAGTCGCTCCGACCGCTCACCTGCCACATCCCGGTGATCCCCGGTCGCACACGCAACCGCTCGTGCAGCTCGTCACCCCACTCCGCAGCCTCTCGCGGGAGTGCCGGTCGGGGTCCGATGAGGCTCATGTCGCCGCGAACGACGTTCCAGAGCTGTGGCAGCTCGTCGATCGACAGCTTCCGGAGGATCCGGCCGACGGATGTGACCCTGGGGTCGTCCTTGAGCTTGAACAGAGGACCGTCGGACTCGTTGCGGTCGATCAGGTCGGCGAGCAGCGACTCAGCGTCGACCACCATCGTCCGCAGCTTCAGGACGTCGAACGGGACGCCGTCACGGCCGACCCGCTGCTGGCGGAACAGGACAGGTCCGGGCGAGGTGACCTTGATCCCGATCGCCGCGACCAGCAGCACCGGAAAGGCGACGACCAGAGCGATCGATGACAGCACGACGTCGAAGATGCGCTTCGCCACCGCCCGCCATCCGAACCGGCGGGCGGGCTCCAGGTAGACGACGGGATGTCGGCCGAGAGGCCGGACCGTCATCCGTTCGGGTGTGACGTCGCGGAGACCGGATGTCATCTCGACGTGCAGCCCGCCGTCGAGCAGCTCCCTCAGCAGCTGGTTCGAGAGCCCGACCTCCAGGCTCGTGGTGGCGAGGATCACACCCTGGGCGTCGAGCGAGTGGGCGAACGACACGGTGTCGGCCGTTCCGGCGAGGACCGGCAGGCCACCGGGCGGCACCGGAGCGTCGGGATCGGTCGCGACGAAGCCGACGGGTTGGTAGCCGAGGGTCGGATCCCCAGCGAGGGAACACGCCAGATCGATCGCCTCGGCGTTGGTCCCGACCACGACGACGGGTCGGAGGGACCGACCGGAACGGCGTCGGCGCACGAACCAGCGTCGGACGGCGACACGTTCGGCGGAGACGAGGGCCATGGCGACCACGAGGAAGGTGAGCACCCACGCCCGGTCGAGGCCCCGTCCGACGAGCCAGCCGACGACCACCAGGGCGACGGTGCCGACGACCACGACGTGCACCACCCGCCGGAGCTCGTCCATCAACCTGGTCAGGAAGCGGGCTGCATACATCTGCTGTCGGGCGAAGAGGATCGGCCAGACGGGCAGGGTGAGGAACGCGATGACGATGCTCTCCCTGGTCGGGACGGGGTCGGTCCCCTTCCAGACCGCGACGATCACGGTGGTGAGCACGTACGCCGCCATCACCGTCACGACATCCGCCACGACGATCGCCGACTTCAGCACGGCGTTCCGGAACGAGAACCGCGACAGCACCGGTCCGCGGTCGAGCATCCGGGCCGTCTCGGTCACGGAGGTTCCCACCCCGTTCGAGGCGACATCGAAGGGAACCGCATCGAAGGGGACACCGGAGCGGAGGGTCGGACCGGGAGGAGATCCGTCCGGGGACACCCGGGCCCGGTCCAGGACGGGCGACGACGACGGGCCGATCGCGGTCGACGGAGTCGCCAGGAGACCGGGGGACGCGCTCGACATCGCCTGCGTCGTCATGTCGAACATGGGACCTGCCGTATCCACCAACCTTCCACTCCCCAGCTCGGTTCCTGCTGAACTACGCCGGTCGGAACCTCGGCTCCAGCCGTCGTGTGACCCAGCGTAAGGGGGTGACCACCGAAAGCGATGGGTGGAATTCCCCACTCAGGGTGATATCCGACACCACCCTACGCGGTTGAGCCTGCTTCAGGTTCCGCCGTCCAGGTTCCGGCGCAGCCGCACCGGGAGGTGGCGGACGCCTGTGTGCTTGTTGGAGCGGGTCCACTCGATCGGCCCTGCGGGCTCCGGTGGTTCCACCGCTCCGAGGAGCGACCCGACGATGACGGCGATCTCGAGCCGGGCGAGGCGGGCTCCCAGACAGAAGTGCGGACCGTGACCGAACGCCAGGTGGCGGTTGGGGCTGCGTCTGACGTCGAACCGGCCGGGATCGGCGAACTCGCGTTCGTCCCGGTTCGCGGACGCCCACCACAGCGTGACCCTGTCACCGGCCCTGATCCGTCGACCGCCGACCTCGACGTCGCGGGTCGCAGTCCGGCGGTTGTACGGCGTGGACGACGCCCAGCGCAGCATCTCCTCCACCGCCACCGGCACGAGGCTCCGGTCCCGCTCCACGGCCCACCAGTCGTCGGGACGAGCCGCCAGCGCGGCGACACCGACCGCGATCGTGTTCCTTGTGGTCTCGGTCCCGGCCGCGACGAGGAGGCTGAACAGCAGGTGCAGCTCGTCGTCACGCAACCGCCGGCGACCGCCAGGAGCGGCTTCATCGTCGATCTCGCCATGGACGGCGAGAGACAAGAGGTCCTCGCCGGGGTCCCGGCGCCGAAGCTCGATGAGCTCGCCGCCGTACGCGAACATCGCGGCGGCCGCGGCGGCGGCACGTTCCGATGTTCCTCCCAGGTCGCGGTCCTCGTGGTCGAGCGTGGCGTCGGCCCACTCGATGAGCATCCGACGATCCGACTGCGGCACCCCCAGAAGCGATGCCGCCGCCTGCAACGGCAGCTCGGCCGCGACGTGCACGAGCAGGTCCACCACGCCGTCCGGGTCCCCCGCAGAACGTTCGATGGCCGCATCGACTATCGCGTCGGACCGCCGACGGAGATCCTGCTCGAGCGAACGGACCGCCGACGGCGACAACGCCGGGGTGAGCAGGGATCGGAACCGCTGGTGGTGCGGATCGTCGGTCATGTTCAACAGGACGCCGGTGTAGCCCTCCGGCAGGTCCTCGATGAGCGTTCCGCCACCGTCCCGACCACCTCCACCACGGCTCGAGAAGGTGACGCCATCCGTCGCCGCCGCGATGACGTCCGAGTGGCGGCTCAGCACCCAGAAGCCGTCGCCGCCCGGCACGTTCGGTGTCGGCGGGTGGAACCAGACCGGACGTTCGGCCCGCAACGCTGCGAACACGTCGTGCGGGAAGCCCTGCTCGAAGAGCGACAGGTCGCACAGGTCGACGGCATCCAGGTCGACCGATCCGCTCATCCCGGAGCCACCATCACATGAACGGCTGCATCAAGCGAGGGGCTGCATCAGCTGGAGGGCTGCATCAACTGGAGGGCTGCATCAACTGAACGACACGGTCGGCGGGGCCGCGTGGCCGTCGGGAGCGTCGTAGAACACGCCCTTCTCGACCCCCGACATGCCGACGAACATCGACCACGGGATGGTGACCATCGTCTTGTTCAGCGTGGCGACGGCGTCGTTGTAGTACTGACGGGCGAAGGCCAGCTGGTCCTCGGTCCGGGTCAGCTCCCCCTGGAGCTGCTGGAAGTTCGTGGACGCCTTCAGGTCCGGATAGGCCTCGGCGACGGCGAAGAGGTTGGCCAGAGCCTGGCGCATCTGTCCGTCGGCCGCGGCCTTCTCCGCCACGCTCGACGCCGCTCCTGCCGCAGCCCGGGCCTCGGTCACCGCTTCGAGCGTTCCGCGCTCGTGACCCATGTATCCCTTGACGGTCTCGACGAGGTTGGGGATGAGCTCGGCCCGCCTGGTGAGCTGCACGTCGATGCCCGCGAAGGCCTCGTCGACCGACACCCGCTGCTGGCGCAGCTTGTTGAGCGCGGCGACGACGAAGAGGCCGATCACGACGACCAGCACGACGATGACGATGATGGCGATCAACAAGAGATCCCTCCGTTCCTCGGGCGAGGCCCCGGCTCCGTCGAACCGCGACCCCGTTGCCGTGAGCGACAGTCTGTCACCACGAACCTCCGCCGCCGCCCCCGCCGCCCGAACCGCCGGAGAACCCTCCGCCTCCGAAGCTCGACGACCCAGACGACGCCTGTGACGCCGTGTAGCTGGCCGTCGCCGAGGACACCGCCGAGTCGAACGAGGCGGCCATCCCCGAGGCGAAGTTCGACCCGGCGTGCCCGGTGCCCGTCCAGTAGATCCACGGAACCGACGGCACGGCGACGCCCTGGGACTCGAAGCGGCGCGCCCAGGCGTCGGCCGAGCCGAACACGAGTGCCCACGCGAGATATGCGGGGTACCAGTCCATGTGCTTCGCCGCCTCGAAGCGCGACTCGGCCGAGTCGGTCGTGAGGAACCGGGCGAACCCGCCTGTCCGGGACCACAGGTCCCGGCCGTGCTCGGTCCGCTTCGTACGTCGCCCCCCGTCCCCGGCGACGGTCGCCGCCACCAGGGCGAAGGCCGCCAGCCCGAAGAAGAGCGGCCAGCCGAGCCACCGGCCCTGACCGAACAGGTGGAGGCCGGCGAGGCCGACGACGCCGAGGACCGCCAACCAGCCGAGGAGGCTCCCGAGGATCCCCGGCGTCGACGGCGCCAGGTACGACGTCGCCTGGGTGGCGACCATGTGACGCAGCGTGGACCGTGCCGCAGCGATCTGCTCACCCGAGTCGGGGTCCTTCGCGACCAGGAACGACTGACCGGCGGCCGTGAGCCCGAGGCTGGCGAGCACCGACCGCTCCAGGTCTCCGACCCGGGGGTCCGATGCGTCGACCAGCAGGTTCACGTTCCACGAGTAGTCGTTGCCGTCGAGTCGGACCACACCGTCGGAACCGAGGTCGTACAGCATCGCCTGCAGGTCGTCGTCGGAGTCGGTCTCGTGGAGCACCTTGGCTCCGAGAGCGGGCGACACACCCGTGGGCGGTTCGAACAGCACGGGGAACCCGGGGGTCTTCTCACGCGTGGCAGCGATGAAGTAGGCGCCGAGGGCGAGACCGACCGCTGCCGCGACGAGCGACCACAGCACCTTGTTGTCGGCCGGGTCCGGCGGCGGTTCGGCCAACGACCCTTCGGGGAACGTGGCTCTGAGCGTGACGGGCGTGTAAGGGTCGAGGGGCCCTGTCTCCACCGTCAGGGTCCGTTCCGACGTGTCCACCCGGCACGAGGTGTCGCTGCCCTCGACGCACTCGACCTTGGACACCTCGGCCGGCAGATCGACCTCGACGGCGACGGCGCCCATCGGCATCTGCCAGCCGGTGCCCACCACGTTCCACCACCAACGGACGGTCCCGTCGGGTCCCCGCTCGAGGGTGTCGGTCGTCCGCGACGTGATCACGTACCGGTGCACGCCCGGTGTCAGCGTCAACCCCGCGCTGCCGATCCGCAGGGTCTTCGTGCCGGCCGGGCCGTCGACCCACTCGTAGGGCTCCGAGGCTCCGTCCCGCACCACGGTGACGTCGCTCACGGCGTGCTCGAGGCCGTTGCGTCGCTCGTCGCGCGTGTCGAAGATGCGGAAGATGCCGTGCTTTCCCGCGGGCATCGACACGTCGAGGGTCTCGGTGGAGAACAACGTCCCGTCCGCCGACAGGTCGTACGTGGCGTCGTAGCGGTCGATCGTCGCAGTGTCGCCCTGTTGCGTCGAGAGCGGGTCGACGAACCACACGAGCGCGACGGCGACGACCACGACGACCCGTAGGAACCAGGCGAGGACCGCAGGACGTGCCTTCACGTCGATCGACGCTATCGGCCCAGAACCACCACCCGGCGGAGCTGTAAAGTCCCCCGACCGTGACCAGCGATGAGATCCCTCCCGGTCGAGCGTCGGTCGCCATCGCCACCTGCGCCGCGGCTCGGGGAGCCGACGAGGACGCTCCGCTGCTGACAGAGGCTCTCGAGGACCTCGGCGTGTCGGTCGTCGAGCGGGATTGGCACGACGACACGGTCGAGTGGGGTTCGTACGATCTCGTCGTCATCCGCTCGACGTGGGACTACATGCCCCGACGCGACGAGTTCGTCGCATGGGCACGTCGGGTGGAGTCGCTGACCCGCCTCGCCAACCCGGCGACCGTGGTCGACTGGAACACCGACAAGCACTACCTGTCGGAGATGGCGGCGGTCGGCGTCCCGATCGTGCCGACGACGTTCGTCGAGCCGTCCGGGTCGACGAACGTGACCGGTCCCGATCAGGCGGATCCGGCTGGTCTGGCCGATCTGATCCTCTGCTCTCCGAGCGACGGCGCCGGCCTTGACGGGTTCGTGGTCAAGCCGACGATCTCGGCCGGATCCAAGGACACCGTCCGCTACCCGTCTCCCACCGCTGACCCGACGGCTCTGGAGTCCGCAGCGCTTCACGTGTCGTCGCTCCTGGATGCAGGTCGATCGGCGATGGTCCAGCCCTACATGTCCGGGGTGGACACCGACGGAGAGACCGGACTGCTCTACTTCGACGGCCGCTTCAGCCACGCGTTCCGGAAGGGACCGTTGCTCCGAGTCGGCTCCGCAGCGGTCACGGGCCTGTTCGCTCCCGAGGAGATCGACCCGCGGGAGCCGAGCCGCGCCGAGCTCGACCTCGCGGAATGGGTTCTGGAGGCTTGCCGGGCGCTCACCGGGAGCGAGCTCCTCTACGCCAGGGTCGACCTGGTCCCCGACTCGACCGGCGATCCGGTTCTCCAGGAGCTCGAGCTCACCGAGCCGTCGTTCTTCCTGACGACCGAACCCGCAGCGGCCGGTCGAGCCGCAGCGGCCATCGCCGCCGCGATCACCTGAACCGGGATCCGCACGGAAGCCCTGCACCCCTGACCTCCGGCCGGCCGAGGGGTCCGGTCAGTCGATCGGACCCTGGTCGCGTCCTCGCCGGACGAAGACGACGCCGAGCCCTACGCAGAGCACCACGGCGACGCCACCGAGGATCCACGGCAGGGGGCTCGAGCCCTCGTCGGTCGGCTCGGGCGCGGGTGAGATCACCGGTCCCCCGTCGTCGCCCGCGTCGTCGCCGTTGCCTGACGGCTGCGTTGTCGCGACGTCGGAGCCGGGATCGCTGCCGTCGGGGGTTCCCGCCTGGCCGGAGGGATCGTCCCCGGTGTCGGCGGCGACCTCGTGGGTGAACGTGATGGTGGCCGACGGGGTCACCGAGGTGGCGCGCAGGTTCCAGGTGCCGGCCGCTGGCAACTCGACGGTCGCTGTGAACTGGCCAGGGGTGGGCCCCGGTTCCATGGGCACCGGATCGAGGGTCGCTCCGGCCCCGTTGTCCCCGGTCACGGTGACAGTCGCCGTGGCGACGGGCTCGTTGTCGTTGTCATAGGTGAGGCTGACGGTCACGACCGTCGATCGTCCGGTTCCGGCGCTCGACACCAGAGCCATCGTGGCGTCGTCGCCGTGGGCCGACGCACCGGGCGCGATCAGCACCAGCATCCCGAGGATCGCGACGCCGATGGCGAGGAGAGGACGGACGAGGACCGTGTGGGCGCCGATGTCTCGACGGACGGCGGGACGTTGCATGTGAGCGAACCTCTCCTGTCGACGGGTCCCGCGGGTCACGGGACCGGCACTTCGAACGAGGTGGTGGCGGGCTCGCCCGCCACCACGATCGTGAGATGGAACGTCCAGTCCCCCGATGTGAGCTGGACGTCGTTGGCGACGCCGTGGTTGGCCGAGACGGGGGTGACGGTCACGGTCCTCGGGGCGATCTTCCCGGTCGAGACGACGAGCTCCGCAGCGTCGACGGAGGCGAGCGAGCCGTCGAGCGCCTTGTAGTTCAGGTGGATGTCGTTCGGTCCTGCCACGCCGGGATCGACGTCCATGCTGACGGTCACCCGGCCTGCCTGGCTGACCAGCTCGAGCGGTTCGGACCCTCGCTCGACGTCACGGCCCGGGGGCGTCCCGACGAGGACGGCGGTCACCGCGACCACAGAGAGGCCGATCAACGCCTCGACCCGGTAGGAGCTGAGCACCGCGGCCGACCACCTGGCGGCATCGGCGAGCCGGCGGCGGTGCACCGAACCGAGCGCGACCATGGCCAGAGCACCGAGCAGCTTGGCCATCGCCAGGCGTCCGTGGGCCGTGTCGGTGACCGCCGAGATCGACTGGCTCTGGAGCCAGGTGTTGAGGAGCCCGGTCGCGATCGTCAGCGGTGCTGCGACCAACGCCATGCGGCTGAAGCGCAGGACCCGGTCGCGTGTCCCGTCCCACGACAGGACGATCACAGCGAGTCCACCCGCCCAGGCCGCAGCGGACAGCACGTGCACCGCATCCACCGAGACTCCGACCCATCGAGGGGAGGTGGTCCAGGCGTGTCCGCCGACGCTCGGCAGCAGCATGGCGGCCAGTGCACACACCGCCGCGAGCCACGGCGCCCTGCGGAGCATCCAGGTCCCGGCGACCGCCAGCAAGAGGATCAGAGCGACGAGGACCCGCAGCCCGGCAACCGAACCGGGCCAGCTCGCGGTGACGAAGTCGCCGACTGCGCCCGGACCCGAGGCGATCGATCCACCGGCCAGGTCCGCTGCCGATGCGAGGAGGCTGAGCCCGGCGCCGAACAGCACCGACGCCGCGCCCGGCAGGAGCAGGAACCGGGCGGTCGGTAGCTCTTGACGCCACCCGCCGGCCGCAGCCTGTTCGCCGTCGCCTTCAGCGACTTCGGGTTCGTCCGGCGCTCGCTGATCCGACCCGAGCGCATCCGACCCGAGCGCATCCGACCCGACCGCATCCGACCCGACCGCATCCGACCCGACCGCATCCGACGGCCTCCGGTCCACGAACCACACGACGGCGAGCACTCCACCGACGAGCAGGGCACCAGACAGGGCGATCCACCGCCCGAAGGCGTTCAGGACCCGCAACGCGTCGGAGCCGCCCTCTGAGGGGAGGTCCGCCGCACTGCCGGTCCGTTGCCCGACGTGGAACAGGTACGAGCCGTCGATCACGTGGCCGTCGTCGGACAGGAACCGGTACGAGACCGTGTAGGTGCCGGTCCTCCCGCCGTCGATCCGTTGCCGGACGCGCGTGTTCCCACCGGACTGGGTCGGCGAGCCTGCGCTGACCTCCTTGCCGTCCGGATCGATGACCGAGACGCTGTCGGGCTGGACCGTGACGCCCTCGTCGAACACCAACGACACCTCGGGTGGCGCTGTCGACACGACCTCGTCGTTGCCCGGCGTCGACGACTGGAGCGTCGCATGGGCCGCCACCGGACGGGCGAGGGGCCCGGCCAGGGCGAACAGCCCGAGACCGACGATCAACCAGAGAGCCACGCGGCGGGACACGGCCCGGGATCGTATCCAGTCCTCGAGCAGCCGCCGGGAACGCACGCGCCACCATGCCGGCGACGCGCACGGGTTGCGCTCACCGGCTGCACGGCGGCACTGTCTGCCGTTCGACGCTCTCCCCGACCCCTGGAGCCGACCATGTCCCCAGACCCGAGCAGCCCAGACCCGAGCAGCCCAGACCCGAGCAGCCCAGACCCGAGCAGCAACGCACCCGTGGCCGACGGGTTGACCTACGCCCTCGCCGACGGCGTCGCCACGATCACGATCGACGCGGTCGACGCAGGCAACTCGCTCACGGCGTCCATGCGCGACGGGCTGACCGACATGTTCGAGTGGGCGAGCTCGGATCACCACGTCCGGGCGATCGTGCTGACCGGGGCGGGCGAGCGCCACTTCTGCACCGGCGCCAACCTGGGTGGCCCACAGCTCCCGGCGCCGGCACGACCCGAGGGTGCACCGGCGCGCCTCCTCGGCGATGGGTCCCGCATGATCCGACGTGGCTGGCAGCGCCTGGTCTCGTCGATCCTGGACTCCGAGAAGCCGGTGGTCGCCCGAGTCAACGGCACCGCCGCCGGCGGGGGTGCCCACCTCGTGCTGGCGTGCGATCTGGTCGTCATGGCCGACACGGCGAAGCTCGTCGAGGTCTTCGTCCGCCGGGGGATCCTTCCCGATGCGGGCGGCGCGTACCTGCTCCCCCGGATCGTCGGCCCTCAGATCACCAAGGAGCTGATGTTCCTCGCCGACGACGTGAGCGCGTCGCGGTGCGGTGAGCTGGGGATCGCGAACCGCGTCGTTCCCGCTGCCGAGCTGGACGGAACCGTGGCCGAGCTCACCGGTCGGCTGGCCCAGGCCCCCACGAAGGCGATCGGTCTCACCAAGTGGCTCGTCAACAGGAGCTTCGAGTCGAGCCGTCACACGGCGTTCGAGGAGGAGGCCGCCGCGCAGGAGTGGCTGATGGCGTCGGAGGACTTCCAGGAGGGCATCGCGGCGTTCCGGGAGCGTCGCTCGCCCGAGTTCAAGGGCTGGTGAACCCGCCGCCCTCCCGAACGAGAGGTGCACCAGCAAGCTCATCCTGAGATATCTCATGTCGTTTCATGCTATTTCCAGTTGATTCCGTGAGTCTCGACTGGACACACTGAGCGACATGCACTTCTGGAGACGGAAGATCCCCGCTGCTGTGACATGCATCGCGCTTGCCACCATCGCCGCGATCGGTGTCGGTTGCACGTCGGGGACGAACGCGTCGGACGGCATCCGAGCGCTCGGGACGGGCAGGACCCCGCCGCGCAACACCGCACCGAAGCCGGCGGACGGAACCGATCCGACCGCTCCGGGACCCACGACCCCACGCCCCACGACCCCGGCCGGAGTGGGCACCACGTCGATCGTGGGACCCGGCGAACCGGGCGATTCGGAACGGCGGCTGATCGCCCAGGGAGCTCTCGATCGCTACGACCGCGCGGTCACTGCCCTGAACGCCGACCCGTCGGCGCTCCTGCGTCCCGGTGACGCCCTGGTGGCGGAGCTCGACGCTGTGGTGCCCGCCGCCACCGTCCTCGCATCGGACGTGAAGGCAGCGGTGGCCGATCGGCTGTCCGCCGGCGAGCAGGTCCGCCGACCCGAGGACGGGACCACCTCATGGGTCCACCATGCGACGGCGATCGTCCCTCCTGACCCCGTCACGGGTTCCGGCGAGATCGCGTTCGACTGGTGCAGCTGGTCGCCGGGCGTGGCGGTGGACGCGACATCAGGAACCGTGACAGATGACGGGGTCGGCCATGCGACGGGCACAGGAACGGTCGCGTTGGTGGGATCGACATGGACCCTCACCTCGCTCGACCAGATGTCGCTCGAGGTCCTGCCGGCGGGCTCACCCGATCCGTGCCCCGGAGCGCAACGATGACTCGTCGACCAGGGACACGGGCGCTGACCCACGTCGCAGTCGCAGGGGCGGTCGTCGTCTCGGCCGCAGTCCTGCCCATCACATCGCCGACCGCACCGGCAGGTGCCGTCGGGGACGGATCGGCATCGTCACGTGTGACGCGCGACGGCCGGATCATCACGTCGATCCTCACCGGTCGCCCCATCCGCTACCGCGGATCCGGACGCGCCCCGACCACCTACTGGTTGACGATCGGCGACGCCGAGCTGTCGGAGCTGCTCCAGCTGTTCTCCTTGCGTCCCGACCTGGTCGACGCACCGGTCGTCCGGGCTCTGCGACCGGCGATCGAGGCCGGACCGAACGGCGACGTCGAGGTGCAACTCGAGGTGACCCGGGGACGGCTGACCGGGGCGAGCCGGCTGGTCCCCATCGCCACGACATCGCCGGCACAGGTGCTCGCCCGCCGGATGATCACCCTCCTGCCGTCGCTCCCTCCGACGGTAAGCCCACCTCCGGCCACGCCGGTCGTGATCGGCGAGCCGGTGTTCTTCTCGTTCGACGACGCCGCATGGTCCACGAGGATCGACCGCTCCCTCACCGCCGGCGGAGTGACCGCCCGGGTCAGGGCCTGGCCGGTCTCGTTCACGGTGCACGGCGGCGACCCGGCCGACGGTCGGCCCGTCACCTGCAACGGACCGGGTCGGGCGTACGACCCCGCCAGCGCGTCGTCACCCGGCCGGCAGGCGACGGCGTCCGAAGCCTGCACGGTGACCTATCGCAGCGCAACCGGCACATCCGGCCGACGGGACCGCTGGTACGGCGACGTCACGGTCCTGTGGCGTGCCGAGTGGAGCACCGACGGGGTCAACTGGGCGTCGCTCGGTCTGGTGCCCCGCATCTCCGTGTTCGGTCGGAGCGTGCGTGAGGCCGAGACGTCGATCGAGTCCACCTCCTGATCACCCACCGTCCTCGGGCACCAGCGACCACCCGTTGGTCCGTGATGCCCGAGAACGGTCGAGTCGATCCGGACGAGTCATCCGGGACCGACGTTCAGCTCCCGCCGCGGGGGTGCTTCGGTCCCTCGTTCACGAAGCGCTCGATGCGCTCGTTCGCCCGCTGCGCCAGCTCGTCGGCCCGATCGGCCGGGACCCTTCCGTCGGCGACGGCCTCGTCGATCGCCGACCTGGCCTCGGACTCCAACGCGTCGATCACCTTCTGCACGTCGACGTCGCGCTCCGCGGCGATCTCGGCGACGGTCGCGCCGTCGCGCAACCGGGCGACGAGGTCCTCGGTCGAGATGCCCAGCGCGTCTGCCGCCGTCGCGGCCATGGCCTTGCGGCGCTCGACACGACGCTCGTGTCGCTCGCCGTGGATGAGCCTCGCCGTGTCGGCGAGCCTGGTCGCGACCGCATCGGCCTGGGCCTGGGTCAGCGTGCCGTCGGCGACGAGCGAGTCGAGAGCGGTGTCGACCACCTTCGCCCGTCGGTCGACCTTCCCGGACCGAGCGGCATCCGCCTGTCCGGCGCCGTCACCGGCCGACTGGCCGGACGCCACGGTCGTGGTGGTTCCGGCACCCGCGCTCCCGAGCGGGTTGACGGCGGCGACGGCCAGACCGCCCACCGCCATCGAGGCAGCGAGCGCCACGCCCGTCGCCGTGCGCCGGAACCGACCACGTCCCGCTCCGTGACCCCCGACCGGGTTCCCGCCTCCGCCGCTCTCGACCGGGGCCGTCAGATCTTCCTGTTCCATCCTGGTTCTCCTGTCAGCACCCGGTCCCGCCGGGGTCACCGGTCTCGATGACGTCGTCCATGGTGGGTGACGGATGTGATCGAACTGTGAGCACTGCACCAGCGTCCGTGACGCGAATCCACCCGACCATTGTCCGGTCACTCGAACGATCGGCCCCACTCCCGTAGGAAGTCGAGGAAGTTGGTCGGGCTGTCGGGTGCCGGCGCACCGGGCTCGTAGGTCACCGCGTGGATGGAGCCGGAGAAGGGGAAGGAGCCATGACGTTCGTAGACCCTCCAGCACACCGGGGACCGGCGGTCGAGTCCGATGTCGATCCCCTCGAACGGGGCCATCGCCATCAAGAGGCGGAAACCGGAGTCGGCAGCGACTTCGGAGCCGTCCACGGCGATCGCCAGGTCCCACACGTCGTCTCCCGGACACGTGATGCGCAGCTCGAGCCGGTGACGTCCGGGCGCCACCACCGGTCCTCGCACCTCGCGCTCGATGCCGTACCCGTTGTGCGCGGCGACGAGCTCGCCGGTGTCATCGACGTAGAGGGAGTAACCCCCACCCTGGTCGCCGTGGGCGAACAGGATGCCGGTGTCGCCGTCGGCGAGGGTCACGTCCGCCGTGATCGTCACATCACGCCACAGGATCAGCCGTTGCGAACGCCATCTGTCGAGCGTGGTCGTCCCGGCGTGCAGCACGACCGGCTCGTCGTACCGCTCGACCCACGGAGGTCGCAGCAGGTAGCGGTAGCCGGTGCCCTCGTCGAGGGGGAAGATCTGGTTCTCCCACGCGGCGGTCTCCCATGCCGCCATCAGCTCGTCACGCCGTTCTGGCATCTCGCCCGAGAGGTCGCGGAGCTGCGTCGGGTCCGCCGCCATGTCGTAGAGCTCCCAGTGGTCCTCCGCGAAGCTCGTCAGCGCAGGATGTCGGGTCACGACCTCCCAGCCGTCACGACGGTAGCCACGGTGGCCCTCGTTCTCGATCACGACGTCGCGTGACCGTCCGGGCGCGGCGGGGTCCGCGATCGTCGCGCCGAGCACGTCCTCACCCGCCAAGGGCAGAACCGGGTTGCCCCGCCACTGCTCAGGCCGCGTCGCTCCGATGAGACCGAGGAACGACGGAAGCAGGTCGGTGACGTGCACGAACTGGTCCCGCAGCTCACCGCCCGAACGACCGGCCTCGTCGAGACCCCGGGGCCACGACAGAACGAACGGGACCGAGTGGCCGCCACGGTGCGCGTTGATCTTGTACAACCGGAACGGCGTGTTGGACACCATCGCCCAACCGCGCGGGTAGTGCGGGAGCGTCGTCGGCCCGCCCATCTCGTCGATGCGGGCCAGATCCTCGTCGAACGGCTCGGGCGTTCCCTTGCGCTCGAAGTGCAGGGTGCGGAAGTAGGCCGACGTCCCCTGCTCCTGACCTTCGCGGGAACCGCCGTTGTCGGAGGTGAAGATGAACAGCGTGTTGTCCCACTCGCCGATCTCCTCGAGAGCGCAGCGGAGCCGGCCCACGTTCTGGTCGAGGTTGTCGATCAGCCCTGCGTACACCGCCATGTACCGGGCGAAGAGCCGCTTGCGGTCGTCGTCGAGGTCGTCCCACGGCGGGACGTCGTCACCGGGCTCTGTGTTGCGCGGGGCGAGCTCCGCCCCCTCGGGCACGACGCCGAGGCCGACCTGGCGCTCGTAGCGGGCCTGGCGGATCACGTCCCATCCGGAGCGGTAGGCATCGGCGTGGCGTTCGATGTCCACCTCCTTGGCCTGCAACGGCGCGTGGACCGCTGCCTGCGAGAAGTAGAGGAAGAACGGCTTGGACGGATCCGACGCCTTGGTCTCGCGGATCATCGAGATCGCCCGGTCGGTGAGGTCGTCGGTGACGAAGTAGCCCTCGGGGTACTCGTCGGTGCGCACCGCGTGGTTGTCCTCGACGAGCCTGTGAGGGTGGTGGAAGTTGGTGAACGCGTCGAGGAACCCGTAGTAGCGGTCGAACCCCTTCTGGAGCGGCCACGACGATCGGTCCCCGGCGTCGTTCACCTCGCTGTCCTTGGTGAGGTGCCACTTGCCGACCATGAGGGTCTGGTAGCCGGCCTCGCGCAGCAGCTCGGGAAGGGTCGGCGCGAACGGTGTGAGCTCCATCGCATAGCCGGGGAAGCCCGGGTCGGAGTGCGCGACGTGACCCACGCCGGCCCGGTGCGGTTCGAGCCCGGTCATCAGCGACGCCCGGGTAGGCGAGCACATCGGAGCGGAGTGGTAGTCGGTGTAGCGGAGGCCCTCCGCTGCGATCCGGTCGAGGTTGGGCGTCGGGATCTCGGATCCGTAGCAGCCGATGTCGGAGTAGCCGAGGTCGTCGCACAGGACGAACACGATGTTCGGTGCCCCCTCACGCGCTCGACGACGTTCGGGCCACCACGGCTCCGATGTCGCGAACACCCGCCCGACGGACCCGCCGTGGCCGGCGTAGGGGGCGAGCGGATCGGCGGCTGTGGTGTCGGACGTGGCAGGGTTCGTGTCGGACATCGCGGCGCTCCTGTGTGGCTCGGCCCGCGACCCTAGGTTGTCGTCGATGGCGATGAGACCGATGACACAGCAGGTCCTCGATGAGCTCGGCGACGTGATCGGCCCGGAGAACCTCGTCGTCCCCGACCACGACGCGTCTCTCGACGCGTACCTGCGGCCCGCCCGAGGGACAGGCGGGCCGGCCGACGCCGTCGTGCGGCCCGGCTCCACGGAGGACGTGCGTACCGTCGTGCTCTGGGCGATCCGCCACGACGTCGCTCTGATCCCCCAGGGAGCGAACACCGGGCTGGTCGGTGCGTCGGTTCCGCCACGGGAACCACCGGTCCGTCCGGTCGTGATCGTGAGCACCGACCGACTGAAGGGCGAGCTTGTGATCCATTCCGACGACCGAGTAGCCGTGGTCTCGGCCGGCGTCCGGCTGTCGGCGTTGAACGCCGCGCTCGAACCGCACGACCTCGAGCTGCCCATCGACCTGGCAGCAGACCCGAGCATCGGGGGCATGGTGTCGACCGACACCGGCGGGGCGAGGATGCTCCACGACGGCGACATGCGCCGGCACGTGCTCGGTCTGGAGGCCGTCCTGGCAGACGACGACGCCACGGTGATCGACGACCTGACCCGGCTCCGGAAGGACAACACCGGACCCCGACCGTCGTCGTTCCTGATCGGCTCCGGCGGCGCGTTCGGGATCGTGACCCGGGTGGCCGTCGAGGTCACCAGGCGACCCCGCGAGCGTGAGTGCGCGCTCCTCGCGATCCGAAGCGGCTCCGACGCGCTGCGCGCGCTGAAGGTGCTGGAGGGGTCGCTCGGGTCACTCATGTCGGCGTTCGAGGTCATGTCACGGCCAGCTGTCGACGCCGCGGTCGGCACCGTCGAGCGCGTCCGGACCCCGTGGCCTGGACCCGACCGACCCGAGCTCGTCGTGCTGGTCGAGGCATCCGGCCCGCTCGGGATCGCCGAAGCCATGACCGCCGCCATGGCCGACGTCGCAGCGAGCGGGGCGGTCGACGACGCCGTCCTCGCCCCGGCGCACGACGCGTGGGGCCTCCGGCACGCCATCAGCGAGGGTCTGGCACGGACCGGGACGGTCGTCGGCTTCGACGTCTCGGTACCACGGTCAGAGCTCGCCGGATTCCGTGAGGACGTCAGGGCGAAGGTCTCGGGCGCCCTACCCCGTGCGATCGTCGCCGACTTCGGCCACTGGGCCGACGGCGGAACCCACTGCAACCTGGTGTTCGCCGACGCACCCCCGGACGATGGAGAACGAGCGACCGCACGGGACCTGGTGTTCTCGACCGCGGTCCTGGAGCACCACGGCAGCTACAGCGCTGAGCACGGCATCGGGCCCCACAACGCCGACTGGTGGCGACGGACCACCCCACCCGCCATGCAACGCCTCCTCCGCGACGTCAGGGACATCTGCGACCCGCACCGCGTCCTGGGCCACCCCGACCTGCCGTTCTGAATCGTCAGGCCGCCAGACCCCGTCAGGCCGCCAGACCCCGTCAGGCCGGCAGGCCCGTCAGGAGAGGAGCCCGACGAGCTCGTCGCCCGAGACCGGAGGACCGATGTGAGCACCTTGGGCGAGCCCACAGCCGAGAGAGCGCAGCATCTCGTACTGCTCGACGGTGCTGACACCTTCGGCGATCGACTCGGCGCCGATCGCGTGGATGAGGGCGACCACGGCGGTCACGATCGATGTGAGCCTGTCATCGACGCCCAGCCCCTCCACGAAGCTGCGGTCGAGCTTCACCGCGTCGATCGGCAGCCGGTACAGGTAGGTGAGCGATGCATGGCCCGTGCCGAAGTCGTCGATCGCGATCCTGACGCCAAGTGCCCGGAGTCGGTCGATGTGCCTGACGGCGGCGTCGACGTCGACGAGCAGGACGTTCTCGGTGATCTCGAGGACGAGATCACCGGGACCGAGGCCGTTCCGATCGAGCGCGGCGCCGACCTCATCGACGAAGGCGGGATGCAGGAGCTGCGCCGGTGAGACGTTGACCGCCATCGACACTCCGTCCGCCAGTCCGTCACTGCGCCACCGCGCCAGCTGCGAGCACGCCTCGTGGAGGACCCAGGAACCGATCGGAACGATCAGCCCGGTCTCCTCGGCCAACGGGATGAAGTCGTCCGGGCCGACCAGCACGCCGTTGCGCTGCCACCGGACCAGGGCCTCGACCGCCGTGATCTGCCCCGTCGCCATGTCCTTCTCCGGCTGGTAGCGGAGCAGGAGCCCGTCACCATCGCTCGCCACACGGAGGTCCTCCTCGAGCCGCTGACGGTGACGGGCACGGTCCCTCAGCGAGTCGTCGAACACCGACCACCTGGCTGCCGGCTGAGCGGGGGACCGATCGCGGGAGGACCCGATGTCGTCGAGGAGCTCGGCGACGTCGGCGTCGTCGGAGCCGACGAGCGTCAGCTCCAGAGCCACCCGCGTGAGATGACCGTGGGTGGGTGCGAGGGGATCCTGGAGCGCCTCCTCGATCCGCAGAGCGATGACCACGGCGTCGTCCATGCCGTCGAGTCGCTCGCACAGGATGGCGACGCGGAAGTCGTCGAGCCGGGCCACGGCGTCTCCCGGGCGGACCGCGGAGCGGATCCGGTGATCGTGCTCGCTGTGCACCAGGTGGACCGAGGCGTCGTCGACGCTGGCAGAGGCGGCAACCTCGCTCCTGACGACGATCAGGCCGACCTGGTGACGAGACCACGCCGCACGCAGCCCTTCGAACGCCGCGTCGAGCCGAGCGCTCAACACCTCGCGCTCGGCGGCACGTCGCAGCGCCTTGTCCTCGTCCACCCGTGGGAGTGTAGAGAGCGACCGGGTGAGGCGGGGTTGGGGTCGCTGCCACCCGGCTACGGTGGCCGGCCATGCCAGCGTCTCGGAGGTACCGAACGTCGTCGGGGACCTCGGCCTCTGGCCGGATCCGGCTCGCTGTCGCCATCGTCACCACGACTGCCGCAGTCGTCCTCGGACTCACGGCGTGCACGGGTACGACGGGCCAGCAGGTCGACGTGGCCGAGCGATCCGATCGCACAGGGCGCTCCACCACGACGACCGCCCCGCCGGACTGCGCCCAGATGCTGCCGGTCGAGGCACGCGCGGCGCAGATGCTGCTCGTCATGGTCACCGCTCCTGAGCTGGCGAAGGATCCGATCGCCGCCGGCACCGTCGGGGGCTTCGGCCTCAAGGGGAACCAGACGAGCGATGTCGGCACCGACATCGCGACGACGGTCGCCGACGCACCGTTGCCGCCGTGCGTCGGCGCCGCCGAGGAGGGCGGCACGGTCCAACGCCTCCTAC
>CAZNQK010000059.1:12893-19027 GCA_964575165.1 uncultured Aquihabitans sp. | reverse complement strand
AGAGCCCGAGAGGAGAATCGAACTCCTGACCTGCTGTTTACAAGACAGCTGCTCTGCCAGCTGAGCTACTCGGGCGGGACGCTGCGGCGGGACCGCAGGCCGAACGCCGAGTGTAGAGGGTGGCCCGGCAGTCGCTCCCTGCAGTGCGGTGATGGCCGATCCTCCGAGTTACGACTCGATCGGGACGGGCTATGTGGATCCCGGCCGACTGCTCCGATGGGGTGGCCGCTGCCTATTGGCGTCGACCCGAGGCGTACACCGACCCGGCGGTGCAACGGTCGATCTCACTGCTCGCTCTTCTGCCGGACCACGCCGTCGCTCGTGGTACCGCAGCGCTGGTGTCGGATCTTGCCGACGGAACGTGGCACGCCCGGTACGGGCACCTGCTGGAGAAGGACGAAGTGGACTACGGCTATCGGCTTGTCGTGGCAAACGGGTGACACCCAGGGCTGTCGTAGCCTCGGGCGTCCGTTGCACACCGAAGCCGAGCCGCCAGGAGTGACCATGACCGACCGCAGCGCCTTCTCCGATGACCAGTGGCACGCGCTCACCGATGCCCCGGTTGCGATCATGCTGGCGATGGCGCTGGTGGGTGACCACGGTCCGATCTCGATGATGAAGGAGTCGACCGCTGGGGCGAAGGCCATCGCCCGTCCGGAGCACTCGGGTCCTGCGGACTTGCTCATCTCGCAGATCGTCCCCGAAGCCGCGGCCAAGGAGGCTCGTCACGACGCCAAGCAGCACAAGGGGTCGACGCCGAACGTGATCGTCGACGGCCTGCTCTCCGATGTGACCGCTGCGGTCGAGGTGCTGTCCGGCATCCCGGAGGAAGAGTCGGCTCAGGTGCGGCAGTGGTTCTACGACGTCGGCGCTGCGGTCGCGGCTGCGTCGAAGGGCGTGAAGCCCGCCGAGCAGGAGCTCCTCGACCGGCTCCGAGCGACGCTGGCTCTCTGACACCGCCGAGAAAGGTTGAGACACGATGCGGAGAAGTGCAGACCCGCTCTGTCAGACGTAGCGGTCCCGGACATGTGCGACGCGCAGCTTGCCGGTCGGCTCGCGGGGGAGAGCGGGATCGAAGTCGATCGACCTCGGGACCTTGAACTTGGCGAGCCGTTCCTGACAGTGCTCGAGGAGCTCGGCGGCCAGAGCGTCAGAACCCAAGACGCCGTCGGTCGGCTGCACGACCGCCTTCACCTCTTCGCCGTACTCGTCGTTCGGGACTCCGAACACGGCGACGTCGGCGACCGAGGGGTGCTCGAGCAGCACCAGCTCGATCTCACGCGGGTAGATGTTCACGCCGCCGGAGACGATCGTGAACGACTTGCGGTCGGTCAGGTACAGGTAGCCCTCGTCGTCCAGGTAGCCGAGGTCTCCGAAGGTCCCCTCGCCGGTCGGTCGCCGCGACTCGGCGGTCTTGGCGTCGTCGTTCAGGTACCGGAACTCTCCGCCCGTCTCGAACCAGACCTGGCCGACCTCACCGGACGGGACCTCGTTGCCGTCATCGTCGAGGACCATCACCCGACCCGTGACCGATCGCCCGACCGAGCCGGGGTGCTCCAACCACTCGTGCGGTCCGATGAGGCAGGTGCCGGCACCCTCGGTGCCGGCGTAGTACTCGTGGATGATCGGCCCCCACCAGTCGAGCATCGCCCGTTTGGTCGCGATCGAGCAGGGTCCCGCTCCGTGGATCGCCCACCGGTGCGATGACAGGTCGACTCCGGAACGGACCTCGTCGGGCAGGCGCAGCAACCGGACGAACATCGTCGGCACCCACTGGCTGTTGGTCACCCTGTGCCGTTCGATCGCCTCGAGCGCGGCACGAGCGTCGAAGCGCTCCATCACCACCGTCGGCACCCCCAGGCGACCCATCTGCACCAGGAACGTGATCGGTGCGGAGTGATAGAGCGGCGCTGTCGACAGGTACACGGAGTCGTCGCCGAACTCCATCACCGCGGCGCGGAGCCGGTCGGCGTCGGTCAGCTCCTCGATCGGTTCCGGCGGCGCGGCCCGCCACACACCCTTCGGACGTCCGGTGGTACCCGACGAGTAGAGCATCGACACGCCCTCGACCCGGTCGTAGCGGGGCGCGGAACCGTCGAGCGTTCCGAGGGGAGTGGCGTCGACGTCGATGACGTGCGGTGTGGCCCCGGCCGTCAGCGACCCGGTCGTGATCGCTGCCGTCGCTGCAGAGTGGAACAGCGCTCCGGCCCCGCAGTCGGCGACGATGTAGGCGGCCTCGTCCGCCGTCAGTCGCGTCGAGATCGGGGTCCAGCGGAACCCGGCGTACTGGCACGCCCACACCAGAGCGACGAACTCGGGTCGGTTCTCGACGCAGAACGCGACCGGGTCCCCGGCCCTCAGGCCCAGATCGTGGAGCAGGTTCGCGGTCCCGACCGCCTGGTGGTGCAACTCCGCCCAGGTCGTCACCGAGCCGTCTGCGGCCATGATGACCGCCGGATCGTCCGGGCGGGCGGCGGCGTGGTGGCCGGGGTGCGCCATCAGAGCGGAATCTCAGGACGTCGCGGCCGACGCGACCATGTCCATCACCATCTCCAGGTGCTCGATCCGCTCGGTGGGCGTCGACCCCATCGGCGCGATCCGCAGGCACCCGATCCCGGCCGCGTCGTAGGCCCTGATGCGATCCCGGACCATCTGCTCGGTACCGATCGGGTAGGCGGACAGCACCAGGTCGGCGGGCACGGCGGCTGTCGCAGCAGCCTTGTCGCCGTTGACCCACAGCCGTTGCACCTCGGCGCACACGTCCGCATACCCGGCCCGGGAGTAGGCGTCGTTGTAGAAGTTCGACTGCGCCGACCCCATCGCCCCGAGAGTGAAAGCCATCATCCCCTTGCCGATCTCGACCATGGAGTCGACGTCGTCGGACACCACGACGTAGGCGTTCACCTGGAGGTCGATGTCGGTGAGACTCCGCCCGGACCGTTCGGCACCACGGCGGATCGGGTCGAGCAGCACCTCCGCGTGCTCCGGCACGAGCGAGGTGCCGAGCCACCCGTCGGCGAGCTCGCCGGTCAGCTCGAGCGACTTGGGACCGAGCGTCGCCAGGTAGATCGGCAGGTCGGGCCGGGGTGTCACCGACGACTTCAACGCCTTGCCCTCGCCGCCGGGTCGCGGCAGCACGTAGTGCTGGCCGTCGTACACGAAGCGCTCGCCACGCAGGCCCATTCGGACGATCTCGACGTACTCGCGCAGCCGACCCAACGGGTGGTCGAACGCGGCGCCGTGCAGGCCCTCGACCACCTGCGGGCCGCTCACACCCAGCCCGAGAGAGAAGCGGTCGTCGGACAGCTGGGCGAGCGACAACGCTGTGAGTGCCGTCGCGGCAGGTGTGCGGGCGCTGATCTGCATGATCCCCGTGCCGAGTCGGATCCGGTCGGTCACAGCGGCGAGGTATCCGATCGAGGACACCGCATCGAGACCCCAGGCCTCGGCCGACCAGACCGTGTTGACGTCCAGGCGGTCAGCGGCCCGCACGTAGTCGACCAGGTCGCTCCAGTGCTCGCCGGCGTAGTAGGCGCTTCCGACCGATACCGAGACCCGCATGGTCGAGAGGGTAGGTCGACGTCGGCGGTCGCTGTCGGCTTCGTCAGCCGCGGACGTCGCCCATGACCACTCCCTCGCGTCGTGGATCGGCTCCGCCGATCCACCCACGGCGGTGGTCGGGGTCACGCATGATCGCGGAGAGCCCGCTCGAGTGCTCGACCATCGCGACCCGGTGACCGCGGGACCGCAGCCCCTGGACCAGCGGGTCCTGCGCACCGTCATCCCGCTCGTCCACGTTCGGGTGCTCGCCGCCGACGTTGGTCACAGGGGAGTTGGCGGCTCCGAAGTCCGCCATCCCCACCGCCTGTTGTGGGTCCATCCCCCAGTCGAGGATGCCGACGAGGGTCTTGGTCACGTACTGGGGGATGACGGCGCCACCCGGGGAGCCGGCCACCAGCTCGAGCGGACCGAGCCGGTCCTTCGTTCCGGTGCCCTCGAAGACCAGTGTCGGTGCCATCGAGCTCCGCGGTCGCTTGTTCGGCTCGATCCGATTGGCGACCGATGCGCCCTCCGGTGTGTTCGGTTGGGCGGAGAAGTCGGTGAGCTGGTTGTTGAGCATGAAGCCGCCGACCATGTGGAACGACCCGAAGGACGACTCGATCGACGTCGTCATCGAGGCCGCGTTGCCGTATCGGTCGATGACTGAGATGTGGCTGGTTCCGTGTTCGTCGACGGGCGCCATGACCGTCGGGACGGACCCCACGTCGCCGGGCTCCGCGGCGCCCATCGACCGGGTCATGTCGATGAGCCCGGCCCGGCTGCGGAGGTACTCGGGGTCGAGCAGTCGATCCGGGCTGCCTCCCGGCAGCGCCACGAAGTCCGTGTCGGCGACGTACGCGTCGCTGTCCGCGTAGGCGAGCCGCTCGGCTTCGGAGATCAGGTGCACGCCGTCGACGCTCGGTCGTCCGCCGTTCCGGTCCATGTCCGTCGGCGGGTACTGATCCAGCGGATACCCCGCCAGGATGCCCAGGGTCTGGGCCACGGCGATTCCGCCGGAGGACGGCGGTCCCATCCCGCACACGGTGTGGGACCTGTACGGGGCGCAGACAGGTTCTCGTTCGACGGCTCGGTATCCGGCCAGGTCGGCGGCGGTCATGAGCGACGGTGTGGTCCCGCCCTCGGTCGAGGTCGCCCGTTCGACTATCGACTCGGCGAGCGGGCCGCGGTAGAACGCGTCCGGACCGTCCTGGGCCAGGACGCGCAACGTCGACGCATACCCCGGATTGTCCAGCACCTCGCCGGCGGCAATCCCGGTCCCGTCGTCGTGGAGGTAGGTGGCGCTCGCATCGGGGTCTCTGGCCAGCGAGGGCGCCGACGCCGCGATCGATGCCGCAAGTCGGGGGCTGACCTCGAAGCCCTCGGCGGCGAACTCGGTCGCGGGACCGAGTAGGTCCTTCCATGCCGACTGTCCGTGGTCCGACTGGACCGACTCCAAGAGGCGCACCACCCCGGGCACCCCGATGGACCGGCCGCTGGCGCGCGTGTCAGGACGCGGCGGCGTGGGATCCGTGTCGCTGATCTGACTCAGGTAGGTGCTCGTGGCCGCTGTTGGTGCCGTCTCCCTCCCGTCGTAGGAGGTGACCGTCCGGGACCTGGCGTCGTAGTAGAGGACGAACCCGCCGCCGCCGATCCCCGACGACTGCGGCTCGACCAGACCCAACATGGTCTGCGCCACGACCAGCGCGTCCGCCGCGGTGCCGCCGTCACGCAGGACCTCGCACGCGGCGCGTGTCGCGAGGGGGTGCGCTGTAGAGACGGCGAACGACTCCGTCCGCACCGGTTTCAACCCGCTGCGGTATCTGGTCGCGACCTCCGGGGCGTTCGAGTCGGCCGAGGCCGACGACGGGACGGTCGCTGGGTCAGATGCACTCCTGGACGGGTCGACACCGCTCTTGTCGATGTCGGTGGAGCACGAGTCCGTTGAGACCTGATGGTCGGTTCCCGGCCGAGATGAGACGTCGTCGCCACTGCACGCTCCCAGGAACGCGATGCACATGACCAGGACGGTGAGTCGTGCGGCGGTGGGTGGTTCGCAGAACAGCCCCGGTCGCATTCTCCACAAGGTACGGCGACTGGGAAGCAGCCCTGCAATGGATGCGGAGACCTCCACCTCTCGGAGACCTCCACCTCCCGTGGAGGTGCAGACCCGGTTCCGGAGAGACTCTTGACTCTTGAGAGGTGGCAAATAGGATCCCCCGCAGGAGTGTTCCGCACGTCGGAGCGAGGAAGAAGACTGGGAGGGGATTCGATGGCGTCGTCGTCGAGGGTCCGCAGGGTTCGTTCGTCTGCCGTAATCGTCGCGTTCATCGCGACGGTGGCAACGGTTCTGGTGGGGGGAGCCGTCGCCGACGCCGCGACCTCCGTCGGGTCGGCTTCGATCGCGGTGTCGCCGCCGGTGGCGGGTGCGTCTGGTGTCCGGTACACGGTCGGGTTCACAAACACCGCCGCGCTCGCACCCAACAACACGGTTTCCCTGAATGCCCCGGCGGGGACGGTGTTCTCGAACTTGTGTGCGATCGCGGTGTGGGATCGGACCGAGGACCCGGACAAGCAGGTTGGTGGGAGTTGTTCGT
>CAZNQK010000059.1:0-12793 GCA_964575165.1 uncultured Aquihabitans sp. | reverse complement strand
GACGAACACGACCTCGACGGGTTCTCAGAGCCTGGCGGTGTCGACGACGTCGGATACGACGCCTGTGACCACAGGTTTCAACCTGGGTGCGGGCCCGACGGCGGTGACGAACGTGGGCGTCCACCTCGACAACACGCTTCCAGAAGCGACCGGGGTGACCTACACCGCGGTGTTCACCAACACGAACGTGCTCAACGCCAACTACTCGAAGATCACGGTCTCCGGGCCCGCCGGCACGGTCTTCTCGCCCAACTGCGACATCCAGATCTGGGACACGACCCCTGAACCCGACACCCAGGTCGGGTGGGCCTGTCCGACCAACGGTGGGACCAACGAGATCACGGTCCCCGTCTACTACGACGTCCCGGCAGGCCATGCAATGAAGGTCGTCATCCCGAGCTCCACGAACGCTTCCGGGTCCGGCAGTCAGACCATCGGCGTGCGGACGACATCGGACAAGGCTCTGGCGACGGCCACCTACACGCTGGGTCTCGGTGTCGATACGACCTCCCTTCCTTCGGCGGTCAGTGGCGAGGCCTATTCGACGACGTTGTCGGCGACAGGTGGGACAGCGCCCTACACGTGGGCTCTCGTCGGTGGCACGTTGCCCGAGGGCCTGTCGCTGAACCCGACGACCGGGGTGATCTCGGGAACGCCGGCGGAGAACGCCGGCGGCGTCTACCAGAACCTGGTGTTCCGGGTGACCGACGCAACTTCCAAGACGTCGGACTCGATCCCTCTCACCCTGAACGTCGGGATGGCTCCGTCGATCTGGACGGCGTCGTCGGCCACGTTCGCGCCGGGCATCGCGAACGGCTTCCAGGTGTACGCGACAGGGGTCCCGACACCGACGTTCTCGCTCAGCGGGACGTTGCCGAGCGGAGTCACATTCACCGACAACGGCAACGGTACAGCGACGCTGGCAGGGACGCCGCCGGTGGGCAGCGGCGGCGACTACCCGCTGGTGATCACCGCATCGAACGGCATCTCGCCCGACTCGGTCCAGGACTTCAACCTGAAGGTCGCGAAGTCGGCGACGACGAGCTGGGTGACAGGTTCACCGAACCCGTCCAAGGTCGGCCAGACGGTGACCTTCACAGCGACGGTCAGCGGATCCGGTGCGACCCCGACGGGATCTGTGGAGTTCTTCGACGGTGCGACGTCGTTGGGCACTCGGACGCTCGACGGGTTCGGGCAGGCCTCGCTCGAGACCAGCGCGCTCGGACTCGGAGATCACTCGATCACGGTCGTGTACGCCGGCGACGACTCGTTCCTCGGCTCGACGTCTTCGGTCTTCACCCAGACGGTGGCCGAAGGCGGCGCGACTTCGACGTCGTTGGGTTCGTCGGTGAATCCGTCGGTGTTCGGTCAGGTGGTGTCGTTCACGGCGTCGGTGTCTGGTGAGGGTGGTGTGCCGTCGGGGACGGTGACGTTCTTCGAGGGTGCGTCGGTGTTGGCGTCGGTGGCGTTGGACTCTGCCGGTCAGGCGGTGTTCGCGACGTCGTCGTTGGCGGTGGGGTCTCATTCGGTCACCGCTGTGTACGGCGGTGACGGGGTGTATGCGACGTCGAGCTCGACACCGTTGACGCAGGTGGTGTCCAAGGCGGCGTCGTCGACGGGTTTGGTGTCGTCGTTGAATCCGTCGGGTGCGGGTGCGTCGGTGACGTTCACGGCGACGGTGTCGGCGGTTGCGCCGGGGTCGGGTGTGCCGACGGGGTCGGTCGAGTTCTTCGATGGTGAGACGTCGTTGGGGACGCGGCCGGTTGATTCGTCTGGTCAGGCGGGGTTGTCGACCGATGAGTTGTCGGTGGGGTCTCATGATGTGACTGCGGTGTATTCGGGTTCGACGTCGTTCGAGGTGTCGACGTCGTCGGTGTTGGTGCAGGTGGTGAACCCGTCGCCGTTGGTTGCGACCGAGACGGCGTTGGTGTCGTCGGTGAATCCGTCGGTGTTCGGTCAGTCGGTGATGTTCACGGCGTCGGTGTCTGGTGAGGGTGGTGTTCCGTCGGGGATGGTGACGTTCTTCGATGGTGTGACCCAGATCGGTGCGGGTGTGTTGGACGCGTCGGGTCAGGCGTCGGTGTCGACGTCGGTCCTGGCGGTTGGGTCGCATCAGGTGACGGCGGTGTACGGGGGTGACACGACGTTCAACCCGTCGAGTTCGACAGCCCTCGACCAGGTCGTCGCCAAGGCAGCGACATCGACGGAGCTGACGTCGTCGGTCAACCCGTCAGGAGCGGGTGCGTCGGTGACGTTCACCGCCACGGTGACGGCCACGGCGCCGGGTGCCGGCCTGCCGGCCGGTTCGGTTGAGTTCTTCGACGGTGAGACGTCGTTGGGGACGGTGTCCCTGGACGGTTTCGGTCAGGCCGCCCTGTCGACTGCGGCGCTTTCGGCCGGCACGCACCAGATCACGGCGACCTACTCAGGGAGCCCGTCGTTCGCCGGTTCAACGGCCACGTTGGACCAGGTGGTGAACCAGACGTCACTGGTGGAGACTTCGACGTCGTTGGTGTCGTCGGTGAATCCGTCGGTGTTCGGTCAGGTGGTGTCGTTCACGGCGTCGGTGTCTGGTGAGGGTGGTGTGCCGTCGGGGACGGTGACGTTCTTCGAGGGTGCGTCGGTGTTGGCGTCGGTGGCGTTGGACTCTGCCGGTCAGGCGGTGTTCGCGACGTCGTCGTTGGCGGTGGGGTCTCATTCGGTCACCGCTGTGTACGGCGGTGACGGGGTGTATGCGACGTCGAGCTCGACACCGTTGACGCAGGTGGTGTCCAAGGCGGCGTCGTCGACGGGTTTGGTGTCGTCGTTGAATCCGTCGGGTGCGGGTGCGTCGGTGACGTTCACGGCGACGGTGTCGGCGGTTGCGCCGGGGTCGGGTGTGCCGACGGGGTCGGTCGAGTTCTTCGATGGTGAGACGTCGTTGGGGACGCGGCCGGTTGATTCGTCTGGTCAGGCGGGGTTGTCGACCGATGAGTTGTCGGTGGGGTCTCATGATGTGACTGCGGTGTATTCGGGTTCGACGTCGTTCGAGGTGTCGACGTCGTCGGTGTTGGTGCAGGTGGTGAACCCGTCGCCGTTGGTTGCGACCGAGACGGCGTTGGTGTCGTCGGTGAATCCGTCGGTGTTCGGTCAGTCGGTGATGTTCACGGCGTCGGTGTCTGGTGAGGGTGGTGTTCCGTCGGGGATGGTGACGTTCTTCGATGGTGTGACCCAGATCGGTGCGGGTGTGTTGGACGCGTCGGGTCAGGCGTCGGTGTCGACGTCGGTCCTGGCGGTTGGGTCGCATCAGGTGACGGCGGTGTACGGGGGTGACACGACGTTCAACCCGTCGAGCTCGACAGCACTCGAACAGGTCGTGGACGAGACGTCGCCGACCGGTACCTCGACGAGCGTGGCGTCGTCGGTGAACCCGTCGGCGTTCGGCCAGGCGGTCACGTTCACCGCCACGGTGACGAGCAGCGACCCCGAAGCCGGCACCCCGACCGGCACCGTCGAGTTCCGCGACGGCACCACGGTCCTGGGAACGGCGACGCTCGACGAGAACGGTGTCGCGACCCTCGAGACCGCCTCACTCGCCGTGGGCGGCCACTCGATCACGGTCGCCTACAGCGGGGACGACGGGTTCGGTCCGTCGACGTCGATGGTGCTGGAGCAGGACGTGAACCCCGCGGGCACCGCCACGACGGTGAGCTCTTCGGACAACCCGTCGACGGTCGGCCAGTCGGTGACGTTCACCGCCGAGGTCACGGTGGTGGCGCCAGGGTCCGGCAAGCCGACCGGCATGGTCGAGCTCCGCGACGGGGCCACGTCGCTCGGCACAGCCACTCTGGACGGGACCGGCAAGGCGACGTTCGAGACCTCGGCGCTCACAGTCGGGGTTCATCCGATCACGGTCATCTACGTCGGTGACGGCTCGTACGGGAGCTCGACGTCGACCCCGCTCGACCAGGTTGTGGAGCCAGAGCCGCTCGTCGCCACCACGACGAAGGTGACCTCGTCGCTCAACCCGTCGCAGGTCGGCCAGTCGGTGACGTTCACGGCAACCGTCGACGGTGAGGAGGGGACGCCGACCGGGACTGTCGAGTTCCGCGACGGCGCCGCAGTGCTCGGAACGGGCACCGTCGGTGAGGACGGGACCGCGACCCTGGTGACCGACGCGCTCGCCGTCGGCACGCACCAGGTGACCGCCATCTACTCCGGTGACGGCACCTTCGCCGGGTCGAGCTCCGACGCCCTCGCACAGGTCATCGAGGACTCCCAGACCTGCACTCCGCTCGACAGCGTCAGATCCGTCCGTGGCACCGGTCGTCTCGCGTCCGGCGGCAGCCTCTCGTTGAGCCTGAACAGGGTCCGGTTCCCGTTCCTGCGGCCGTTCTGGTCTGGCAGCGTCACGTACCGCGACATCCGGTCGCGGGCGATGGTGGTGGCGGCCGTGCTGACCCGCAACGACGTCGTTCAACCTCTCGCCGACGAGTGCAACGGCGCACGGATCAGGGTCGACGCGATCAACCTGTTCCGGTTCCCCTGGCGCACCGGCAGGCTCGACCTGAGCATCGCCGACCGGTCGCCGGACAGCCCCGACACCGTCGACCTCACGTTCCCGCGGATCCCGTCGGTGTCATCGACGGTCACGAGGGGTGGATTCACCGTGCGGTAATCGGACGGGTCGTCGAACGGCCATCCGTCTCGATCGCGTCAAGCCGACGGTGCTGCTCCCGCGGCGCGCTGGTCTGGAGCGTCTCGGAGGACGACGATGGGTGTGTGGGTGCGCTGGTCGTCTCCGGAGTGTGCAAGCGGTTCGGGCGGACGACCATCCTCGAACACGTCGACCTGGAGGTTGCCCGAGGCGAGGTCGTGGCTCTCACGGGCGAGAACGGCGCCGGCAAGTCCACGCTCATGCGCATCTGCGCCGGGCTCGAGCGGGCTGATGAGGGCACGATCGCAGTCGACGGCCGCATCGGATACTGCCCGCAGATCCCCGGGCTGTTCGAGCTGCTGACCGCCGAGGACCACCTGGTCATGTTCGGGCGAGGTGCGGGGATCGGACGGGCCGAGTCGCTCGAACGGGGACGGTCGATCCTCGCCGAGTTCGACTACCCCGTTCACGAACGGACCGTCACTCGTGACCTCTCGGGCGGCACGCGACAGAAGCTCAACCTGGCGCTGGCGCTCCTCGCCGAGCCCACGGTGCTCTTGCTCGACGAGCCGTACCAGGGCTTCGACCGGGGCACCTACGTCAACTTCTGGGACCACTGCGCCGTGTGGCGTGAGCGGGGCTGCGCTGTCGTCGTGGTCACCCACATGCTGGCCGAGCTCGAGCGGGCCGACCGTGTGGTCGAGCTGCCGGCGCACCCCTCCCGGCACGTCGGTCGCGGCAGTCGAGACGGTCAGGGCGGAGCGTGATGGACACGCTGCGTCGCATCGGGATCATGGCCGAGATGCACGGCCGCGACCTCACCCGTCGCCACGCCGCGCTCGCGATCCTGGTCGCCCTTCCGCTGTGCTTCTACCTGGCGTCGATGGGCTCGGGCACCCGCGCGGTCGTCGCGGGCGGAGTCGGCATGGCGTTCTCGGTGTCGGGCGCGACCCTGTTCTCTCTCCTGTCGTCAGAGGCGGTCGACCAACGGCTGGTCCTCGGCGGGTACCGCCCCTTCGACCTGCTGCTCGGACGGCTCGCGTTCCTCGCTCCGCTCGGCCTGCTCATCGCCGCACTGTTCAGTGCGCTGATGCTCCCGGTATCGCAGCCGGAGCGGCCGTGGCTCGCGTGGCTCGGGGTGTCGACGGTTGCGGTGATGGCGATCCCGTTCGGCCTGGCGGTAGGAGCGGTCGTCCCGAAGGAGCTCGAGGGCACGTTGGTGCTCATCGGGGTGGTCGGCATGCAGCTCGCCGTGGAGCCGGACAACGCGGTGGCAAGGGTCCTGCCCTTCTACGGCGCGCAGCAGCTCATCGACTCGAGCCTGGAACCGACCGGCGGTCCGATCCTGTGGCCCCTCGCTCTGAGCGTGGCGTACGGGCTCGTGCTGATGCTGATCGCCCGGGCGTTCCTCGGTCACCGGCTCGAGGTCGTCCACCACGACCGTCAGGTCGGCACGACCACCCGGCCGTCATCCATGTAGATGATCCGGTCCGCGGCCTGCGCCACGTGGTCGTCGTGGGTGACGACGACGACCGTCACGTCCTCCTCGTCGCGCAGCCCCTGCATGAGCTGTAGGACGAGGTCGACGGTGTGGCTGTCGAGCGAACCGGTCGGCTCGTCGGCGAGCAGCAGGCTGGGACGGTTGGCCAACGCCCGTGCGATCGCCACACGTTGGCGTTCTCCTCCGGACAGCTCCGGGGGCCGGCGGTGTCCGAGGCCGCCCAGCTCGACGAGCTCCAGCAGCTCCTGCGCCCGTGCCCGCCTGTCAGCCTTGCCGGTGCGGGTGCCGAGCATGGCCACGCCGATGTTCGACAGAGCGTCGAGGTGGGGGAGCAGGTTGTGCATCTGGAAGACGAGACCGACCTCGTGACGCCGATAGCGGTTCACGTGATCCGGGTGGGTGATGTCGTGCCCGTTCACGTGGAGGGAGCCGCTGTCGGGGTGATCCAACGCCGCCAAGAGGTGCATGAGCGTGGACTTGCCGCACCCCGACCGCCCGGTGATCGCCACGTACTCGCCGGCCTCGACCCGCATCGTCAGACCGTCGAGCGCGGTTACGACGCCACGGTCGAACGTCTTGCGCACTTCGACCGCGTCGATGGCGGGGTGGCGGTTGAGCGTCGTGGTCCCTGCCGGGTCGGTTCTCCGCTCACTCACGGCGCATCGCCTCCTGGGGGGACAGCCGGGCGGCACGCAACGCTGGGTAGAGCGCCCCAATAGCCGTCACGGCGGCCGCCGTGAACAGCGCCCGACCGAACACCCAGCCCTCGAAGGTCGGCTTGAGGATCCCCGCGAGGTCGGGCAGGTCGGCCAGGACCAGGACGCCGACGAACGCGAGCCCGACACCGATGCACGCACCGACGAAGGCGATGATCGCCGCCTCGCCGAAGATCAGCGCGACGAGCCGTCGGCGCGTCCATCCGATGGCGCGCAGCACGCCGAACTCCCTGTACCGCTCGACGAGCGAGAGCAACATGGCGTTCGCCACCACGATGGCACCCACGGCGATCGCCACGATCGTGGCTGCCTGGTCGGCCGCGGTGATCAGCTGGTAGCTCCGGTCGGCCCGGCCGAACTCGAGCAGGTTGCGGATGCCCAGCAGGATCGGGTTGTCACGTTCGATCCGGGCCTCGACCGCTTTCGCAGTCGTCCCCTTGTCGACCTTCACGAAGAACAACGACAGCCCGCCCGGCTGGCGTTCGTAGGCCTGGAAGGGGATCAGCGGGAACATGACGGTGCTGTCGCCGAACGTGTTGCCGGTGTTGAACACGCCGACGACCTTCTTCGGGCCGTCACCTACGTCGATGGTGTCGCCGGGGCCGATGCCCAGGTCCTGGGCGAGACGCACACCGACCATCACCTCGTCGGCGCTCTCCGCTCCGAACGCCCGGCCCGTGGCGATCCTGACGCCGAACGGCTCCAGGTCCTCGGGCCGGATCCCGACCTCGACCACGAGAGGGTGCTGCTCGTCGAGCTTCTCGGTGTCGAGCAGCACGCCGATCGCGCTCCTGACCCCCGGTGTCTCCTGGACCTTCTGGAGCTGCTGCTCCGTGAGAGCGCTCTCGAGCAGGTCGCTCAGCCCCTTCTGCGAGATGGTGAAGTCGGCCGCGCCGACCTTCAGGACACCGGCGGCGGTGGTGCGGATGCTGTCGGTCACGATGCCGAGCACGACCACGACGAGCACCCCGATCGCCACCGCCGACGCGGTCAGCAAGGAGCGCACCTTCTTGGACCAGACGTTGTGCCCGATCAGCCAGGTGAAGGTCATGCTGCGGTCGTTGACATCGGCGACTCCCGTCGCGTTCGCACTACCGGGTGAGCCCAGTTTGCCGCGACTGTGGGAGGAACGACCGGTATCCCGACTCGACTCTCGTGGGCCGATGGGCAGGTTGGATGGAACGGCAGCCGCTCAGGCCTCAGCCGGCGACGACGACGTAGCTGCCGTCGAACGCGCCGTAGTCCGACGACGTCACGCCGTGGGCTGTCGATCCCTTGTACGACTGCTGTCCAGGCTTGATCTCGACCGTGACTTCACCGCCCTCGGAGAGGGTGATGACACCGGCGTGCACCCCGGCGGTGCACACAGACGAGTCGTCGGTGTAGGGCCCGCTGCCCCACACCGATCCGGCGGTGCCGTCGGCCGAGCACGAGACGGTCGCCTTGGTGCCGTCCTTGCCCCGCTTCGAAGTCATGTTCACGCCCCACGACTCGGCCCCGGCCGCGAAGTCGACCGATCCCGGTGGCGCGTCGGGGAAGGTGAAGCTTCCATCCCACGACCCGTAGCTCGATGACGTCACCCCGTTGGCGGTTCCACCCTCGTACTCATCCAGGCCCGGCGCGATCTCGAAGGTCACCGTTCCTCCCTCGGTGAAGGTGATCAGTCCCGACTGGACCGCGGCGGTGCAGATGGACGAGTCGTCGGTGTAGGTGCCGGCGCCCCAGACAGAACCAGCCTGCTCGTCGGGGTTCGGTGGGCACTCCTGGTCGTGGGTCGTGCCGTCCTGGCCGCGGAACTCGGTGGCGTTCGCCGCCCAGCTGGGATCGCCGACGGCGACGGTGGTCTTGGTGTCGGACCCTCCGGCGGTGGTCGTGGTCGCCTCGGTCGTGGTCGACTGACGGGTGGCCTTCGCCGTGGTCGGCGTCGCCTCGTCGTCGCCGCCGCAGGCGGTGAGCGCGAGGGCCAGCAGGGCCACCGCTCCCACTGCCGGCAGCGAAACGGCTCGCCGGATGCGTCGTGTTGATTCCATGGACTGACCCTACGACCGTCGGGGGCGTTGTTGTCGGGAATCCTCGCTCGGCGGGACGGGTACGGTGCGCGTCGTGCACGAACCGATCCGCGTCGACGCAGGGGGATGGGGCCTCAGCTGGGTGGCCGACGACGACGGCCGGTTGCATCAGCTGGGCCTTGGGCCGGTGGGCCAGGAGGCGTCGCTCGACGTCCATCCGGTGCTGTACCCGTCGGCGTTCCCGACCTTGGACGGAGCCGATCCGTTCAGACCGCCGGCTCTGCAGGTGGTCCACTCCGACGGAACCCTGACCACACGTCTGGTCGTGGCCGACGTCAGGCGCTCCGGCGCAGGACTCGACGACGGGACCGAGGTCGTCGTGGAGCAGCGGGACGAGCGCTTCGACCTGACTGTCGAGCACCACCTCCGCTCCAACCCCGACTCGGGAGTGCTGGAGCAGTGGGTGGAGGTCGAACACTCGGAAGCCGCGCCCGTCACGTTGCTCGCGTACGACTCGATCTCGCCGTTCCTCCTGGTTCCTCCCGACGCCGAGATCGTCCAGTTCGGAGGGTCCGGTTGGGCTGACGAGTGGCGCTGGAGCGTCGACCGGCTGCCGATCGGCACGACGGTCCTCGGTAGCCTCGGCGGCGTTCAGCCCCACCTCCAGCGGAGCCCGTGCCTGCTCGTGTCGCCGACCGGGCCGTTCCTCCCGGTGGGCGATGAGGGCGATGCCGAGGAGCGGACCTCTCAGGATGTCATCGGCTTCAGCGTCGCGTGGGGAGGCAACGCGCACCTCTCGCTCGACCTCCGACCGAAGGGTGAGCCCGGAGCGCCGCTCGAGTTGAGGATCCGAGCCGGT
This sequence comes from uncultured Aquihabitans sp., assembly GCA_964575165.1. Classification (GTDB taxonomy): domain Bacteria; phylum Actinomycetota; class Acidimicrobiia; order Acidimicrobiales; family Microtrichaceae; genus Dermatobacter. Next base: position 3,072 of record CAZNQK010000059.1, on the reverse strand, counting down.
GCGCACTCCCTCGGCGCCCCGTACCGGCTGGATCCGGGTTTGCGCCTGGTCCTCCCGACGGTTGCGTGGACCTGGTCGAGCGACGGTGTCGACGGCGTGACCGAGGCGTTCCACCGCTGGACCCGGGCCAGAGTGCTCCGAGACCCTGACCGGATCCGGCCGATCGTGGTGAACAACTGGGAGGCCACCTACTTCGACTTCGACGAACGCCGGATCGTCGGACTGATCGAGCGGGCCGCCGAGCTCGATGCAGATGTCTTCCTCCTCGACGACGGCTGGTTCGGGACCACTCATCCCCGTGACGACGACACGCAGGGACTGGGCGACTGGGATCCAGACCTCCGCAAGCTCCCGGGAGGGCTGGCTCCGCTCGCCGATGCCGCTGGCGAGGCGGGCATCCGCTTCGGGATCTGGGTTGAGCCAGAGATGGTCAACCCGGAGAGCGACCTCTACGAGCGGCACCCTGACTGGGTTCTCCGTGACGGGCGCGAGCCGAGGTTGCACCGCAACCAACTCGCCCTCGACCCGCTGAGGGAGGACGTGCGTGACTTCGAGGTCGACGTGGTTCGCCGGACCCTGGCCTCGGCGCCGGGCACCAGCTACGTGAAGTGGGACGCCAACCGTCCCATCACGGACCCGGGCTCGGCAGCGCTGGGGTCGGATCGCCAGCCCAACCTCTGGATCGACCACGTTCACGCCACCTGGGACGTGATGGCTCGTGTCGCGGACGCCCATCCGGAGGTCGAGCTGATGCTCTGCGCGTCGGGCGGAGGTCGGGTCGACCACGGGTCGCTGCGGTGGTTCCACGAGTTCTGGACGTCGGACAACACCGACCCGGTGACGCGGGTGCGCATGCAGTGGGCCTGCTCTCACTTCTTCCCTGCAGCGGCCATGGCCGCCCACGTGACCCGCTGGGGTGATCGGCCGATGCCGTTCGCCTGCGCCGTCGCACTTTCCGGCCGGTTCGGCATCGACCTCGACCTCGACTCGATCAGCCGGTCCGAGGAGACGGTCCTTGGCCGAGCGGTCGGGGTGGCCAGACGGACCCAGGACGTCGTCCAGCGCGGTCGGGTCCGGCGGCTCGTGTCGCCCGTCGACGGCCCGGACCGTTCACGCGCCGCGTGGTCGTTCACCTCGGGTGATCGCACGGTCCTGTTCGCCTATCAGCTCGAGGAGCCGGGAACCCCTCCGCCGGTGCTCTCGCTCCGGCACCTCACCGACTCCGGCGATCACGTGCTGTGGACCACGGACCTCGATGGGCCGGATGAGTCCAGGACGCTCACCCCGGCAGCGCTCGCGGCCGGCATCGAGTGGCCGCTGACCGAGCCGCTGACAGCCCGCATCTGGGAGATCAGGCGGCTCACGGATCAGCTCCGCTGAACTCGGGTCGTCTAGCGCCGAGTTCGTGGGAGAGCTGAACTCGGGTCGTCTCGCGCCGACTATCGGAGTCAGGTGACCCGAGTTCGTGGGGTAGGAGCTTGTGTGGAGGGGACAGGGTCGCGGAGCGGGGCTTGACTAGGGTTTTCCCATGGCCACAACGCAGCGACCGCGGCAGCAACGTCCATCGGCGCCGAGCCCCGAGGAGGGCCCGAACCTGATCGGCATCGTGCTGATCCTCGTCGGAGTCGTGATCGGGATCATCCTGCTCGTCAAGGCCGGCGGGGTCGGCGTCGACTCGACCGACGCCGGCGTCGAGGTTCCGGCAGGCAAGGAGAAGGTCACGACCACGACCCAGGCGCCGACGACGACGGTGGCGGAGCAGGCACCCGCAACCGTCCAGGTCGTCGCGGCCAACGGTTCCGGGGCCAGCGGCATGGCGGCCAAGGCCGGACAGGTGCTCGCCCAGGGCGGCTACACGCAGGTCGTCGCCACCAACTCGAACCAGCCGGTGACAGCCTCGTCGGTCATGTTCGCGTCCGGCTACGAGGCGAACGCCAAGTCGATCGCCAAGCTGTTCGGACTGGCGGAGACGACGGTGACACCTCTGGCGGCCGGGTCGAGCGTCGCTCAGAACCAGCCTCCGACCACCGGCGTCGTGGTGATGATCGGACCGGATCTGGTCCCCAAGCTGAACGGCGCTGCTGCGGGGACCGCTACGACCGTCGCCGGCGGAACCGCCACGACGGTGAAGCCCGGAACGGCCACGACCGTCAAGCCGGGAACGGCGACGACGGTCGCGGGTGGCACGGCGACGACGGCCAGGTCAGGCTCCGTGACGACCACCACCGCCCCCTGACGCCGCTGTCGTGATCGAGCTGAACGACGCTCTGGACCACTTCAGGTTCCACGCCGCCGACGCGCTGCTGGCGTTCGACTTCGACGGCACCCTCTCGCCGATCGTCGAGACGCCTGACTCAGCGGCTCCGTTCGAGGGGGTTCCTGCAGCGCTGGAACGTCTGGCGGCGCGCTTCGGCGAGGTCGCCGTCGTGTCGGGGCGTCCGGTCGAGTTCCTCGAGAGGTGGTTCCCCGCGCCGTCGGCGGTGACGTTGGTCGGCCTCTACGGGCTGGAGCTGCGGCGCGACGGGGAGCGACAGGACCACGAGACGTCGGGGGTGTGGCGCGAGACGATCGCTGACGTGGCGGGGTTGGCACGACTTCAGGGTCCCGATGGCATGGACGTCGAGCTGAAGGGCCTGTCCCTCACGCTGCACTACCGGCGTCACCCCGAGGCGGCCGACGCTGTGCGCTCCTGGGCCGAGGAGATGGCGGGACCGACCGGACTGCGTGCCCGTTCCGCCCGGATGAGCGTCGAGCTCCACCCGCCGATAGCGGAGGACAAGGGAACTGTGCTGCACCATCTGGTCGCAGCCCACACCGGACCCGTGCTGTTCGCGGGCGACGACGTCGGTGACATCCCTGCGCTCGACGCTCTCGGCGCGTTGCGCGACGCGGGCCGTACGACGCTCGGCGTCGTGGTGATGAGCGACGAGATCACCGGCGACCTCGTGGCGCTGGCCGACGTCATGGTCGAGGGTCCCCGGGCCGTGGCCGACATGGTCCTGGCCCTCGCGTCCTGAACGACCGCCAGCTTCCCGCACTTGCTTTGTTCCCGTTTCGTGGCCGAAATCGGCC
>CAZNQK010000058.1:12168-19308 GCA_964575165.1 uncultured Aquihabitans sp. | reverse complement strand
TGACTCCCGCACCGGGGCGCGGGTGGATCGTCTCACCCGACGAGGTGGTCGCCGTGCAGCTCGCTCACTGACCTGCCGCGCTCTTCGTCCGGGAGCCCGACGCAGCGTGACGCTCCAGGAGCTCGCTTCGCACGACGTGGTCGACGAGCATCCGTCGGCGGTCGGTCGCGCTGAGGCCCAGATCGCCGTGCATGCCACGGACCCCGGCACGGTGGAGCTTGTCGCACAGGTGGTCGAGCTTGCGGTTGAACTTGCTCAGCGTCCAACCCAGCTCGGCAGCGCACTCGCGGTTGGTCGGGATGGGTGCCCACTGATCGGCCGGCATCGCCCGCCGGGGCGCGCACAGGACCTCCAGCAGCTCGAACTGGTCGGGGTTCAGGTCGATGCACCCCCACTCGAGCGTCCTCAGGGGACCCGCTACGTCCACCGCGCCGGCGAGGTCGGCGCGGCGCTCGGCGTCGGCCCTGGTCACCATGAGCTCGTAGGCGACCGGTCCGGCGACGAAGGTGACGACGGACTCGACCCGCAGGATGGGTGCAGACGAGCCGGGCCCGATGGTGGAGGAGCTGAGGTCACCGGCCGACAGGATCGTGAGCGTGACGGCCCCACCGACGTTGTCGAGCCACCACACCCTGCCGTCGTGGCGGAACCGGCCCAGCGTCCGGTGGAGGTAGGGGTTGGTGTCGACCACCAGGTCGGACGCCCGACCGAACGTCAGGTCGTCGCCGGGGTCGACCACCTGCTCGTCGCCGCAGTGCTCGACCAGCAGTCGGTCCCGTCCAACCACCATGGAAGTCCACCTCCTCCGGGTCCCCCCGGTCCGTCCGACGACATAGACAGCATGTCATGTTGTTTCATGCTATCTCCTGCACTCTCATCGGACAGCGTCAGCCGGACACGGGACTGATCGGCGACCGCGCCGTTGGCGCCCGGGGCGCTCCGGTGGGCAGGCTGGTCCGGTGAGCGATCGACCCCGACCGGCTTCCGCCCCGGACGACGACCCGGTTCTGGCCAAGCGGGCGGCGATCCTGCACTGGTCGGCGTTGGGCCAGCGGATCGCCTACATGTGCTTCGGCGCCTCGGTCGTGCTCTTCGTCGTGGCGTTCGTCGCCCAGTTCCCGACGTGGATGGTGACGCTTACCATCGCCCTTCTGGTGGTCGGGTCGGTGGTGTTCATCCCGGCCGTGATCCTCTCGTATGGAGCGAAGGCCGCCGACAAGGAGGACGCCGGCCACGCCTGACGTCGGCCCGGACTCCCGCTACCCGGACTCCCGCTACCCGGACTCCCGCTACCCGGGCCCCTCGACGGCGCCCACGATCCCGACCTCCACCTCGTCGACCTCCAGCACACGCCAGACCGCCTCGGTCGTGTACTCGGGACCGTCGACGAGGCCGCACGTCGGCGACGGGATGTGGCGATCGGGGACCGACACCACGTCGAAGGCTCGGACGGAGCCGTCGGCGAGCCTCGCGATCGCCCGGACCGTCGTCGTCATGGTGAGACGGTCGAACGCCCTCAGCTGAATCGCCCGTCCGACCTCGGCCCACTCCCAGCCGACGACGACGAGCCCGGCACGATCGGCCGCCTGAGCGGCTGCTCCGTCGAAGAGCGCCGAGCCCCGGCAGTGCTCGGCGAAGCGGGCCGGAGGGTCGGCTCGACGGACGAGCCTGTCGACGAGCGTCGCATCCAGGTGCGCCCACGCGTAGCCGTCCGGGAAGGTGATGGCGGTCGGGGCGAACCTGTGTCCGCCGGTGTGGGAGATCCGTTGGGCGTCGACCGCCGCGCCGGACTCGGCGAACACGTGGGCCAGCTCCTCGAACATCGCCGTGCCAGGACCACCGCAGCACTGGTCCCGTCGACCGTGGGTGCACACCAGGACGCAGTCGGGACCTCGACCCTGCTCATCCGATGCACCGCCAGAAGGGGCACCGATCGGAGACGCGTCGATCGCGGCGGTGTCGGCGACGGCGCTGGCGGCCGCGCCCGTTGGGCCGCCGAAGCCGTACATGGCCCGCGCGAACGTCATGACGTCATCGGAGGACACGATCCACTGACGCCACCGGTACGGGCCACGCAGGTCCACGGCCGTGCCGTCGTCGAGACGCACAGACTCGATCACGGCACAGTGCTCTGTGATGCGGCTCCCACCCGCTGCGATCGCCTCGGTCGGTGGAACCCGGGCCAGTGGACGCCATCGCGAGCCGTCGGCGGCGAGCGCCGCACTCGTCGGCCCGTCGAGCATCGTCCGGAAGGGTTCCGCTGCGGTGACCTCGCGGTCCCACGGAAGGGGGACGTCGACCACCAGGAACCCGTCGTAGCAGCCGGCCGATCCGATCGGGTCCGCGGCCTGCGACTCGTGGAACGGAGCACAGCGCACGCGGGGCAGGTCCAGGGAGGACGGTTCGGAGTGCGGAAGAGACGACGACCCGGACGACACGAGCGGAAGGCTACGCAGGTGCCGACGCGACCCCGCACCGGGACAGCTTTGTTACCGAGGAGTAACATGATCGGCCATGAGGCTCCCCGCAGCCGAGCGTCGCGACCAACTGCTCGGCACCGCCGTGCACGTCTTCGCCGAGAACGGCTACCACGGCACATCGATGAACGACGTCGCCGACGCGGCGGGCGTCACCAAACCGGTGCTCTACCAGCACTTCAGCTCCAAGCGGGACCTGTTCATCGAGCTGCTGACCGAGATCGGCGACGTGCTCCGGGCCACGATCGCCAAGGCCACCTCCGACGCCGCCGGCCCGCGCCAGCAGGTCGAGGACGGCATGCGTGCCTACTTCCACTTCGTCGATGAGCACACCGACTCGTTCCGCGTCCTGTTCGGCGCCGGCGCCCGACGTGATCCCGAGTTCGCGTCGTTCGCACGCGACGTCGAGGATTCGATCGCCGGGTCGATCGCCGAGCTCATCGTGGTGGACGGTCAGCCGGCCGAGCACCGCGACGTGCTCGCTCAGGGGATCGTCGGCATGACCGAGGCTGCGTCACGGCACTGGTTGGCGCATGACCGTTCGCCCGACGTCGACACGCTGGCCGACCAGCTGTCCCGACTGGCATGGTCGGGGATGCGCGGCCTCGACGGCTGAACGCACCAGACCCAGGACAGCCAGACCCAGGACAGCCAGACCCAGGACAGCCAGACCCAGGACAGCCAGACCCAGGACAGAGAGCAGGACGAGACGTGGCGACGATCCCCGACGAGAAGTGGTTCGAGGTCGTTGTGGAGATCCCGCAGGGATCCCGCAACAAGTACGAGATCGACCACGACACCCACGAGGTCTGGCTCGACCGCCACCTCTTCGCCGCCACCGTCTACCCGGCCGAGTACGGGTTCTTCCCCCACACGCTGGCCGAGGACGGTGACCCGCTCGACGCGCTCGTCCTGCTCGAGGATCCGACGTTCCCCGGCTGCCACGTCCGGGCGCGACCCGTCGCCCAGCTGGAGATGACCGACGAGGCCGGCCGCGACCTGAAGGTCCTCTGCGTTCCCGCCGGCGATCCCCGCTGGAGCCATGTCCAGGACGTGGGCGACGTCGACCCGTTCCTGCTCAACGAGATCCACCACTTCTTCACCGTCTACAAGGACCTGGAGCCGGGGAAGGGCTCCGAGATCGGCGACTGGACCGGACGCGCCGATGCCCTCGCGTCGATCGAGTCGGCCCGGGCCGCCCACCCGGGCTGAGCGCCGCCGGCACCGACGCCGACGCCCGACCGGAACCGCGGCACGGATCACTTCCCAACGGGAGTGATGCGGGCTTAGATTTCTCGCCCGCATGGCATCCACCCTGAAGCGGTTCCTCATCGGCCGCCCCCTCGCGAACGACGAGGCAGACCACCAGCGGATCTCCAAGACGATCGGTCTGGCGGTGTTCTCGTCCGACGCCATCTCCTCCACGGCGTACGCCACGGGAGAGATCCTGATCGTCCTCGTCGGCGCGGCCGGAATGGTCCAGGCCAACGGCGCTCCGACGACCGACGCGCTCAAGCCGATCGCCGTCCTCGTCGTGATCCTGCTGGCACTGGTCGCCAACTCCTACCGCGAGACGATCCACGCCTACCCCGACGGCGGCGGCGCCTACGTGGTCGCCCGCGAGAACCTGGGCGTGACGCCGTCGCTCGTGGCCGGCGCCTCGCTGCTCATCGACTACGTGCTCACCGTCGCCGTGTCGATCGCCGCCGGCGTGCTCGCGCTCTACTCGTTGTTCCCGGCGTTGCGCCCCTATCGGGTCGAGCTCTGTCTGGCGTTCCTGATCATCCTCACGGTCGGCAACCTGCGAGGTGTCAAGGAGTCGGGGGCGGTGTTCTCGGTCCCGACCTACATCTACATCGCGATCCTCACGGTGTTCATCGTGTGGGCGACGGTCAAGCACTTCGGCGGCTCGCTCTACGTGTTCGACCCGACGACCGCCGAGAGCGTCCGGAACATCGAGAAGATCCAGGAGGACCACGGTCCGTACATCGGCGGCATCTCCGCGTTCATCTTCGCCCGGGCGTTCGCGTCGGGCGCGGTGGCGCTGTCGGGCGTCGAGGCGATCTCCAACGGGATCCCGGCGTTCCGCAAGCCGACATCGAAGAACGCAGCGATCACCCTCGGATGGATGGCTGCGATCCTCGGGTCGACCTTCTTCATGATCAGCATCATCGGTTCGTGGATGCGGGTCATCCCCGACGAGTCCAAGTCGGCGCTCGCGATCATGGGCGAGCAGGTCTTCGGCGGCGACAACCCGCTGTTCTGGATCCTCCAGCTCGCCACGATGGCGATCCTGATCCTCGCCGCCAACACCGCCTACGCGGACTTCCCCCGCCTGGCGGCGATCGTCGGCAAGGACGGCTACCTGCCCCGGCAGTTCGCCAACCGCGGTGACCGACTCGTGTTCTCGAACGGCATCCTCATCCTCGCCGGAGCCGCAGCCATCCTGCTCCTCGTGTTCAACGGCGACGTGACGCTGCTCATACCGCTCTACGCGGTCGGCGTCTTCACCAGCTTCACGATCTCCCAGACCGGCATGGTCCGCCACCACTTCAAGGAGCGCCAGAGGGGCTGGCACCTGTCCGCTCTCAACTCGACCCTCGGCGCCATCGCCACGTTCATCGTCGCGATGGTCGTGATCGTGTCGAAGTTCGCGATCGGCGCGTGGATCATCGTGGTGCTGATCCCCTGCATCGTGTTCGCGTTCCGGTCGGTCAAGCGCCACTACAACCACGTCGCACGGAGCCTGAGGGTGCCGGCCGACTTCCGGGCACCGGAGCACGTGCCGCGCCACGGCGTGGTCGTGCTCGTCGGCGGTGTGAACCAGTCCTCGCTCGGTGCGATCAGATACGCCCGCTCGGTGGGCAGTGAGGACGTGGTCGCCGTGACGGTGGCGATCGACGAGGACGAGGCCCACCGCGTCCGCGACAACTGGCAGCGATTCGGGCTCGACATCCCACTGGAGGTCATCGAGTCACCGTTCCGTGACCTGACCAACACCGTCGTCGACTACCTGGACCGGCTCGACGAGCTCTGGGGCCACGACTACCTGACCGTCGTCATCCCCGAGTTCGTCCTGCCCCACTGGTGGCAGGGCGTGTTCCACAACCAGTCGGCGCTGGCGCTGAAGATGGCGCTCAAGTTCCGCCAGGACACCGTGGTGGTGAACGTTCCGTTCCTGCTCCCCGACGAGGACGGCGACGCCCGGGCCGACGCCACCGCCGCCCTCGGGATCGAGCCGAGCGACTCCGCCGGCACTGACGCGAACCGCCAGACGATCGAGCGCGTCGACCCGAACTCCTGACCCCGGGTCTCAGCCGTCGGGGGCGACCGGGTCGCGGGGCACGTCGATCACGATGCCGGTGCCGCGGACGCGCACCTCACGTTCCGAGACACGGGCGAACGCGTCGCGATCGGCGTCGGTGAGGTTGCGGCCGCTCAAGCTGCGGGGCCAGCGGTGTTCGTAGAGCACCGAGGACAGCTCGTTGCCGTAGAGGTACATGGTGCCGAGCAGGTACGCCCACGACATGAGGCCGAAGACGACCGCGAACACGCCGTAGGTGTCCGAGGCCCTCACGACGTAGCGCTCGACGTACCACTCGGCGAGGAAGAGGAGCACGTACCAGGACAGGCCGACGAGGAACGCTCCGGGAAGCTGCCACTCGAACGGCACCTTGCGCCGGCACAGGAGCCAGTGGAGCCCCAGGTACGCGAGCGCTCCGGACAGGACCGGGATCAGCACCGACACGGCCGCGCCTCCCACGCCGGACAGGTCGAACCAGGCGCGTGACCCGGACAGGACCAGGCAACCTCCGAGCAGCACCACGGCGGGCAGCGAGCGGGCCCGTCGGACGAACCAGTTCGGTCGGTCGTAGACGGGCACCCCCCACACCGTGTTGAGCAGCTCCTGGAGTGCTTCGAGCAGCCCCAGCCCGGCCCAGAGCGACACCAGCACGGACGCGACGACCACGGTGACGCTCCCGCCGACCTCGGCCTTGAGCACCTCGGTGCCGATGATCGGGACGTCTCCCAACGTGGAGCGGATCAGCTCCTCACGCAGCTCCTCGTCGTCCTGGACCAGCAGCCCGACCACGTTGACGAACGCGAGGAGGAGTGGGAACGCGGCGAAGAAGCCCCGGTAGGTGAGGATCATCGCCAGCTGGCCACCACGGTCCTCGCCGTACTTCTTGAGGACGCCGTGCAGGACCGCGAGCGGCGGGACCCGGCGTTGGATCCCGTCGAGGCGGTCGGCGATCCGGTCGACCGGGTTGAGCGCCATCCGGGGGAAACGTACCGGCCGGGCCGCCCGATCGCCGACCGACCTCGACCCCGGAGGTGGGCGGTAGTGGGGCATCAGCTCATCACCCGCGCTGGGCGGGACCCCCGGACCTTCATGTACCGTCGACGGTTCACGCCGGTCCGGTGGGGTTCCCGTCACGCCGGCGCTGGTCGACCGTCGCCGGGATTCTCTACGGATCCTGCTCCGATCGTCCGATGTTCGTCAGGGACCTTCGTCAGGAACAGGTCCGTCCAAGGGCTGGGAGGCCCCCGCGCGTGTCCGACAGCGACGAGAACCCGAACGACGAGCAGGCCGGCGTCGCCGTCATCGGCGACCGACCGGACCGCGCCGACGAGCAGGCCGCCCCGAGCGACGAGGAGCAGG
>CAZNQK010000058.1:0-12068 GCA_964575165.1 uncultured Aquihabitans sp. | reverse complement strand
GCGTCCACCGTCGGCGACGACCACGCCATCTCCTCGTTCCTCATCGGCGACGGAGCAGGGGGCACGCGACGGGAGTCCGGTTGGACGCACGTGGCAGCGATGTCGACCTACGCGTTGCGCGACGCCTGGCGCGGGATCCGACGCCGACCGGCGCTGGCCGCATCGGCGATGCTCACGGTGTCGTTGTGCGCGCTGCTCGCCGGGGGCGCGGCCATCGCCCGCGCCGGCGTGGACTCGACGATGGCCCGCTGGGCCGACGGCGTCGAGTTCGTGGTGTACCTCCAGCCGAGCGCGGACCGGACGGATGTGGCACGGGTCGGCGGGCTGCTCCACGACTCCGAGGGAGTCCGGGAGGTCACCCGGGTGACCCAGCAGGAGGCGTTCGCCGAGTACAGGCGTCTCTATGCGGGCGAGTCCACGATGGTCGAGGCCGTCACCGCCGATCTGCTCCCCTCGTCGTTCCGGGTCGCACCGCGGGACGCGGATCCCAGCCTGATCCGACGCATCACCGAGCCGCTCGCGTCGGACTCGGCCGTCTACCAGGTCGTCACGGCGGACGACGCGGTCCAGGACGTGCGCGACCTGTCGGGTGCCGTGTCCGGGCTCGGCACCTGGCTGGCGTTCCTCCTGGGCGTGGTCGGCGTCGTGCTGTCCGCTGCGATGATCCGATCGTCGATCTCGTCGCGCCAGCGGGAGATCGAGATGATGCGCTCGTTCGGGGCGGGTCGCACCTACATCGCCGCGCCCGTCGCGATCGAGGGCGTGCTGATCGGCCTTGCCGGAGCGGTGGTGGCGTCGGTCCTGCTCACCATCTCCACCTCCCAGGCATCAGGCTCCGACAGCGCTGTCGTGTCGTCGCTCATGCCGCCCGCCGGCGAGGTGGCGACGGTCATCGTGGTGACCTCGCTCGTGACGATCGCGGTGTGCACAGCCGTGTCGGTGATCACCACGGCCAGCGCTCTGAGGAAGGCACGATGAGGTCGCGCCCCGCCCGGGGTTCCCGACGTCTGGCCGCCTCGTCCGCGGTGGTGGCGTCGGTCGCCGCGATGGTCGCCTTCTCACCGGTGACCGGTGCGCAGGAGTCCACCACGACCTCCTCGACCGTGCCGGGTTCGTCGACTTCGTCCACCACGACGTCGACACCGGATTCCACGACCACGACGGATCCGACGGCGACGACCGTGCCCGGATCCTCCACCTCGTCGACGACGTCGACCACGCTGCCCGAGGGCATCGTGAACCCGATCGATCCGACCGTGCCGCTGCCCCCCGACGGCGGACTGCCGCCGGTCGACGACGACATCGAGGATCCGACGGCGCTCGTGACGCCGAAGGGCCCGTGGGATGGGGTCGGCATCACCAACCCTGTGCTGGCCGGCCTCAAGGCGCAGGTGGATCTGACCCAGAACCGGCTCATCGCCGCCCAGGTCGCCCTCGCACAGGCCGAGGCCGCTCTCGCCACCGCGCAGTCGGCCCGGGCCGAGATCGAGGGCGCCCACCGCGCCGCTGCCGAGCGCTACGCGGCGGTCCGGGACCGCTTCACCCGTCGGGTCGCTGCGTCCTACGTCGCTGCCGGCCAGCCCGAGCTCCGGCTACGCCCCGGGCGGGACATGTCGGCCGAGGCCGACCGTGTCGTCCTCCCCGGCGCCGTCACCGACTCCGACCGGCGTCTGGCCGACGAGTACCTCACCGAGCGCGAGTCGGTCGGCGGTCGGCTGCGCAGCGTCGTCGAGGACGAGACGGCGGCCACCCAGACGCTCGAGGCGGCCGAGCAGGCACTCGCTGCGGCGCAGACCGCGGCATCCGACGCCGAGAAGCTCATGGCGGCCACCCCGGCGACGATCCCCGGCTTCGTGTTCCCCGTCGCCGGACCGACGAGCTTCATCTCCAGCTACGGATACTGCCGCGACGGCTGTGCCCGGGCGCATCAGGGCAACGACCTCTTCGCCCGTTCCGGAACGCCTGTCGTGGCGGTCGAGGACGGGTGGGTCGAGAAGGTCGGGACCAACCGCTTGGGAGGGCTCACCGTCTGGACGCGGGGTCTCAGCGGCTACCGCTACTACTACGCTCACCTGCGGGACTGGGCGCCGCTGATCGCCGGCCAGGAGATCACCGCCGGCACCGTCGTCGGCACCGTCGGCGACACGGGCAACGCCAAGGGCACATCGCCGCATCTCCACTTCCAGATCCACCCCGGTCAGTCCAACGCCATCGACCCGTACCCGATCCTGATCCGTTCTCCCCGGGTGACCCTGACGCCGGAGCAGGTTGCAGCGGCGGCCGGATGGTCGCTCCAGCAGGCGACGCTGAACCAGGTAGCTCCTGCCCCGCCGGGCGGCTGAGGACGCACGACCGGCGTCCAGCCGATCACCGAGATCCACGTCGTGCACCCCGACCAGCTCCCGGCTGTCTGATCTCGACCCCGAGCCGACTTCCGAGTTCCTGTCGATCCGCGGTCAGCCCGACCAGTATGGCGCCGATCCGAACCGTCGGCGCAGTCGTCGGTGTCTGTGGGAGAAGACCGCCCGTACGCCGAGCCGTCCGACCGGCGCCGTCCACCGGAGTCGCGGCTCGACCAGCAGTGCGTCACGCACCACGCAGTGCTGCCCGTCGACGGCAACGACCGATCGCTCGTGCCGCCACCGTCGATTCATCCAGCTGCTCGACTCCTCGACGAAGCCGAGGTCGAGCAGTCGATCGAAGCCGAAGGAGTGTCGGTCGATCGGCAGGAATCCACCGAAGAGGAGCCAGCTCCGGAAGCCGTTCGCGACGACCGTATTGTCGGGCCTCAACTCTCCCCCTCCCGCCGGGAACGTCATGCGGAACCAGGGCTTCAACTCGGCGTTCACGCCGTCCATGTCCGACACCGTCCGCCAGACGACGTCGGTAGGACTGTCGAGCCCGGACTCGAACGAGAGGCGGAACCCGCGTTCGGACCCCCCGTTCATGAACTGACGACGCTCAGCACGATGCCGACAGGGGTGCTGACGATCAACAGGACCAGCACCGCGAGGTACAGCTTCCTGATCGGACCGGTCTCACCCTCGACGAGAGCGACCCTGGCGAACAGCACGAGGGAGACGAGGAACAAGGCGGATGCGACGGCCACGAGAGCCGGTGAGGTGACGAACGTTCCCAGGATCACGAGCGCCGAGGCCAGGTCGTACGAGACCATCTGAGCGACGACCGTGCGACGGTCGGGCCTCGCCCCGAGGTGGACCTGACCGGCTCCGAGCACGGCCTGACCGACGCCGACCACCAGGACGAGGAACGCCGAGGCCCACGACCCGTGCTCCCACCCGAGAGGGTCCGTCACCGCGGCGACCAGTCCCCCACCGACGACGCCCACCGCCGCCGCCACGAGGAACGGAACCGCGGCCGACGGGACCACGAAGCGCTCGGTGAGGGTGGCGTCGCTGCTCACGCCGGGTCTCCGGTGGCAGCTCCGGGAGGCGCGTGACGACGGAGGCCGAGGCTGACGTAGCGGACGGCGGCGTCTCCACACCACAGGACGAACATCGCCGTCGCGACGTAGGTGAGGCCGGCGACGAGAGCCAGGCCGGTCACGTTCGCTGCGACCAACCCCGGCCAGGACCGGGTCCGGCTGAAGCCGGCGGACAGCTTCTTGTGCCCGCCGCCCCGGATGACCGGTAGCAGGTAGGCGAGCGACCCCCAGACGATCTGGCCATAGCCGGCGACGACCAGCGCCGAGATCCACCGTTCGGGCATCACCTGGCCGTCGGTGAACGTCGACACCGCCGCCACCGCCGCCACGACGGCCCACCACAGCGTCCCCAGCCACATGGCGACGAGCCGCGGCCCGGCCCACGTGAACTGCCGTTGCGTCGGCGCCGGAAGGTGGAAGGCCACGACGACGATCCCGAGAGCGTAGGCGCCGAGGCCCACCGCCGAGGCGACCTCCGAGCCGCCGAGGCGTCCGCCCACGGCGACGGCGAGCGCGATCACCTGCCACACGAGGAGAGCGGCGAGAACGGGGGGTCTGGCGCGGGGCGACATCTTCGAGCGGACGACGGTGGCGAGGAAGAACGGCAACGTCGCGAAGGCGACGAGGCCGACCAGGCCGAGCAGGTTGACCAGGAGGTGCGCTTCGCGGACGTCGGGGCTCACCTCGCCGATCACCATCGACGCTCCGAGCCAGGCGCCGACCAGACCGGCAGCGACGGCCGCCACGTACCCGGCCACCGCCAGGTCGAAGCGACGCTCGACTCCACGGGAGATCGTCACGATCAACAGCGCCGCGAGGCCGACCAGGCCGACGGCGTAGAGGAGCGCTCCGGCGAACGGGACCCAGGTCGGGGCATCGAGCCGTCGACCGCCCACCAGCACCGCGACGCCGACGGCCACGCAGGTCCGTTGGAGGGCCACGAGCAGGTCCGACGGCGCCGGCGCCGCCGACCACGTGATCGTCAACATCAGCGACACGGCGCTGATGAGCAGGATCGTCGCCCCGGCGAGCACCAGGTGCAACGTCACCCATCGCTCGTCCGCAGCGACCGCAACGACGCCGGCCACGGCGAACAGGCCGATCGCCGGCAACGTCCAGCGGACCTGCCGGTGGGCTTCGACGACCCGGTTGGCAGCGCCCCGCGGCGATCCCTTTGTCGACCGCCCCTCGGGTGACCGCCCCTCGGGTGCCGCGTTCTCATCCCGTTCCATGCTGTCCTACGACACCAGACGGGACGAGAACGCGGGGGGACCCGAGGGTCACCTCATGGGCAGTCGGTCACGTTGGTGCACGTCACCGTTGCAGGCACCGTGATTCGCCAGTTGGTGGTGAAGTCGGCACCCCCGTTGAGGATCAGTTGCACGCTCGACCCGTCGGCGGTACCAGTCACGCTCCCGGACACCGGTCCAGCGACGGTGGCGTTGCTGGCAGCGCTCACCGAGACGTTGCGCGGCCCGATGATCGGCGGAAGCGGGATCTCCGGTGGGATCGGCGGCGGGAGGAACACCGGTTGCGTGACGAAGTCGGTCCCGACCGTTCCGCTCCAGTTGTTCGTCCCCGCTGTCCGGTTGAGCTCGATGCAGAGCTTGTTGTTCGCGTAGATCTCCGGGACGAGCGTCGGGCCCACGACGGGCACCGCGAGCACCGCAGGACGGAAGTCCATGGAGGAGCCGCATCCGTGGATGCCGTCGAGTCGCCCATCGGTGACGTCGAAGGTCCAACCACCCTGGAGGACAGGACGGTTGACGACGGTGAACGCGTCGTTGGACAGCGAGACGTCGAAGGTCGGCGCGTCAGCGGCTGCGACCTGGGTGGTCGCGGTCCCGGACTTCGATGCGCCGCCGGGATTGACGTCGTTGCTGTTGAAGACGCTGGCAGTCGCCGTCACCGGTCCCGTCGCGGTGGCCACGTCGACGGTGACCCAGAACCTCGACGGCAACGCACTCAGCAACCCTGACGTCTGCCGGATCCCGTTGGAACGGGAGCACGTCACGACCTGGCCTTCAGCGCTGCAACTCCACTGGTTCCCCGGGGGGAAGGCCGGGCTGGAGACGGGGTCGTTTCCGACGCCCCGGTAGGTGACACCGTCGGGCAGGTTGAGCGTCACCGTCGGGTTGCCGGCCGAGGTCGCCGTGCCGACGTTGTCGATGGCGAAGTCGTACCGGTTGGGGTTGAGGCCGTTGCCCTGCGTGAAGAACAACGTCGATGACTGCTCAGGTCCGTTCATGGTGATCCCCACCTCGGGTCCGGGTGGCATCGCCGAGAACGTCGTCGTCGCAGTGGCCGGCGACATCTTGGCCGAGTTCACGGTGCCCGTGACCGTGTAGGGCACGCCGTTCTGCTCTGGACGGACGCGCAGGTCGATCGACGGCACCGGCACCGGGAGCACCGCACCGGCGAGCCCCGTGAGGAGGTTCAGCCGCAACGGTCGCACCAGGCTCTCGTCCAGCGTGCAGCGAAGCCGACCCTGGACGGCCGGCACATCGACGCAGCTCGCCCCAGAACGGGTACCCAGGTAGGTGAGCCCGTCGGGTATGTCGACGGTCGCTGTGACCGGACCGATCGTCCCGGCAGCCCGTGGGTCGATCTGGAGCGGAAGCGTGGTCTCCGCGCCGCTGACCACCCGCGACGGGGTGTTCCAACTGGCGTTCACCGACGGGATGTTGGTCGTGTAGCTCAACGGCGGAGCATCCGCAGGAGCAGGAGTGGGTGTGTAGTCCGCTGCGGTGATGCCCAGGCTGAAGGTGATCCCGTTTGCGAGCGCACCGGTGACGCCACCGACGTCGAGGCTCGGGATCTTCAGGTCCAGGGACATGCCCTGGAGGTTGCGCCACGGCGTGGAGCCGTACCCGTACAACGCGGTTCGCCACTGCGTCGTGACGGGACCGCCGTCAGGCAACCGCGGGTCCCACACGCTCACCGGTCCGCTGAACAGGGTGAAGAAGCCCCGGGTGAGATCGGCCTGGACCCTTGTGGTACCAACCGTCGCGTCGATGACGAGGTGATCCGCTCCGCCGAGACCGCCTGTGGCGGCCGGAGTGATCGAGACGTCACCCGAGGTGATGGTGCCTCCGCTGCGCAACGTCAGGGCGCCGGCCATCTGGACGAAGAGCTGGTCACCCTCCACCGGCGGGGTCACGGTGATCTCGCCGAGCATCTGGTCGTTCGAGGGGTTCACGTCGCCGACGGAGCTCACCGTGCCGTAGATCTGCGCCACGTGCGTCGGATCCGCGACCGACGCTGTGATCTGCACCGCCGGCAGCGAGCTCCCCGCAGCGACGTCGGCATCGGCGATCTCACATGTCGCCTGCTGAGCACCGGTGGTGCAGGTCCAACCGGATCCCGATGCACCGGTCACCGTCTGGCCCGGCGGCACCACGACCGACATGGCCACCCGGCCGGTGGTGGCCTCGGTCCCGCGGCTCGCGACCGTCACGGGGTAGGTGGCGGTCGACCCGATCACAACACCGACTCCGTCGGGAACCGTGATGGCGAGGTCCTTCCCGCTCGTCGGCTCCGGAGCGCATGCGACGGCACTCGCTCCGATCAGTACGACGGCGATGACGGCTACGAGAGCCCTCCACCTCCGACCTCGTTGCACACCCCGATGCAGAACCATGTCGCCTCCCCCGTGGTCGACCGGCTCCCAACTGGGTCGGGGAGCCGTTGGGGGGTGGACCCTTGTCGGTCGTCTCGGCGCCGTCAAACAGAACCCGGTTCGACCTTCCCCCTCTCCCAACGAGCTTGTGTGCATCTCGCGTTGCAGGACGACGTGAGATGCACACAGAACGCTGCTGATCCAGGACTGGGGTGTGGTCAGAGCTCCGCGACGAAGGCGTCGAGGCACTCGCCGATCCACGCGCAGTCGTCGTCGTCGAGCGAGTGGCTGCCCGGCAGGATGAGCCCCCATTCCATGACGCGATCGGCGTTCGGGAGTCCCGACTCGGGGACACGGAAGAGCTGGTCACGGAATGCCGGTTGGCGGGTGGCGTTGCCGGTCCAGACCATGCGTGTGTCGATCCCGTGGCGTTCCATCCACTGCTGGAGATCCGCCCGCCGGACCCCGGACTCGGAGCGGATGATGAACGGGAACATGTGCCAGCCGGTCTCGACACCCGGCGTGAGCCTGGGAAGCACGAACAGCTCCGGGTACCTCGCGAAGTGGGCGCTGGTGAGCTCGAAGTTCCGCTGACGTCGGGCGAGGTTCTCCGCAAGCTTGTCGAGCTGCACCAGTCCGAACGCTGCCGAGATCTCCGACGGCTCGAAGTTCCAGCCGACCTCGTCGAAGATGAAGATGTTGTCGTACTCCAGGTCCGGTTCGCCGTCGGCGCCGTCGATCGTGGAGAAGAAGCGCTTCTCGACGCCCTTGGTGGACCCGAACAGCTGCACCTCCGAGCGGCGACCCCACCGCCTCAGGAGCAGCGCCGTGTCCACCAGAGCATCGTCGTCGAAGCACACCATGCCACCGGTGCCCGCCGCGGTGATGATGTGGGACAGAGCGAAGCTCGTGAGTGCGATGTCGGCCCGGAGCCCGGTCGGCGTGCCTCGGAGCGTCTGGCCGAGAGCGTCGCAGGAGTCCTCGATCACGACCAGGTCGCGTCGATCGGCGATCTCCCTGATGGCATCCCAGTCGGGGCAGTTCCCGATGAGGTCCGGCGCCAGGATCGCCCGCGTGCGGGGACCGATCATCTCCTCGATGCGTTCCACGTCGATCTGGAACGTGTCGGGGGTGACGTCGACGAAGGCCGGCACGATGCCGGCCTTCACCATGGGTGCGATGTCGGTCGAGAAGGTGACCGCAGAGGTCACGATCTCATCACCGGGATCGAGCCCGAGCACCTCGATCGCCAGGTAGAGCGCCGAGCTGCCGGAGTTGCACATGACACCGCGCCTCTTGCCGAGCAGAGCCGCCACCCGGCGCTCCATCTCCCGTACGTTGCGGCCGATCCTCAACGCCGTCGGACCACCACGCAGGACCTCCACGACAGCGTCGATCTCCCGTTCGTCGTGGACCGAACCGGCGTAGTCGATGCGACGGCTCTGGGCGCCGCCGTCGGTGTGCTCGCTCATCGGGACTCCTCATCTGACGTGAACGGCTGGCGTTGGAGATCGACGACCAACCGGTCGACCATACGCACGAGATCGCGACGGTCGGCGTCCGACCAGTCCGCCAGGACCCGGGACATGTACGTGGTGCGCATCTCCACGATCCGCCGGTACACCGACGTCCCGCGGGGAGTCGGCTCGATCAACCGGACACGGCCGTCGCCGTCGTGGGAGCTCCGACGCACGAGCCCGTCCTTCTCCAGGGCTCCGACCTGCCGCGCCGCGACGGCCGGATCCATGTGGGAGCGGACGGCCAACTCCCCCATCGTGAGCGGTGACTCGTCTTCGAGCGTGCGCAGGACGGCGTATCCCGTCCTGGACACCCCTGCCCCGACCGACTCCGTCTGCTTCAAGAGCGTCTTGCGTCCCATCGCCATACGGAACAGGCGCTCGAGCGAACGCTCGACCAGTGGAAGGTCACCCTCGCGTGTCGGTCTCGGCACGACCGCAAGGTACCGATCACTCCTTGACAAGGTCAAGGAATCCCGCGATCGTCGGCTCCGCATGGAGCGCGACCGTGGAGCATCTACATGTTCGATCTGACCGGCAGGACCGCGATGGTGACCGGAGGCGGTCGAGGCGCCGGCGCCGGGATCGCCGAAGCGTTGGCGGAGCGAGGAGCCGCTGTCGCCGTCAACGACATCGTCGCCGCCCGTGCGGAATCAACGGCTGCGAGCATCATCACGAACGGGGGGCGTGCCATCGCAGCTCCGTTCGACATCACCGACCTGTCAGCCGTTCAGGACGGAGTCGAGACCGCCTCCCAGCAGCTGGGAGCAGACATCGACATCCTGGTGAACAACGCGGGGCCGCCCGCCGACATGAGACCTGCGCTGTTCCGCGACATGGACCCGGCCGAGTGGACCGAGTTCGTCGACATCAACCTGTACGGGTCGATGAACTGCATCCGAGCAGTCGTCGACCCCATGGTCGATGCCGGCTGGGGACGCATCGTCCAGATCTCGTCGGGAGCGGGACGGACAGGCATCGCGTTCGGCGTGTCGCTCTACGGCGCGTCCAAGAGCGCCATCGAGGGCTTCGTGCGACACCTCTCACAGGAGCTCGCTCCGACCGGGGTGACCGTCAACGCGCTGGCGCTCGGCATGTTGTTCAACGCCGTGCCGGACGGTGCTCCCGATGATGCCGTCGCCGCACTCGGCGCGATGGTCCCCGTCGGCCGGCTCGGCCAGCCCTCCGACATCGGACCGGCGGTGGTGTACCTGGCTTCCGACGAGGCGTCGTGGATGACAGGCCAGACCATCAACCTCAACGGCGGTTCGACCACCCTCTGAGCGCTGAGCGCCTTCCGGGGTGCTGACGCTCGGGCCGGTGACGCGAGCTTCCCGAACTCGCCGAGCAGATCCCACGGCACCTCGACCGCATCGCCGCCTGACGGGCACTGCCGGAGCCTCAGCTGCCCGTCGACCGCCAAGCTCCAGATCCGATCGCATTGGGGCACGGGGTAGGCGCCGCCAAGCCGGCAGCAGGTGACACCGGAGTCGTGCAGCGATATCCTTTGATATCGGAGGTGGTTCCGGCGTGACCGACATCCTGATCAGAGACGTTCCGGACGAGGTGCTCAGCGCGATCGACGCCAAGGCGAAGCGGGTAGGTCTGTCGCGCAGTGAGTACCTGCGGCGGACGCTCGACCGCGAGAGGGCCCACGACGCAACGCCGGTCACCGTCGAGCATCTGCGGCGAGTCGCATCGCTCGTCACCGATCTCGACGATCCTTCCGTGATGGACGGCGCCTGGTCGTGAGCTCCTGGCTCATCGACAAGTCGGCGATCTCCCGACTTCACCTCGACCCTCACGCCACCGAGTGGGCATCGCGTATCGAGAGGGGGCTCGTGAGGATCTGTACCGTCACACTCCTGGAGATCGGCTACTCCGCACGCTCCGCGAGCGACCATCGGTCGCTGCTGGACGAACCTCCGGTCACCTCGATGCCGATCGAGTACCTCACGCCCAAGATCGAGGACCGCGCACTCGAACTCCAGCGAGTGCTGTCGGAGCGAGGGCACCACAGGGCACCGTCCCTGCCGGACCTTCTGATCGCGGCCACGGCTGAACTGGCTTGCCTCACTGTTCTCCACGTCGAAAAGGACTTCGAACTGATCGCTGCCGTCACCGGTCAACGCGCCGAGCGGCTCGACGTGGGCTGACTCAAGACCGGCTGACTGGGGCAGACGCTCCCGGTGCGACCCGTCGTCGCTGGGTGACGGCAATCGCACCGAGAACCTGGACCAGCCGCCCCCGTCGGGACGTGAATCGGCCGGTGAGATGAGCCCGCCGGCCGTCTCGAAGTCATTCGTCTCGAGCGCCCAGATCCCTGCCATTGCAGGGATCCCTACTACTCGATGCGCAGTCCCGAGATCGCCCGGCCGATCACGAGCTGCTGGATCTGCTCGGTGCCCTCGAAGATGTCGAAGGTGCGCTGAAGCCGTTCGGCGAGTCCTGATCTCTGCAACAGAGCCGATCGCGTCCGCCGAGTCCGTGTCGATCCGGTCGTTTCCGGCCAGAACCAGTACCGGCGTAGTACCGATGACGCCGGGCTCAGCCGCGACTCCCGTGAGCGCCGCCCGTTGGCGCAGCGCATCCTCAGGGCGTTGCATATACGCTACGGACATGGTCGATGCAGCTGCGCTCGTGCGCTCCGCTCGTGAGCGGGCTGGTCTGTCAGCACGTGATCTCGCAACGCGGTGCGGCGTGTCAGCCTCGACGGTGACACGGATCGAACGCAGTGAGATCAACCCGACCGTCGCGATGCTCGAACGCCTCGTCGAGGCATCGGGCAACGACCTCATCATCACGACCGAACCGCGCCGGCAGCCGCCCACCCTCGACGGTCTCCGCGCCGTTCGCGACGACATCGTGGCCGCCGTCGCCCGATTCGGAGGGACCAACGTGCGCGTGTTCGGCTCGGTCGCCCGCGGCACCGCCACCGAGGCATCCGACGTCGACCTGCTGATCGATGTTCCAGCCGGCACGGGACTGATCCGGGTCGAGCAGATCGCCGATGCGGTCGCCGAGGTGACCCCCTGGCCGGTCGATGTCATCACCAGTGGGGCGGCACGCCGGCGCATGGCCCACGTGCTCGACGAGGCGATACCGCTGTGAACGACGACCAGCGCCGCCTCGCCGACATCCTGGTCGCAGTCGCCGACGCCGCCCTGATCGTGGAACGCGGGCGCGAGGCGTTCGACGCTGATCCGCTCGCTGTTCGAGCAGCGAAGAACATCGTCACCGAGATCGGCGAAGCGACCAAGGCCCTGTCCCCCGACACGACCGACGCGATCGTCGGCGTGCCATGGCGGGCGATCGCCGGCATGCGGGACCGGACCATCCACCGCTACCCCGAAATCGACCTCGACGTGTTGTGGGACACCCTCGCGTTCGACCTCCCCGAACTCGCCGACCAGATCCGACAGCACCTCGACCGCATCACCGACTGACGCGCAGCCCGAACCTCACTGGCCGGTCGACCGCCAGGGGG
>CAZNQK010000057.1:0-19545 GCA_964575165.1 uncultured Aquihabitans sp. | reverse complement strand
AGGAGGGCAACCTCGGCCTGATGCACGCCGTCGAGAAGTTCGACTGGCGCAAGGGGTTCAAGTTCTCGACCTACGCGACCTGGTGGATCCGCCAGGCCCTCACCCGAGGCATCGCCAACACCAACCGCACGATCCGGCTCCCTGTCCACGCCGGCGACAACCTCGCCCGTGTCCAGAAGGCCCGCGTCCGACTCGAGACCTCCTTCGGTCGTCGCCCGACCGTCGCCGAGCTGGCGGTGGACCTCGACATGCCGGAGGACAAGGTCACCGAGATCCTCCGCTTCGCCGCCGACACGCTGTCGCTCTCCACTCCTCTGCGTGAGGACGGGGACGCCGAGTTGGGCGACATCGTCGAGGATCCGACCGCGGCGTCACCCTTCGAGGCCGCGGCCGAATCGCTGTTGCCGGCGCAGATCAGCCGCTTGATGCTGCCCCTCGACGACCGCGAGCGCGAGATCCTCTCGCTGCGGTTCGGGCTGGACCGGGGCGAGCCCCGGACGCTCGAAGAGGTCGGTGAGCACTTCGACCTGACCCGGGAGCGGATCCGCCAGATCGAGGCTCGCGCCATGTCGAAGCTCCGTCACCCGTCGAGCGACACCGGAGCGCGGGACCTGCTCAACGCCTGACGGGGTCGAACCAGGCCGTGAACGCGGCAAGCATCTGCTCCACGTCGGCGGTCGCCATCAGCTCTCTGGCCGAGTGCATCGAGAGCATCGGCATCCCCACGTCGACGGTGTCGACTGCGAGCCGCGCAGCGGTCAGCGGACCGATCGTCGAGCCGCAAGGGATGTCGCCCCTGTGGGAGTACTGCTGGACGTCGATCCCTGCGCCAGCGCAGGCGACCGTGAACTCGGCGGCGCTCCGTGAGGTGGTCGCGTAACGGGCGTTGACGTTGTGCTTGATGACGGGACCGCCTCCGGCCCTGATCCAATGCCCGGGTTCGTGGCGTTCGGGGCGGTTGGGATGCGTGGCGTGGGCCATGTCCGCAGAGAGCAGCATCGATCCGGCGAGTGACAGCAGCAGGTCGGTGCGGTTCCCTCCCAGCGCAACCGTCCGGCGTTCCAGGACCTGCTCCAACCACGATCCGTCGGCGCCTGTCGCCGTGGCCGAGCCGACCTCTTCGTGATCGTTCAGGACGACGACAGACGCGTGCGACGGCGGAAGATCGGAGCGACCGAGTCGCCCCAGTGCCTCGATGGCCGCCCAGCAGCAGGCCTGGTCGTCGAGTCGCGGTGCGGCCAACAGCTCGGCGTCCACCCCCAGGACCGCACCCGGTTGGATGTCGAACGCCATGACCTCCCACGCAAGGACGTTGTCGGAGGTGCAGCCGACCTGGGATGCCAACCACTCACGGAACTCCCCATCCGTCGAGGCCCCCAGCCCCCAGGTCGGCGTCATGTCCTGTTGCGGGTCGAGCCGCAGGCCGTCGGACGAGATCCCACGATCGAGGTGGATGGCCAGCTGCGGGACGCGCATCACGGCGCCGTCTGTGCGGAACCCGCGCGTCTCCACCCCGGACGACGTCGAGGACGGGTTGTCGCCGTCGCTCCTGATCGCGACCGTTCCGGCCAGGCCGAGGTCGCGATCGAGCCACGAGTTGAGGAGCGCTCCGCCGTAGACCTCGACCGCGAGCTGGCGCCAACCGGCGACCGAGCGGTCCGGGCGGGGGCGGATCCGCAGTCCGGGGGAGTCGGTGTGCGCACCGATCATGCGCACAGGAGCTGACGGCGAGGCGTCACGACCGCTCGCCCAGGCGACGAGAGCCCCGTCGCGGGCGACGTAGCACGGCCCCGACACCTCCTCACCCCAGGCCGATCCGGGATCGAGAGCCACGAATCCCGCTGCATCGAGGATCGCTCGGGCGGATGCAACCGCGTGGTGCGGCGTCGGGGATTGGTCGATGTAGCGGAGCATGCGCTCCGCAGGGGTCGGGGTCGCCGTGTCGTGGGTCATGGTGCGGTTCCCGTCGTTGTGAGACCGGCGCAGGCCTGTCGCTGCGCCATCATCGCCTGTGCCGACTGGGCCGCCGACCCCGACAACGGCACGGGGAGGCTGTTGCGGATCACGGCAGGAGTCCACGTGTAGCCGTCGATGCGTCGACCCGTGGCGGTGACGGTCAGGACGCCGCTCGCCGCGCCTTCAGGCGAGTTCGCCTGGAACGCGAAGTTGCCCAACGAATACGCGACGAACCGGTCGCCCCGGTATCCGACGCCCTGGAGCCGGTGAGGATGGGAACCGACCACGATGTCGGCGCCGGCGTCGGTCAGGAGCTGCACCAGGTCCTTCTGGCGCTGGTTCGGGCAGGTCTGGGTCTCCGTGCCGTAGTGCAGGAAGACGACGAGTGTGTCGACCTCGCCCCTCAGGGCGGTCACGACGCTCGCGAGGCGCTCCTGGTGGGCCTCCTCGGCACTGGCCAGACCGGGATGGCCCGGCCCTGCGGTCCAGGACGCCCGCAGGTCGTCGTCGAACACGTCGTTCGCTCCGATGAACCCGACGCGCTGGCCCTTCACCTCGGTCACCCACGGCGTGTACGCCTGCTGGTCGTCCGCGCCGATGCCGAGGATCGGGAACCCGGATTCAGCCTTGATCCTCAAGGACTCCTGGAGGTTCTCCGGCCCGAAGTCCAGTCCGTGGTTGTTGGCCATCGTGACGACGTCGACGCCGGCCGCGTCGAGAGCGGTGAGGGCCTGCTCGGGGACCCGGAACGTGAACTTCTTCGGTTGTGGCGAGCCCTTGTCGCCGAGGGACGCCTCGAGGTTGACCGCCGCGACGTCGGCGGCGGAGAGCGTGGGAGCGATCGCCGACAGGACGGTCCGGGGTGAGGAGCGGACGGCTCCGAGCTGGTTCTGGAAGTTGGTGTCGCCCGCGAACGCCAGGGTCACCGCCTGACCGCTACCGGTCGGCGGCCGGAGGGTCGTGGTGGTGGAGGATGGAGCGACGCTGCCGCTCACTCCACCGGCCGCACCCACTGGTGCACCGCGGTCAGATCGCGACGCTGGAGCGCCATCCGTTCCGCCGCACGCGACGCCGAGCAGCAGGAACGCCACCAAGGTCGACTTCGCAGCCGGAGAGGCTGGACGCGGCGCAGTCCGACGAACTGGAACAGGTCCGGGGCGCGGCTCGGTCGGCGTCACGAGTGGCACGCTACGGCAGGGGATCGGACGTCGCGAGGACCTCCGCCGACGTCACCCCGAGCGAATCCGTTGGGGCGATACCCCGGTCACGGCTATTCTTGGACGACCCCAGCGGGGCCCGCCGTCGTGAGCGGACCCCGCCCCTCCCGGGCCAGCGTCGGCGTCGGGACAGGGCCGCCGAGGACGCCGGCCCGACCGCAGCTGTTGCAGGCCGACGCAGCTGTCGCAGTCAGAGCCGACTGCACGGGCCGCTTCGCGCGTGCCCGGTACCAGACCGCCCGTCCGGTCACACGGACGAACCGCGACAGGAGAACCATGACCCTCCGAACCCCCGGCGAACGCCCGGGCCCGGTCGGCCTCTACCACCCTGACCAGGAACACGACGCCTGCGGCGTCTCGTTCGTGGTCGACATGCACGGTCGGCCGAGCCACGACCTCGTCGCCAAGGCCCTCACGTCGCTCTGCAACCTCGACCACCGCGGCGCGACTGGTGCCGAGGAGAACACCGGGGACGGAGCCGGCATCCTCGTCCAGATCCCTGATGCCTTCCTGCGGGCGACGGTCCCGTTCGACCTCCCTGCAGCCGGCAGCTACGCCGTCGGGATGGCGTTCCTGCCGGCCGATGACGCCGCCGCCGAGGCCGCCGCAGCCGCGGTCGAGAAGATCTGCGCCGAGGAGGGCACCGACGCCCTCGGATGGCGTGATGTGCCCGTCGACTCTTCGTCGATCGGCGAGTCCGCCCGAGCCGCGATGCCACGGTTCCGCCAGCTGTTCCTCAGCGATGCCGACGGCGCCCGCTCGGGCATCGAGCTCGATCGCCTCGCCTATGTGGTCCGCAAGCGGATCGAACACGAGATCCTCACCCCCGAGGGCGAGGCCGCGGTCTACTTCCCGTCGCTCTCGTGTCGGACTCTCGTCTACAAGGGAATGCTCACCACGCCGCAGCTCGGCGACTTCTTCGAGGACCTCGGCGACGAGCGGTTCGCCTCCGCGCTCGGACTGGTGCACAGCCGGTTCTCCACCAACACCTTCCCCTCGTGGCCGCTGGCGCATCCGTACAGGTACCTGGCGCACAACGGCGAGATCAACACCGTCCAGGGCAACCAGAACTGGATGCGGGCTCGCGAGGCGCTCCTGGCATCCGACCTGTTCCCGACCGGTGCCGGCACCGCGGGCCTCGAGCGCGTGTTCCCCATATGCACGCCGGGGAGCTCCGACACCGCCCGTCTCGACGAGGTGCTGGAGCTGCTGCACCTGGGCGGCTACTCGCTACCGCACGCCATGCTCATGATGATCCCCGAGGCATGGGAGCGGCACGCCGACATGGACCCGGCCGTCCGTGACTTCTACCGGTTCCACGCCTGCATCATGGAGCCCTGGGACGGCCCGGCATCGGTGACCTTCACCGACGGGACCGTCGTCGGTGCCGTCCTCGATCGCAACGGCCTGCGTCCGTCTCGCTACTGGGTGTGCGACGACGGCCTGGTCGTGATGGCCTCAGAGGTCGGCACCCTGCCCATCGATCCCGCACGTGTCGTCACCAAGGGTCGCCTCCAGCCCGGCCGCATGTTCCTGATCGACACGTCGCAGGGTCGCATCATCGACGACGTCGAGATCAAACGTGAGCTGGCCGCGGCGCACCCGTACGGCGAGTGGCTGGAGCAGAAGCTCCTCCGCCTCGACGACCTTCCCGAGGTCGCCCACATCCGTGAGTCCTCCCGGGAGGTGCTGCGCGAGCAGCAGACGTTCGGCTACACGCACGAGGACCTCAAGATCCTCATCGAGCCGATGGCCCGCAACGGCGTCGAGGCGATCGGTTCGATGGGCACCGACACCCCCCTCGCCGTGCTGTCGGACCGACCCCGTCTGGTCTACGACTACTTCAAGCAGCTCTTCGCCCAGGTCACGAACCCTCCTCTCGACGCCATACGCGAGGAGCTCGTCACCTCTCTGAGCAAGGTCATCGGACCCGAGGGCAACCTGCTCGAAACAGGCCCGGAGTCCTGCCACCTCCTCGAGCTCCCGTATCCGATCCTGAACAACGAGGACCTGGACCGCATCCAGCACATCCAGGAGGCCGACCCGCGCTTCCGGGCCAGGACGATCCGCTGCCTGTTCCCGGCCTTCTCCGGCGGCCGCGGCCTTCAGCGGGCGCTCGAACGCATCCGTGCCGAGGTGTCCGAGGCGATCGAGGACGGCGCCAACATCATCGTGCTGTCGGACTGGCTCTCCAACGAGGACCTGGCCCCTATCCCGATGCTGCTGGCCACCGCAGCCGTGCACCACCACCTCATCCGCGAGAAGACCCGCACCCAGGTCGGCCTCATCGTCGAGACCGGCGAGGCCCGTGAGGTCCATCACTTCGCCCTGCTGCTCGGTTTTGGAGCTGCGGCGGTCAACCCCTACCTCGCATTCGACTCCATCGAGCAGCTCATCAACACCAGGGCCACGACCATCACCGACTTCGACACCGCGGTGGCCAACTACCGCAAGGCCGTCAGCAAGGGGATCCTCAAGGTGATGTCCAAGATGGGCATCTCCACGGTCGCGTCCTACACCGGCGCGCAGATCTTCGAGGCCATCGGGCTCGGCCCCGAGCTCGTCGACGAGTACTTCACCGGTACGGTCAGCCGACTCGGAGGGATCGGCCTCGACGAGATCGCCGAGGAGTCCCGTCGGCGCCACGCCAGGGCGTACCCGTTCCGCCAGGAGGAACGAGCCCATCGCACCCTGGAGTCGGGCGGTGAGTACCAGTGGCGGCGGGAGGGGGAGCACCACCTCTTCAACCCGCAGACCGTCTTCAAGCTCCAGCACGCCACGCGCAGCGGTCAGTACGAGGTCTTCAAGGAGTACACGAAGCTCGTCGACGACCAGGCAGAGCAACTGGCGACGCTCCGAGGGATGTTCCGGTTCCGCACCGAGGACCGCACGCCGGTCCCGCTCGACGAGGTGGAGCCGGCGTCGGAGATCGTCAAGCGGTTCTCCACCGGGGCCATGAGCTACGGCTCCATCTCCGCCGAGGCGCACGAGACGCTGGCCGTGGCGATGAACCGACTCGGCGCCAAGTCCAACACCGGCGAGGGCGGGGAGGACCCCGATCGCTTCACGCCCGACGAGAACGGCGACCTTCGCCGCTCCGCCATCAAGCAGGTGGCGTCGGGTCGATTCGGGGTCACGTCGGAGTACCTGACCAACTCCGACGACATCCAGATCAAGATGGCCCAGGGCGCCAAGCCGGGAGAGGGTGGCCAGCTGCCCGGCCACAAGGTGTACCCGTGGATCGCCGACACCAGGCACTCGACGCCCGGTGTGGGGCTGATCTCACCGCCGCCGCACCACGACATCTACTCGATCGAGGACCTGGCTCAGCTGATCCACGACCTCAAGAACTCCAACCCGTCGGCCCGCATCCACGTGAAGCTGGTCGCCGAGGTGGGGGTCGGGACGGTCGCCGCCGGAGTGGCCAAGGCCAAGTCCGACGTCGTGCTCATCTCGGGCCACGACGGCGGCACCGGCGCCAGCCCGTTGACGTCGCTCAAGCACGCCGGTGCGCCTTGGGAGCTCGGCCTGGCCGAGACGCAGCAGACGCTGGTGCTCAACGGCCTCCGGGACCGGATCGTCGTGCAGGTCGACGGTCAGCTGAAGACGGGTCGAGACGTCGTCATCGGGATGCTGCTCGGAGCCGAGGAGTACGGCTTCGCCACCGCTCCGCTCGTGGTGTCGGGCTGCATCATGATGCGGGTCTGCCACCTCGACACCTGTCCGGTCGGCATCGCGACCCAGAACCCGGTGCTCCGGGAGCGCTTCACCGGCAGGCCGGAGTTCGTCGAGAACTTCATGCTGTACATCGCCAAGGAGGTGCGCGAGCTGCTCGCCGAGCTCGGCTTCCGGAGCGTCGAGGAGGCCGTCGGTCACGCCGAGCTGCTCGATGTCAGCGATGCGATCGACCACTGGAAGGCGCAGGGCCTCGACCTCTCGCCGATCCTGCACGTGGTCGAGCCCTGGGATTCGGACCACCTGCACCACACCAGGGCCCAGGACCATGGTCTCGACAGGGCGCTCGACCGCGAGCTGATCGCCGATGCAGGCACCGCCCTCGCCGACGGCACGCCGGTGAAGCTCCAGCGGACGATCAAGAACGTCAACCGGACCGTCGGGACCATGCTCGGACACGAGCTCACCAAGCGCCACGGTGGCGCCGGGCTGGCCGACGACTCGATCGAGATCGACTTCGAGGGCTCGGCCGGCAACAGCTTCGGGGCCTTCGTCCCCGGTGGCAACCCGCGGCGGTGGGGGGGCGACGCAAACGACAACGTCGGCATGGGTCTCTCGGGCGGACGCATCGTGGTCCGCCCACCACTCGACACCCACGCCGACTTCGTCGCCGAGGACTCGATCGTCGCAGGCAACGTGATCCTGTACGGGGCCACCAGCGGCGAGATGTACCTGCGAGGCATCGTCGGGGAGCGGTTCTGCGTGCGCAACTCGGGAGCCAGCGCTGTGGTCGAGGGCGTCGGCGACCACGGATGCGAGTACATGACAGGCGGTCGCGTCGTCGTGCTCGGCCCGACAGGGCGGAACTTCGGCGCCGGGATGTCGGGCGGGATCGCCTACGTGCACGACCCCGACGGCACCTTCGGCGGCAGGGTCAACTACGAGATGGTCGAGATCATCGACCTGGGCGAGGACGACCGTCTGGAGCTCGAGGCCATGGTCCGACGCCACGCCGAGGAGACCGATTCGCCGGTGGCGAGATCGCTGCTCGACGACTGGTCGAACGCCGCAGGACGGTTCCGCAAGGTCATGCCCAAGGACTACCAGCGGGTCCTCGACGCCACGGCACGGGCCGAGGCGGAGGGGCTCGACGTGGTCGAGACGATCATGGCGGCGAGCCAGCCCGCCTGATCCCCCCCTCCAGAACCGTTCTGTTGTGCAGAACGGGAAGGAACCTTCCCGTTCTGCACAACAGAACGGGTCATCTGGACCGGGTGAACGGGTCATCTGGACCGGGTGAACGACGCTGAAAGAGACGAGACATGGGTGACATCAGAGGGTTCCTGAAGCACACGAGGCAGCTGCCCGAACGGCGGCCGGTTCCCGTCCGCCTGCGCGACTGGAAGGAGGTCTACGAGGACTTCCCGGACGAGGACCTCGAGATCCAGGCCAGCCGGTGCATGGACTGCGGCATCCCCTTCTGCAGCAACGGGTGCCCCCTCGGCAACATCATCCCGGACTGGAACGACCTCGTGTACCGGGACCGCTGGGCCGACGCCATGGACCGCCTGCACGCCACCAACAACTTCCCCGACTTCACAGGCCGGCTCTGCCCCGCCCCGTGCGAGACGGCCTGCGTGCTCGGGATCAACCAGCCTCCCGTGACCATCAAGAGGATCGAGCAGTCGATCGTCGACCACGCGTGGGACCAGAACTGGGTGCGGCCGGTTCGTCCGAGCCGCTACACCGGCAAGCGGGTGGCCGTCATCGGATCTGGTCCCGCCGGGCTCGCCGCGGCCCAACAGCTGACCCGTGCCGGTCACCAGGTCATCGTGTACGAACGCTCCGACCGCATCGGCGGGCTGATGCGCTACGGCATCCCCGAGTTCAAGATGGAGAAGTCGGTGCTCGACCGACGCCTGGCCCAGATGCGGGCCGAGGGCACCGAGTTCCGCACCCGGATCGAGGTCGGCAAGGACCTGTCCGTCGAGAAGCTCCGCTCGAGCCATGACGCAGTCGTGATCGCCACGGGCTCCACCGTCGCTCGCGACCTGCCCGTCCCGGGGCGCGCTCTCGACGGGATCCACCAGGCGATGGAGTACCTGCCCTGGGCCAACCGGGCGCAGGAGGGCGATCTCGCCGAAGACGAGGTGCCGATCCACGCCGGGGGCCACGACGTGGTGATCATCGGCGGTGGTGACACCGGCGCCGACTGCCTTGGCACGGCACACCGCCAGGGTGCGGCGTCGATCCACCAGTTCGAGATCATGCCCCGTCCACCGGACGATCGTCCGGACTCCAACCCGTGGCCCACCTGGCCCGTCATCTACCGGGTCAGCTCCGCCCACGAGGAAGGGGGTGAGCGGGTCTTCTCGATCAGCACGCTCGAGTTCCTCGGCGACGACGACGGTCGCGTGCGGGCACTGAAGGTGACCGACGTGGAACAGCAGGTGCTCGACGGTCGTCCGTCCTTCGTGCCCGTCGCGGGCAGTGAACGCGAGCTCGTCGCCGACATGGTCTTCCTCGCACTGGGCTTCACCGGTCCCGAACGGGCCGGCCTCCTCGACGGACTCGGCGTCGAGATGGACGAGCGGGGCAACGTGGTCCGGGACGACCAGTGGGCCACCACAGAGGACGGGGTGTTCGTCTGCGGTGACGCCGGCCGGGGCCAGAGCCTCATCGTCTGGGCGATCGCCGAGGGTCGATCCTGCGCAGCTGCGGTCGACTCGCACCTCATGGGCGAGACTGACCTGCCGGCGCCGATCCGGCCGACCGATCGGCCGCTGGTCTGAACCCGCACGGGGCCAGCACCGGCAGGGGACCGGCTGTGCTGCGCGTCGTCGTCGTCCACTGGAACCAGCCCGAGGCGTGCGTCGCCACAGTGGAGCGGTTCCTCGACCGTGGCGCCGACGAGGGCATCGACGTCCGCTTGACGGTCGTCGACAACGCCTCCTCTCCGGGACGGCTGGAGCTTCTGCGCTCGGGGCTCGCGCTCGTGCGGTCGGAGCGACCACGCGCGTGCATCGAGCTGCTCGAACAGGCTGCGAACTCCGGTTTCGGTCCGGGTTCGAACGTGGGTCTGCGGCGCTTCCTCGATCAGCCTGACGACGGCCCGTGGGTGGCTCTCTGCCCCCACGACGTCGACCCGTTCCCCGGGTGCCTGTCCGCCGTCCTGGACGCGGTTGCGGCGGAGCCGATGGCAGGACTGGCCTGCGCGGACGTCGGCGACGGGATGGTCCCGGTGATCGACCCCTACTTCGGCGGCATGGCTGTCCCCGTCGATGTCCCGCCCCCCGACAGCGACGACCTGCCCCGCTGGGAGGAGGTCGCCTACCCGCACGGGACCCTGATGTTCCTCCGCCGCGACGCCCTGGCAGAGGTGGGCCTGTTCGACGAACGCTACTTCTCCTACTGCGAGGAGGCGGAGCTGGCCCTGAGGGTCAGACGAGCGGGTTGGACCGTGGGCCTTGTGCGCGGAGCACGGGTGCAGAACCTCCACCTCGGTTCGTCGGTGGCGCTTGTCGATCACCTCCAGACGCGCAACACGCTGCTCCTCGTCCAGGAGATGAGCGGCTGGTACCACGCCTGGATCAGGTCCTGCATCACCCTCTTGCAGGTAGCGCGGGGGATCCTCCAACCATCCAGTCGGCCACTCGTCTTCGACGCCCGCGCCCGCCTGCGTGGCGTCCGGGACTTCTGGCTCCGCCGGTTCGGCCCGCCGCCGGACTGAGCACCTGTCACGAGGGCAGGATGCCGTCGAGTCGGGCTCGCTCGACGGCGGCTGCCCGATCGTGCACACCCAACTTGCGGTAGACGCGCTTCAGGTGTGAACGGACCGTCTCGTGCGACACGAAGAGCTCAGCGCCGATCTGACGAGCCGTGGCACCGCTGTCGAGTCGCTCGAGGACCTCGACCTCACGCCGACTGAGGCCGATCAGGTCGGCGGGGGATCGATCGAGGTCGAGCAGGCGCGCTGACAGGGCTGCCGCTCCGACTGCCAGATCGTGGTCGAGGGCGACGGCGCCCGACGCCACGGTCAGGATCGCCTCGACCAGTCGGAGCGGATCTTCGGCTCCCATCGTGCATCCACCGGCTCCGGAGCGGAGGAGACGCAGCACGGCCGAGAACGCCCGCCGTTCCGACTCCTCGTCGCCCGCCCGGGGCGCTTCGATGAGGACGAGCACGGGACTCATGCTCTGCTCGAGCACCCGATCCCTTTCGTCGGCATCGACACCTCCTGCATCGGTCGCGTCGAGGATCACCACGTCGGCGGTCGATGCAGCACCGGCTCCCAGGACCCGCACGTAGGTGCGGTGCGGATCGAGCCGGTCCCGGATCTCGTCGCTCCGGGGTCCGGGCGGGGAGACGTGCACCCGAACGGGTGACGCGGCACAGCGGGCGGGAGTCGCACCCATGTGGAGTTCCTACCCCGTCCCCGGCCGTTCGTGTCATCAGGTCCCTCGCGTGAAGGGGAAGCCCCCGTTCAGAGGGAGTCGTTCGCCTTGTGGCGGTCCAGCCGATCGGCTCCTGCGGTGACGCCGGGGAGCTGAGCGGCGAAGGCTCCCGTCCGTTCGGCCACCAGCTCCTCGATGATCGACTCGGCCTCGACCCAGTCCCTCGCCCTGGGACCCTCCAGGTCGCGGTTGTAGGGCTGGTCGAAGACGATCACCGTGTTGCCACTGGAGCGCAGTGCCGTGATGTTGTGAGGTGCGTCCTCGACGTAGGCGTCCGCCTGCGCCTCGGGCTTCGCTCCGAGGAAGCACAGGTCCCGGTACGGGATGCGCTGGGCATCCAGCCAGTCGACCGTGTCGGAGACGATGAGGGCGTGACCCCAGTTCGTGACGAGCCGGTGGGTGATGATCCGGATCCACACTCCCGCATCGGACAGTCGCCACAGAGCGTCAGCCGCACCGGGCATCGGCGGCATCTCGCGGAACATCCGACGGTCCAGGACCCCGAACTGGTGCATCGCGAGGAACTCGTCACGGTCGAGATCCCACTCTCGGAAGTCCCAGCTGACCTCTCGAGGCAGATCCCGGACGTCGATGCCTCGATGCTCGGCGACGACGACTGCGAACGCGCCCAGATGGTCGGCGCACACGCCGTCGAGGTCGACGCCCAGGACGAAGTCGCCGACGGCTTCTGTCAATCCCGAACCACCGACGCTCGTCCGATCCGCTCGCCCTTGGGATGCTTCGGCATCCGCCGGCGTAGCCCACCGACGCCGCGCAGGGCGACCGCATCATCAGCGAGGACGCTGAAGTTGGCCAATGCGCAGGCCTCCCACGTCAGCTCACCTGCACGTGCGAGCGCACCGCGCCCGAGTCGTTCGAGCTCGGTCCGGTCGGTCAGGACCCGGGTGGTGGCCGCGACGAGCTCGTCGTCGGTCGAGCCCAGCAGGCCGCTGCGGCCGGCGTCGATGGCATCCGCGTGCCCGGCGATGTCGGTCGCCACAGCCGGGGTCCCGCACGCCGCGGCCTCGGTGAGGGTCATCCCCCAACCCTCTCTGGTCGAACACGACACGGCGATCCAAGCCCGTCGGTACAGATCGAGCAGCTCGCCGTCGGTGATCCGTCCCGGCAGGTGGACCCAGTCGTTGCCGCCCACTGCCCTGATCTGGGCTTCGACGGCCCCACGCTCGTAGCCCTCACCGACGATCACGAGCTCCAGGCCGGGAACGTTCTCGCGAGCGGCGGCGATGACCCGGATCGTGCGACAGAAGTCCTTGACAGGCGTCAGGCGGCCGACGGCCACGGCCAGGGGTGTGGGGGACCGACCGGCTGTGACGTCGGCGGGGTCGGCGGGGGAGAAGAACGGGTCGATCCCGGGTGGGATGACCGTCACGTGGGACGCGTCGAAGCCCATCTCGTCGACGAGCTCGCGGTGCGAGGATCTCGACAACGTGACGATCGGCACCCGGCGGTAGAACGGGGGAGCGAGCCGCTCCTCCAGGACGTTGCCCAGCGGGGCCACTGCACCTGGGAGGCTCTGCTGCCACATGGGGCCGTGGACGTGGTGGAGCCAGATGGCGGTCGGACCGTGCCACCAGAGGGGTGACAGGAACGGGACGCCGTTCCAGATCTCGATCACGGCGTCGGCGGGGCCGAGACGACCGGTGATCTCGGCGACCGCGGCCCTCGGGAACACGACGTAGCGGTTGCCGCGACGGCTCACGCGGTACCCGTGGCGGGTGGCGTCGTGCGGTCGACCGCGCGAGAACGACGTCCTGTGGGTGACCTCGAGGCCGGCCTGCGCCCAGATCGACTCGATGCTGTCGGCGTGGACCTCTGATCCTCCGGCCTCGTCGTCGTCGAGGTCCCTCCAGCCGAACACGTGCACCCGCCGGATCCCAGCGCCGGCGGCCATCTCGGCGATGGCATCGACCGCCGCGGTCGAAGCCGGGCTCGGGGTGCTCTCGGGGTCCGTCGGGCCGGCCCTGTCCACGGGGTGCTGCATGGGGACCCGTATGCTACGGGTTCCCCTCCGGCGACCTGGGAACCCTCCTCGTCGGCCGGGGCACGCCGAATACTCCCTCCGCCTCCCCCAAGTACAGGAGCGTCCGTGAAGCTCACCGGTGAGCGCCCCATGCAGGGCCAGACCCCCGACTCGCTGCTAGCGCTGCACACGGCGGGCTATCGCGAGGTGCGCGAGCGCATGGGCTCAGGACGGTTCCTCGACGTCGGCTGCGGGCTCGGCGACGAGTCCGTCGGATTCGCCGGAGACGACCGCGAGCTCCTCGGCGTCGACTACGACCCCGAGACCGCAGCGACAGCGCTGCGCGTCCACGGTCGAGAGGGCCTGAGGGCGATCTGCTCGGACGGATCGCTGTTGGCGTTGAAGGGCGACACGTTCGACGACGTGTGCTCGTCGCACCTGATCGAGCACTTCGCCGAACCCGAGCACCACGTCTCCGAGGTGGCCCGGGTCCTGGCCCCGGACGGTTCGGCGTTCTTCATCACGCCCAACGAGCCGGCCGACTTCGAGAACCCATACCACGTGTACCTGTTCCGGGCCGAGGAGCTGCGCGCGATGCTCGGCCGTCACTTCGGCACGGTCGAAGTCCACGGCCTCGACGCCACCCCTCGGGTCAAGGCGGACTTCGACAAGCGCCGCGAGATGGCCACCAAGCTGCTGAAGCTCGATCCTCTCGGCCTGCGCCACAAGCTGCCGAGATCGGCCTTCGTCTGGTTGCACGCCACCGGTCGGCGGGTCGCCTACCGCTTCACGAACACAGAGCAGGTCGGCGGTGCATCGGGCATCACCGACGAGGAGTTCTTCCTCACCGACGAGATCGACGACACAACCCTGGTGCTGTTCGCCGTGTGCAGCGACCCGCTCGACTGACCCTCTCCGTACCCGTCGTCCATCCAGCTTTGGCGGTGGTACCCGACGGATGGGAGGGCCAGTCAGTGGCTGCGGCGGCGCAGGGCCTCGACGAGCGGGTCGATCGCCAGGAGGCCGGCGGCGAGCAGACCCCAGGCGTGGGTGACCTCGAAGGGGTTCATCCACTCGAAGTCGACGGCGAAGTCCGCTCGGGCCTGCCGGGCCACGATGTAGGCGGCGGCCAGGGCGAACGCCCCGAGGCACACGGCCCTCAGGATCACCTGGCCACGCGGCACCGCCAGCGCCAGGGTCGTCACGACGAACGCGGCCATCCCGACGGGAAGACCGAGGAACACCGCCGCGACCACGCCGACCGCCGCTGCCACACCAAGCGCCCGACCCCGCGGGAGCGGGGGTCCGTCGGAGGCGAACGGCCCGACGCACGACACCTCGGCATCACCGACGACGTCGTCGGGCAGCGGTTCGGCCGCACCGCGGCGGATGGGACGAATGGCGAGGAGGAGGCAGACGGCCACCCCGACGAGAGAGGCCCATATGGCGATCCACACCATGCGCTGCGGAGCGAACGTCATGGTGATCGTGGCATCCGAGCCGACCGTCGCCGGGTCTACCTGCCAGCCGTTGGCGTACCCGTTCACGAGCGTCGACGTGCCGAGGTCGTCGGTGCCCTTGTCGCCCTTCGCCGTCGCGGTCCAGCCGGGAGAGGCGCTCTGTCCCAGAACCACCCAGTACGGATCGGTGGCTCCGGTGACCGACGCCTCGTACCTGGTCCGACCGGGACGATCGGTGGTGGTCTCCGGCGGTTCCGGGCCCGGCCCCGGCTGATGGGCGACCGTGTCGAGCGCTGCGGAGTCCACCGTGCCGCCGGCATCCGAGGCGAGCACGAGGAGGTCGACGTCGATGCCGGCGGCGCGGCCCTCGGCGGTGGTCAGAAGCGTTCGACCGTCGGCGATTCGGATGCCCGGGCCGGTTGTGGAGTGCTCCGAGCACTTCTCGAGGGCCATCGGGATCCTCGACAGCGCATCGCCGACGGTCCCGACCAATCGAAGCCCGACAGGGGAGTCGCCGACGGTCAACAGGTCGGTTCGACAGACGCCTGGGATCGGTGAGTCGGCAGGAGGCTGGGCCTGGGTGGGCAGACCGAGTTCGGCGATGCCGACGGGGACGACGGTCGGTGTGGCCGTGAACCAGTCGAGGGATCGCACCTCCTGCACGGCGTCGATCCGGAACCGGAAGGTCGTGCCGGTGACCGGTCCTCCGGTCGGAACCGTCACCGAGGTGGTGGCACCGCGCTCGCCGGAGCGGTCGACGAACCCGTACCGCCCGGCGTGTGTGTCGAGTCCGAGGCCGGTCAGGTCGAGGGTGGCCGTGTCGGCTCCGTCGACATCGAGGGTCATCTTCGAAGGCACGGAGTGGCGGCCATCGGTCACGAACGTCATCGGGAGGCTGTCGACCGTGACGGGTCCGGGATAGGTCACCTCGATCCAGTCGCCGACCGATCCGTTGACGGGTGTCTGCCACGCGGTCGAGTCGTCACCGTCGACCGCCACCGATGCCCGGGAGCGCAGATCACTCGGCAGCGTCCCACCCGAGGAAGCGGTGAGTCCTCCTTCGGCCGCCGATCTGGCGCCTATGAGCAGGTCGACATGCTGGTCGGGGATGCGACCTGAGATCCTCCCCTTGCCGAACGGCAGGAACATGCGGGAGACCGGTGTCTCGACCCAGCGGCGCATCGCACGCTCCTCGTCCTCGGTCACCACCTCGGCAGGGTTCGCCGAGCGGCGCTGGAAGACGTAGCTCAGCGGTCGCTCCTTCGAGGAGGCGCCCAGCGCGTCGAGCAGGTCGACGGGCGGACGGACCACCTCGATCGTCGGCGCAACGCCGGGGACGGTGACCTCGGCCAGGCCGACGTCGGACACTCCGGTCCACCGGGGGAGCTCGCCGAGGTTGGTGTCGGTGATGGTGACGCGGAGCCGGTCGAACCGGCGCTCCGGGAAGGTGACCTCCTGACCCGGCGGCTTCCTGGATGCATCGGTGAGCTCGACGTGGATCGGGTCGCTTCCGTCGAAGGACAGATCGACCCCGGTGATCCACCGGTTGGCGTTCTTCTGGGACTGCAACAGCGTGAGGCGATCGGTGGTGACGGGCTCCTCGTAGCCGATCTGCAGGAACTCGCCGTCGACGCTCTCGAAGGCCCCTACCTGCCACGCCGTGGAGGTGTTCCCGTCGATTGCCAGCGCCGCCCGTCCGCTCGGCGTGTAGCTCACCGGGTTGCCGTACGACGTCGCCCGGGCGACAGCGGGGCCGACCTGTTCGGTCACCGTGTACGCGTCGTCGCCGGCACCCGGGAACTCGTCGAGACGGTTGTCAGCGGGGTCGTCCGCCAAGGGTGTCTCGCCTGCCATCTCGGTGTAGCCGTCGTTCTC
Organism: uncultured Aquihabitans sp.; assembly: GCA_964575165.1. Lineage (GTDB taxonomy): Bacteria > Actinomycetota > Acidimicrobiia > Acidimicrobiales > Microtrichaceae > Dermatobacter. The sequence goes on along the minus strand of CAZNQK010000057.1, from coordinate 2,927 downwards.
ACGGACGGAGCCCCATCGTCGGGCCTGACGGCGGTTGGTGTCGGTGACGACCAACGACGAACCCGCCTCGGCGGCGATCGAGCGCATCTGATCCGTCCCGGGAGCACCGTCGCTGCTGAACGTCGCCGAGTAGAACAGCGGCCTGTCGACCTGGAGTCCCCCCGACGAGGCAAGTCCGATGATCCCTGCGGCGTTGCCGGCCATCAGCACCGGCGACGAGGCCTGGACCGTCCGCAACATCGGGCGGGGGTCCTCGACCGGGAACACCGACACCGGAGACGGGTCCTCATCCGTCGCCGGCAGGCCGTACTCGATGGCGTCGTCGAGAGGCAGCCGTGGGTTCGGGTCGTTCGGCGTCGCCGGACCGAACGTAGTCGGCTCGCCGAGCCCGGGCGCCGAACGCAGCAGGGCGTCCAACCACCGCGGACGCGGTGTCCGGAACCGTTCGTACTGGAGGTCGGCGCGGTGCACGATCTGGCCGACGCCGAGCAGGCGGGCGATCGGGGCGATCGACGCCGGGTCGACCGTCCCGTCCTGGAACGGCAGGTCCCAGTCGTTGACGAAGTTCGCAGAGGCCGGGGTGCCGTACGGGATGAGCTCCCGGGCGACGTAGTCGCGGTCCATCAACCCTGGGGTGATCGGATCGACGGTGTTGCCCCACCGGTAGCTGGCGAAGTCGACACCCGGGATCTCGGCCACCCTGGTTCGAGCGTCGCCTTCGTCGAGGTAGTGGGCAGCCTCTTGCCAGTACTCGGGGACCTCGGAGGGCCTGTCGAGGTTCGCGTCGACCATCTGACCCCGGAACAGAGCGATCTGGTTCAGGCAGATCAGGGCCAGGAGTGCACCTGCGACGGGGACCCGTAGGGCCGGTCGCCAGCTCCCGACGGCGGCGGCGCCCGCGCCGAGCATGACCGCCAGGCCCAGGGCGATCAGGGGGACGGCCCTGGGAGTGGAGCGGAACGCGAGGCCGGAGTCGGTCGTCGTCCAGAGCTTGAACACCGCCCCGGCCGGAGAGGGTCGTGTCCAGGGGTGCGATCCGACCCCCATGACCAGTCCGGTGGCCACGAGCAGCGCGAAGTAGCCCCGGTGACGGAACCTGCTCAGCAGGCCGCCGCAGAACGCCAGCAGCGGCAGGAGGTAGCTGAGCGCCAGGAACGGCAGCGTCTGCACCATCGTGACCGCCGGGCGGATCCACGGTCCGAGGGCGTCGCGTCCGTAGAAGTACCAGTAGCCGAGACCCCGGAGCAGTTCGGGAGCCAGAGCGGCGTTGGCGACGACGTAGTAGGTCTCGGTGTAGCGCAGGATCGGGATGCCGAAAGCACCCTGCACCGCAAGACCCGCGATCCACCAGAAGCTCGTGATCAGGGTCAGGATGCTGATGCGCAGGCCCGCAGCGAGGGTCCGCCGCAGCGTGGACTCCTTGGCGACGAAGGTGGCGTGGGCCATCCACAGCACCGGTGCCACCATGACCAGCAGGAGCGAGGTGGCGTTGACCCCGCCCACCGTCAGGGTCACCAACGCGAACAGGGCCGGGGCACGCCAGCCGCCGGTGCGTATCGACCGTGCGGCCAGGCCGACGAGCCACGGGAGCCCGGCGAACGGGAGCAGGATCACAGAGATCCGGGCGCCGTAGTCGAGCAGGTACGGGCTGAGGGCGTAGGCGAACGACGCGACGGTCACCCCGGCGGACTGCCAGCGCAGCTCCCTCATCAGGAACCGCACTCCGAGGCCGGCAGCGCAGATGATGGTGCCGAGCCACAGGCGTTGGGCGACCCAGTCCGGTACGCCCAGCGTCTCCATCAGCCAGTAGTACGGCCCCATCGGCCAGAGGTAGCCGATGTTCTGGTGGGTGATGGTGCCGAGGCCGATGTTCGGGTCCCACATCGACACCGCCCGTGAGAGCAGACGGCCCGGGTCCAAGTACAGGTAGGTCTTGGTGTCGGCGCCGATGCGGCCCGGCTTGGTGACGAGCAGCGGGACGTAGGCGACGAGGACCAGCAGGACCGCGCCGATCGGAGGCCGGCGGAACCGGCTCGGGGTCAATGGTGACGCCCCTGGGGTCGACGGTGTCGACGGTGTCGGCGCGGTCTCCATGGTCGGGGGCGACGTTATGCGAGCATGACCGCCGTGACGAGCCATGCCGACGCCCGAGGAGGCGCTCCCCGGGCGTTCGGCCTCGACGTCGTGCGTGTCCTCGCCGCGCTCGGCGTGCTGGTCACCCACGTCGCGTTCGCGACGGGCGTGGTCAACCCCCAGAGGTGGTCATCGCCGCTTCGGCACCTCCTGCCGCGCCTCGACGTGGGCGTCAGCATCTTCTTCGTGCTGTCGGGACTCCTCGTCACCCGACCGTTCATCCGGAGGTTCCTGCTCGGCGCGCCACAGGGACCGTTGGGCACCTACGCGCGCCGGCGGCTGTCGCGCATCTACCCGTTGTACTGGGCGATCCTCGGCGTCGTGCTTCTCACTGCGACGGCGGCGCGGCCGTCGTGGCCGCAGATCGTCGCCGATTTCCTGCTGGTGCACCCGTTCCGGCCCGAGTGGGCCATCGGTCCGATCACCCAGTCCTGGAGCCTCGCAACAGAGCTGAGCTTCTACGCCTTCGTGCCGTTGTGGTTCTGGGCGTGCCGGGCCTGGTGCGATCGCAGAGGGACTTGCGACGCGCGGCGACGGACCCGGCTGCTCGTCGTCGGTCTCGTGGGTTGGGTGCTGGTCGCCCTGGCGTGGCGCGTCGGCGTCGTGGCCGTCACCGACCGCTACGTGCTGGGGACCCCGGGGGCCGTCGACACACGCGGCGCGCTGCTGACCTGGCTCCCGAACCACCTCGACACCTTCGCCGTCGGTGCCGCGATGGCGTTGTGGCTCGAGTCCGGACGGGCGAGGTCCCTGAGCGTGGGAACCCGGATCGCCTGCTACCTGGTAGCGGCGTC
>CAZNQK010000056.1:0-19633 GCA_964575165.1 uncultured Aquihabitans sp. | reverse complement strand
AGAAGAAGGCACCAGCCAAGAAGGCACCAGCCAAGAAGGCCCCCGCCAAGAAGAAGGCGCCTGCCAAGAAGGCACCAGCCAGGCGCTGAACGGGAACCATCCGCGAGGACGACACGGCCCGATCCGTCGGGCCGTGTCGTCGCGTCCGGACCGGATCGCGTTCGGAGGCGTGACCTGCCACCGGTACGATCCGGCTCCATGGGTGCCCAGTTCATCTTCACGATGCACCGCGTCGGCAAGTACGTGCCGCCGGATCGCGACGTCCTCAAGGACATCTCGCTGTCGTTCTATCCAGGCGCCAAGATAGGCGTGATCGGAGCCAACGGTTCCGGCAAGTCGTCGTTACTGCGGATCATGGCGGGGCTCGACGACGACCACACGGGCGAGGCCCGCCTCACCCCGGGGTTCACCGTCGGGCTCCTCGAGCAGGAACCTCATCTGGATCCGGACAAGGACGTGACCGGCAACGTCATGGACGGCGTCGCGGATGTCGCCGACCTGCTCACCTCCTACGAGGAGCTGATGGCCAAGTGGAGCGATCCCGACGCGGACTACGAGAAGCTCGGCAACCAGCAGGTCGAGATCGAGGCGAGGATCGAAGCCGCCGGAGGTTGGGACCTCCAGCGGACGATCGACATCGCCATGGACGCGTTGCGCCTACCGCCCGGCGACGCTGACGTCACGGCGCTGTCGGGTGGTGAGCGTCGCCGCGTGGCGCTGTGCCGCCTGTTGCTGTCGAAGCCCGACCTCCTCCTTCTCGACGAGCCCACCAACCACCTGGACGCCGAGTCGGTGGCCTGGCTCGAGCGCTTCCTCCAGGACTACGGGGGCACAGTGGTGGCGATCACCCACGACCGCTACTTCCTCGACAACGTGGCCCGTTGGATCCTCGAGCTCGACCACGGCAAGGGACATCCCTTCGAGGGCAACTACTCCGGCTGGCTCGAGCAGAAGCAGGAGCGGCTCGGACAGCAGGAGAAGCGCGACGAAGCCCGTCGTCGGACCCTCGAACGTGAGCTCGAATGGGTACGGATGGCGCCGAAGGCCCGTCATGCGAAGTCGAAGGCCCGACTGTCGGCCTACGAGGAGCTCCAACGCGAGGCCGAGGAAGCGCGTGACACGGCGTCACGCCTCGAGATCGCGATCCCGCCCGGCCCGCGACTCGGCGATCAGGTCATCGTCGCCGACACCCTCCGGAAGGGCTTCGGGGACCGGCTCCTCATCGAGGACCTGACCTTCTCCCTCCCCCCCGCCGGCATCGTCGGGGTGATCGGGCCGAACGGTGCCGGCAAGACCACGCTGTTCCGGATGATCGTCCACGCGGCAGTAGGTGGCGAGGACGTCGAGATGCGCCCCGACGCCGGCACCCTCACCATCGGATCGACCGTGGACCTCGCCTACGTGGACCAGTCCCGCGACAGCCTCGACGACGACCGGACCGTCTACGAGGAGGTCACCGACGGCCAGGACGTCCTGGTCGTCGGCAACCGCGAGGTGAACGGGCGGGCGTACTGCGCCAGCTTCAACTTCAAGGGTTCCGACCAGCAGAAGCCCGTCGGCAAGCTCTCGGGCGGTGAGCGCAACCGCGTGCACCTCGCGAAGCTGCTGCGAACGGGAGGCAACGTGCTGCTGCTGGACGAGCCGACGAACGACCTCGACGTGGACACGCTCCGGGCGCTCGAGGAGGCGCTGGACGCCTTCCCGGGGTGCGCCGTGGTCATCTCGCACGACAGGTGGTTCCTCGACCGGATCGCCACTCACATCCTCGCGTTCGAGGGGGACTCACAGGTGCGGTGGTTCGAGGGCAACTTCACCGAGTACGAGGACCTCCGTCGCAAGGAGCTCGGCGCTGATGCCGCCCAGCCGCACCGCATCAAGTACAAGCCGCTCACCAGGTAGTCGTCGTGGACCCGAGGATCGTTCGCAGGTTGGTCCTGGCCGTCTTCGTCATCGGGATCACCGGGATGATCGTCGCGTCGATAGCGGACGACAACGGACTCGCGATCACGTTCGGACTCCTCACGGCGGTCGCCGCGATCTGCCTCATGCTCGTCACGTCGGTGACCACGCGGGATGACGCCGTCGTGTTCGACGAATCCGTCGCCGAAGAGATGGAGAGCCGGATCCAGGACCTGATCGATGCCGGCGCCGAGGAGGGAAGCGTCCGTGATCTGGTGCGCGACGCGGTCGCGCTCGGCAGGACGGCCCGACCGGTGCGAGCGAAGAACTGAGGTCGAGGAGGCGGCCAGAACGGCACGCCCGATGAGGGTGGATCCTCCCCCATCGGGCGGCGACGGTCCATGGGCCCCGCGGCCCATCCTGATCCTCCGCATGGGTCGTACGAACCTATGTCGGACGATGGCTCAGGCGCCCTTTCCGGGTGCCCGATACCTCCGACATGGCAGCAACCACCACCACACACCCGGCACCGCCGGCGACGCGTCCAGCACCGCGTCGCAGTCGGGCCGTCCTCCGTGATGTCGAGCCCGGCAGCACCGTCGAATGCGCCCACTGCGGTGAGCGCGTCAAGTTCCAGGCCAAGGTCCGTCACCGCCAGGTGATCTGCAACGTCTACATCGATGGCGTGTGGGACCGGGTCGAGCACTTCCACTCCGAGTGCTACCCGCTGGCGGGCGAACCGCACGGCGACGTCGACACCACCCCGGTCGTCCGCAACCGCTCCCGCTCGGCCGAACCCCGTCCGGCCTAGTCGCCCCTAGCGGTCCAGGGCGGCGACCACCAACGCCGCCTGAGCAGAGGGGTCGCCATCGACCGGCCGCAGCACCAGGTCCGGCCGTCGCGGCGCCTCGTAGGGATCGTCGATGCCGGTCATCCCGGCAAGCTCACCGGCGCGGGCCCGGGCGTAGAGGCCCTTCGGGTCACGTGCCTCGCAGATCTCGAGGGGCGTGTCGACGTGGACCTCGAGGAAGTCCAGTCCGGCGTCGCACACTCGTGCACGGACCAGGTCGCGGTCGACCCTGTACGGCGACACCAACGGGACCAGTGCGACCAATCCGGCGTCGGCGAAGAGGGCTGCCACCTCACCGACCCGCCGGACGTTCTCGGCCCGATCGGCGGCCGAGAAGCCGAGGTCCCCGTTGAGCCCATGGCGGAGGTTGTCACCGTCGAGGAGATAGGCCGCCCGACCCGACGCGACGAGGGATCGCTCGACCTCGGCGGCAACGGTCGACTTGCCGGAACCCGACAGACCCGTGAACCACACGACTGCACCACCTCCACCGGTGATCACCGATCGCTCCGTCCACGAGACCGACCCGTGGTGCCAGACCACGCCAGGACTGACATCACCGACCACGACCCAGCCCCCGATCCGTTCAGGAGCCGGCCAGGACCATGCCGGCGCCGACGGTGTTGTTCGTGGCCTCGTCGACGAGGATGAACGACCCGGTCTCACGGTTGCGGCGGTACTCATCGATGAACAACGGCTGGGTCACCCGCATCGTGACGCGGCCGATCTCGTTGAGCGACAGGCTGCCGACGCCCTCGGCACGGTGGAGGGTGTTGATGTCGAGGCGGTAGTGGATTTCCTTCACCATCACGCGTGCCGTTCGAGTCGTGTGCTTGATCGCCAGCCTGGTGCCCGGTGTGAGCGGCGGCGCCTCCGACATCCAGCACACCATCGCGTCGAGGTCCTGGCCCACTGTCGGACGGTTGTTGGCTCGACAGATCATGTCGCCCCGCGAGACGTCGATGTCGTCATCCAGGCGGATCGTCACCGACATCGGCGGGAACGCCTCTGCGACGGACCCGTCGAACGTCTCTATCGCCGAGATCGTCGACGGCAGTCCCGACGGGAGGACGACCACCTCGTCGCCGGGCTTGAACACTCCGCCGGCGACGCGCCCGGCATAGCCCCTGTAGTCGTGGTGCTCGTCGGAGTGCGGGCGGATCACGTACTGCACCGGGAAGCGGGCATCGATGAGATTCCGGTCCGACGCGATGTGCACCGTCTCGAGGTGGTGCAGCAGCGAGGAGCCCTCGTACCAGCCCATGTTGAGGGAGCGTTGCACCACGTTGTCGCCGTTCAGGGCCGAGATGGGGATGAACGTGAGATCAGCGACGTCCAGCTTCATCGCGAACTGACGGAACTCGGCGACGATCTCGTCGAAGCGCTCCTCGCTGTGGTCGACGAGATCCATCTTGTTGACGGCGACCACCAGGTGCGGGATGCGCAGCAGCGACGCGATGAAGGCGTGCCGTCGTGACTGCTCGAGGAGGCCCTTGCGGGCATCGACGAGCACAACCGCGAGGTCCGCTGTGGACGCTCCAGTCACCATGTTGCGCGTGTACTGGATGTGACCCGGGGTGTCGGCGATGATGAACTTCCGCTTGGGGGTCGCGAAGTAGCGGTAGGCCACGTCGATGGTGATCCCCTGCTCGCGTTCTGCCCGAAGGCCGTCGGTCAGGAGCGCCAGGTTCGGGGCGTCCAAGCCCATCCTCTCGGACGCGTCAGCGACGGCGTCGAGCTGGTCCTCGAAGATCGACTTGGCGTCGTAGAGCAGGCGACCGATCAACGTCGACTTGCCGTCGTCGACGGATCCGGCGGTGGCGAAGCGGAGCAGTTCCATCAGAAGTACCCCTCGCGCTTTCGGTCCTCGGTCACACGGGTCGGACCTCGGCTCTCGGAACCCACGGGTCTGATCGCCATCAGAAGTACCCCTCGCGCTTTCGGTCCTCCATCGCAGCCTCTGTGGCGCGGTCGTCGGCCCTGGTCGCACCACGTTCCGTGATGCGAGTGGCAGAGACCTCGGCGATCACAGCGCCCACGTCGGAAGCGGCGGACTCGACGGCACCGGTGCAGGAGGCGTCACCGACCGTGCGGTAGCGGACCATCCTCCTCTCCGGGACCTCGCCGTCCATCAGGGTGACGAAAGGCGTGACCGCGAGCCACATGCCGTCGCGCTGGAACACCTCCCGTTCGTGTGCGAAGTAGATCGACGGAACCTCGATGCCCTCGTCGGCGATGTACTGCCAGATGTCGAGCTCGGTCCAGTTGCTGATCGGGAACACGCGGAAGTGCTCTCCACGTCGATGCCGACCGTTGTAGAGCGCCCACAGCTCCGGACGCTGGTTCTTCGGATCCCACTGTCCGAACTCGTCCCGGAAGGAGAACACCCTCTCCTTGGCCCGGGCCCGCTCCTCGTCACGTCGAGCACCGCCGAACGCAGCATCGAAGCCGTTCCGCTCGATCGCATCGAGCAACGTCGTCGTCTGGAGCTGGTTGCGGCTGGCACGGGGTCCGGTCTCCTCGATGACCCGACCCGAGTCGATCGACTCCTGCACGGACGCGACCAGCAGGCGCACTCCCAGCTCCGCGACCCGTCGATCCCGGAACTCGTAGACCTCATCGAAGTTGTGGCCTGTGTCGACGTGCATCACCGGGAACGGAATCCTGGCGGGCCAGAACGCCTTCTCGGCCAGACGCAGCATCACGATGGAGTCCTTGCCACCGCTGAACAACAGGACCGGGCGCTCGAACTCGGCCGCGACCTCGCGGAAGATGTGGATGGACTCGGCTTCGAGGGCCTGGAGGTTGGTCAGCTCGTAGGTCGTGCTCACGATGGCTCCAAGGATGTCCCCCAGAATCCCGACTCATCAAGTCAGGATTCCGGCTCGACCACTTCCGATGCGCAGCAGGCAGACAGGGCCGACCGGTCCACGTCAGCCAGTAGGGTGCGCCGCGATGGCCACGGCTGATGATCACCGACTCGCCCGCGACCTTGCGCAGGACGCCGGTGCGCTGCTGATCGAGCTCCGCTTGCGATCCGCAGCCGCGGGAGTGACCGGATCGGAGCTCGGCGTCCGGGGCGATTCGTCGGCCCACGAGATGATGCTCGCGAGACTGGCTACCGAACGGCCCGGCGACGCAGTGCTCAGCGAGGAGGCGACGCAGTCCGAGAGAGCGGATCTCCGACGACTCGACGCAGACCGGGTCTGGATCATCGACCCCCTTGACGGCACCAGGGAGTACGGCGAGGAGCGGAGCGACTGGGCAGTCCACGTGGCGCTCGTGGAAGACCACCGGCCGACGGCGGGTGCCGTCGCCCTGCCAGGCCTCGGAGTCGTCGTCTCCACCGACGATCCACCGACGATGCCGCCGGCGATCGACCCACCCCGTGTCCTTGTGAGCAGGACCCGTCCACCCGCCCAGGCACGCGCTGTCGCAGAGGCCCTCGGAGCGACGCTCGTGCCGATGGGCTCGGCCGGAGCGAAGGCGATGGCCGTCGTTCGAGGAGACGGCGAGATCTACCCGCACGCCGGCGGTCAGTACGAGTGGGACAGCTGTGCCCCGGTCGCCGTCGCGGCCGCCGTCGGCATGCACACCAGCCGAATCGATGGCTCACCACTGCGCTACAACCAGCCCGATCCCTACCTCCCCGACCTGCTGATCTGTCGACCGGATCTGGCGGACGCGACCCTGACCGCCTTGGCGGGCACATCGAACACCGGAGGTGATCCCGGGTGACCGATCTCGCACCGGCGATCGACGTCGAGCGGTATACGTTCACCGACCACGGACCGTGGGTGATCGACCCCGACGCGCTCGAGTGGAGCAGCGGCCTACCTGTCATGCGGATGACGATTCGCCGGCAGGTGCCCATCCTGACCGGTCGACGTCGCGTTCCACCCCCGGCCCGCCTGGCCAGCGTCACGGCCAGACTCGGTACCGCCGTTGCCGCGTGGGCGGTCAAGGACCGCCGTCACGGCAGCGGACCGTCCCGCGCCGGCCTGTCACGCCGCCTCCGGATCGCGGCGGAGCACCTCGGGCCGACCTACATCAAGCTCGGCCAGATCATCTCCAGCGGGGAGGGCCTCTTCCCCAGCGAGCTCGTCGAGGAGTTCCGCAAGTGCCGCGACCAGGTCCGGGCCGAACCTTTCGACGTGGTCCGCCGGGTGGTCGAGGAGGACCTCGGCCGCACGCTCGAAGCGGTGTTCTCATCGTTCGACCCCGAACCACTCGCCGCCGCGTCGATCGCCCAGGTCCACGTCGCCCGCCTGGCGACCGGCGAGGACGTCGTGGTGAAGGTCCAGCGTCCGACCATCCGCCAACAGGTCCAGTCCGACCTCAAGGTCATGTCGTGGCTGGCGCCGTTCCTCGTCGGCCGGATCCCCGTCGCCGCCCTCGCCAACCCGCCGGCGTTGGTCGAGTTGTTCGCAGAGACCATCCTCGAAGAGCTCGACTTCCGGCTCGAGGCCGAGAACATGCTCGACGTCGCCGAGGTCTTCGCGAAGCTCGACCAGCGTGGCTGGGTGATCGCCCGCCCCCACCCCGAGCTCGTCACACGACGTGTGCTGGTGATGGAGCGTCTGAGCGGCTTCGCTTTCGAGGATCTCGAGTCGATGCACGAGGCCGGCATCGACACCCACGAGATCATCCGGATCGGGATGAAGGGCTTCACCGAGGGTTGCATCGTGCACGGGATCTTCCACGGAGACCTGCACGCCGGGAACCTGTTCGTCACCCCCGACGGGCGCATCGCCCTGCTGGACTTCGGCATCACGGCTCGCATGACGCCGCTCCAGCGCTCCGCGTTCCTGCGGATGATGATGTACGGCGCCATGGGCGACATCCCGGGCCAGGTCGCGGCTTTCAGGGACCTCGGTGCGCTGCCCGCAGACACCGACATCGACGAGGTGATCCGGGAGCTCGGCCTCGACAAGGCACCCGTCGACCCGACGACGCTGTCCCAGGAGCAGCTCGTCGGCGAGATCCAACGGATCATCAAGGCGCTAATGGGCATGGGTGCCCGCCTACCCAAGATCCTGATGCTCTACGTCAAGAACCTCGTGTTCCTCGACGGGGCGATCGCAGTCCTGGCGCCGGACCTCGACCTGGTCGCCGAGGTGTCTTCGCTGTCGACGGGCATCGCCACGACCCACGGCGAACGGTTCGCTGCGGAGCTCGGGGTGGACGCAGACAGCTTCGCCGTGGATGAGGCTGCCATCCGGGCCAGCTTCGGCATCGTCGACGACTCGACGGAGCACGTCACCTACAAGGAGCTCCGTCGACGTCGCGAGGTGATCCGCCGGCGCCTCGATCGCCGCTGATCTCAGAGGGTCCGCCGTGAACTGGGACGACACCATCAACTTGGAGCAGATCTCCCCAACCTCGTTCACGGCGACGATCGACGAGGACTGGACCTCGCTGCAGGGCGCCCACGGCGGGGTCGTCGCCGCACTCGCCGTCACCGCTGCCGAACGGGTGGTCACCGAGCTGGGCGTCGACCCGGCCACGACGATCCGCTCCGCGACGTTCGGCTACTCCCGCGGCAACTCGATCGGAGACCTCCGACTCGACGTCGAGGTAGTCCGCCGCGGTCGAGCCCTTCTGACCACCCACGTGGTCGCCACCCAGGACGATCGGACGACCACCGTCGCCCGGCTCCACCACTCGACGCCGTGGGAGGGAGCGGAGTTCAGCGACGCTCCGACCCCTCCGGAACGACCAGACGGCACCGTCCGGCTTGAGTGGCCGGGGCGGGCGCATCTGAACAACGTCGAGACCCACCTCGACCCGTCCACCCTCGCGTTCACCCAGACCGAGCGCGCCGAGTGGATCGCGTGGTGCCGGCCGCTCCACGACGGTTCCTTCGACACGGCGTGGCTGACGATGTTCGGCGACTACTTCCCACCGGCGGTGTTCACCAGATCGGCTGGACCGACCAGGGCCGTGACGATCGAGTACTCGATCCAGGTCCACAGCGCCACGGGCACCTGGGACCTCGGCGAGGAGGGGTACCTGACCGCGCGGATGCACGCCTTCCACGCCCACGACGGCTTCGCTGTCGAGGACGGATGGATCTGGATGCCCGACGGCAAGCTGCTGGCCACCGTGCGACAGACTCGTCTGGCCGGCTGAACCTCGATGGCCCGCCGGTTCGGGCGGCCCATCAGGTTTCGGCCAGACTGGTGGGCCCCCGAATCCGGAAAGTGCCATGACCTCCTCTCCCGCGCCCGTCCCGGCCTCCCACCCGATCCCCGTCCCGGGGATCAGGAACGTGGCGATCATCGCCCACGTCGACCACGGCAAGACCACCCTGGTCGACGCCATGCTCCAGCAGTCCGGCGCTTTCCGTGAGGGCGCCGAGACCGTCGAGCGGGTGATGGACTCGATGGACCTGGAGCGCGAGAAGGGCATCACGATCCTGGCCAAGAACACCGCTGTCCGCTGGACCGGCGAGGGCCGCGACGAGGTCAAGATCAACATCGTCGACACCCCTGGACACGCCGACTTCGGCGGTGAGGTCGAACGGGCGCTGACCATGGTCGACGGCGTAGTCCTGCTTGTCGACGCGTCAGAGGGACCTCTACCGCAGACCCGCTTCGTGCTGCGCAAGGCGCTGACTCTCGACCTGCCGGTGATCCTGGCGGTCAACAAGGTCGACCGAGCGGATGCCCGCATCGACGAGGTCGTCAGCGAGGTCGAGGAGCTGTTCCTCGACCTCGACGCGGACGTCCACCAGCTCGACTTCCCGATCGTCTATTGCAACGCCCGCGCCGGACGGGCGTCGACCACCAAGCCCGACTCCGCCGACGACCTCGACAAGGACCTCACCCCGCTCTTCGAACTGCTGGTCGACCACCTCCCGGCGCCGACGCACGACCCTGACCATCCGCTCCAGGCCTGGGTCACCAACCTGGACGCGAGCCAGTTCGTCGGCCGCCTCGCCATGTGCAGGATGATCAACGGAACGATCCGCAAGGGCCAGCAGGTGTCGTGGTGCCGCGCCGACGGCTCCGTCGAACGGGCCAAGATCGCGGTCCTGTACATCACGGAGAACAACGAGCGTGTCGAGGCAGACAGCGCCGGACCGGGCGAGATCATCTCCGTCGCGGGGCTGGAGGACGTGACGATCGGCGAGACCCTCGCCGATCCCGACGATCCACGCCCACTACCTGTCATCACGGTCGACGAGCCCAGCCTGGCCATGACCATCGGCGTGAACACGTCGCCCATGGCCGGACTCGACGGCGACAAGATGACGGCCCGACTGCTCAAGGGACGCCTCGACGCCGAGCTCGTCGGCAACGTCTCGCTGCGTGTGCTGCCGACAGAGCGACCCGACTCGTGGGAGGTCCACGCCCGTGGCGAGCTCCAGCTGGCGGTCCTGGTCGAGACCATGAGACGTGAAGGCTTCGAGCTGACCGTCGGCAAGCCCCAGGTGGTCACCCGCGAGATCGACGGAACCCTCCACGAGCCCGTCGAGGCCGTCACCGTCGATGTGCCCGAGGAGTTCCTGGGAGCCGTCACCCAGCTCCTTGCGTCGCGCAAGGGCCAGATGACCGACATCGTCAACCACGGAACCGGCTGGGTCCGCATGGAGCAGCGTGTCCCCGCCCGGGGTCTGCTCGGGTTCCGCACCGAGTTCCTGACCGAGACCCGCGGCACCGGCATGATCCACCAGGTCTTCGACGGCTGGGCTCCGTGGTTCGGCGAGATCCGCTCCCGGGACCGCGGCTCGGTGGTGGCGGATCGTCGCGGTCCGGTGACCGCCTACGCGATCATCGCCATCCAGGAGCGCTCGACGCTGTTCGTGGCCCCCGGCGACGAGGTCTACGAGGGCATGGTCGTCGGCGAGAACTCCCGCGGTGAGGACATGGACGTCAACATCTGCCGCGAGAAGAAGCAGACGAACATGCGCGCCGCTGGGTCCGACAACACCGAGCGCCTGACGCCGCCCCGCGTTCTCTCGCTCGAGCAGGCTCTCGAGTTCGTGGCCGAGGACGAATGCGTCGAGGTGACCCCCGGCGCCATCCGGTTGCGCAAGGTGCTGCTCGACGCCGGCGACCGCGCCCGCGCCACCAAGGCACTCAAGCACGCCCGCGCCTGACGCGTCCTCGTCGAACTTGGGCACCAGCGACCAATCGTTGGTCAGCCACGCCCGAGATGTGCAGCGGACGTTCGGCACCCCAGCGGACTTGGGCACCAGCGACCAATCGTCGGTCAGCCACGCCCGAGATGCGACCGGGGTTGATTCCCGACTGGTCTGGTCAGGAATTGCGACGTAGCGTGTCGGGGGTGAGTTCTGCAGCGACCGACATCAACGGAACAGGTACCGCGGAGGCGAGGGCCGGCGGGGCGTCGACCATCTCGAACGTCTTCTCCTTCCCGAACCCGGTCAACGAAGTGGCGGCCAGAACCGTCGCCGCCGGCGTCGTCGTCATGGCTGTCACCTTCGCGGTCACCGGCTGGGGTTGGCTGCTCATCCCCCTCACCTACGGCTTCATCGCCCGCGTGCTGACCGGCCCCACCCTCAGCCCCCTCGGGCGGATCGCCACCCAGGTCGTCGCACCCCGCCTGGCCGACCACGAGAAGCACGTTCCCGGACCTCCGAAGCGCTTCGCCCAGGGCATCGGCGTCGTGTTCACGGTGTCGGCATCAGTGCTGTGGCTCGCCGGCGCGACCGGAGCGTCGAGGGCCGTCATCGCCATGCTCGCCGTCGCAGCGTTCCTCGAAGCGGCGTTCGCCTTCTGCCTCGGATGCAAGGTGTTCGCCCTGCTCATGAAGGTCGGTGTCGTCCCCGAGGCAGTGTGCGAGGAGTGCAACGACCTGTCGCTCCGCATCCCGGGGCTGTCCCAGTCCACCTGAGCGGCACCAGACGGGAACGTCATGCTCCGATTCTCATGACATCTGGGCGTCAGGGCTGCCGTGACTTGTCGTCAGAACGCGTATCTGGGGTCTTGTAGGGTCGGCGACGTGCGCTTGGTCATCGCCCGCTGCTCGGTCGACTACGACGGGCGGCTCACCGCCCACCTGCCCGAGGCGATGCGCTTGATCATGGTCAAGGCCGATGGCTGCGTCGCCATCCACGCCGACGGCGGGGCGTACAAGCCGCTCAACTGGATGAACGCTCCGAACGTCGTCGTCGAGAACGACGACCACTGGACCGTCACCAACCCCAAGGGCGAGAGCCTGACCATCCACATGCACGAGGTGCTGTCCGACACAGCGCACGACCTCGGCGTCGACCCCGGCCTCCAGAAGGACGGCGTCGAGGCCCACCTCCAGGAACTGCTGGCCGCTGACCCGACCGTCATCGCCGAGGACCTCACGCTGGTCCGGAGGGAGTTCCCCACCGACATCGGCCCGGTCGACCTGCTGTGCCGCGACGCCGAGGGCACCGCCGTTGCGGTGGAGGTCAAGCGCCGCGGCGAGATGGACGGCGTCGAGCAGCTGGTCAGGTACCTGGAACGGTTGGACAGGGACCCGACGCTGCGCGGCGTGCGCGGCGTGTTCGTCGCCCAAGTGGTCAAGCCGCAGGCCAAGGTCCTGGCCGAGGCCCGCGGCATCGACTGGGTCGAGGTCGACTACGAGGTGCTCCGCGGCACCCGCGAGGCCGACCTCACCCTCTTCTGACTGCGCCGCAGAGCCCCGACCTCCGCGTTCTGTGTGCGTCACACGTCGCTATTCGACGTGAGATACACACAAAACGCCGGGGAGGAGCCCAGGTCTTCGCCTAGGCCGGGTCGAAGGTGACGGCGCCGGAGTCGAGGACGACCCGGTCACCCGACGCGAGCGTCCGATAGACGGCGTCGCCGTCGCCAGTTCGCCACACCTGCACGGTCAGCTCCTCGCCCGGCATGACCGGCGACGAGAACCGTCCCTCCATGGATCGGAACCGGGCGGGGTCCGAGCCGCACAGCTCGTGCAGGAGCAGCCTCCCCGTGAACCCGTAGGTGCACAACCCGTGCAGGATCGGCCGATCGAACCCCGCCAGCGCGGCGAACGACGGGTCGGAGTGCAGCGGGTTGCGGTCGCCTGACAGCCGGTACACCAGCGCCTGCTCGAGTCGGGTCGGCGCCGAGACCACGGCGTCGGGCTCACGATCCGGCGGAACGTGTCGAGGACCTGAGGGACCACGCTCCCCACCGAAACCACCCTCGCCGCGGATGAACGCCGACATGACGACCTCGAACAGCGGGTCGGTCTCCCCCGCCAGGGTCGACGTGCTGGTCACCTCGACCACCGCACCCTTGCCCTTGTCCCAGATCGCGGTGATCTCGGCGACGGTCGACACCGTTCCCGACACCGGGATCTCGCGGTGCAGGACTATCCGCTCCTCACCATGCACGAGCATCGCCGGGTTGAACGAACCGATCGTGGCGAAGGCCCCACCGACGTTCGGCAGGGTCACCACCATCGTCGGGAGGATCCGTTGCGTGGAGTCGATCGAGTTCTCGCTGAAGAACGCCAGCTCCCGCCGGTCCATGGGGTCCTGGCCGGCACCGACGCCGACCGCGTACAGGAGCCCGTCCTTGGAGGTCCATGACGACTCCGTCGGCTCACCCTTGTTCCCGAGTGCATCGGGGTTGATCGGCATGTGGGGTTCCTCCTGTCTGGTCGGATCTGCTGAGTCCGTGACCGTTCGCGACGTGCGTCAGGCAGTCGTGCGGTCCCGGCCGTTCATGTCCGCCGGCGGCCGGGCGGCGGCCAGCAGCTCGTCGACGACAGGACCGACCATGGCCGCGTCCTCGACCGGGGCTGCGGTCGGTCCCCTGTGCCAGCCCTCGGCGACGGCGAGCATCCGCCCGGACGCCTCGAACACCCGGCCAGTGACGTGCGACGACTCCTCCGACGCCAGCCACGCGAGCAGCGGGGCGATCCAGCGGGGGCTCATCGCGTCGCGCTCCTCCTCGGAGCGCTCCGGACCGAGACCCTCGGTCATGCGGGTCAACGCCACCGGAGCGATGGCGTTCACGGTCACGCCGTAGCGGGCGAGCTCCATCGACGAGATGAACGTGAAGGCGGCGATGCCGGCCTTGGCCGCGCCGTAGTTCGTCTGGCCGACGTTGCCGTAGATGCCCGACACCGACGTCACGTTGACCACTCGTGCGACCGGCCTGTCCCGATCTCCCCCCTCGGCGGCCCGGGCCTGCTCCCGCCAGAGCTGCGCCGCGTGATGGGTCGGACCGAAGGTTCCCTTGAGGTGCACGCGTATCACGTCATCCCACTCGGCCTCGGTCATGTTGACGAGCATCCGGTCCCGCAGGATCCCGGCGTTGTTGACCACGCAGTGCATGTCACCGAACGTCTCGACGGTGGCGGCGATCAACCGTCCGGCCCCCTCGAAGCTGGACACGTCGTCGCCGTTGGCGACCGCCTCGCCGCCGAGCGCCGCGATCTCGGACACGACCTCGGCAGCGGGACCACCGCTGGGCGAACCGGTGCCGTCCATCTCGCCCCCGAGGTCGTTGACCACGACCTTCGCGCCCTCGGCAGCGAGCGCCAGCGCGTACTCCCGTCCGATCCCGCGACCTGCGCCGGTGACGACGCACACACGTCCTTCGCAGATGCCCACGCGATCCCCCGATCGTCCCACACGGCCGCCCCGCCTGAGGATCGCGTCGGCGAGTGCCACGGATCCGGGCCGGCTGTGTGGGACCCTAGTGCGGTGTCAACCCCCCGCAAGGCGCTGATCGCCCTCATCGCCGCGCCCCTCGTCGTCATCTTCCTGATCTCCAGCGCGTGGGCGCTCGACTCGTCGGTCGTGAACGGCGACTCGGTGAGCCGCAACGTCGAACTCGCGGGTGTGTCGGTCGGAGGCATGAGCCGCTCCCAGCTCGAGTCGGCGGTCGAGGAGATGTCCGAGCGGTTCCCCGACACAGAGGTCCGCATCGACGCAGGCGACATCCGCCTCGACACCACCGCCGGAGATCTCGGGCTGTCCATCGACGTCGACCGCTCCGTCGCTGCCGCTTGGGAGGTCGGACGCGACGATCCGATGCCCACCAGACCCGTCCGTTGGGCCGGTTCGCTCCTGTCGCCTCGTTCGGTCGACGCAGTGATCGCCGTCGACGCCGGCACGATGACCCACGAGCTCGAGGTCCTCGAGGGCGACAAGCGCAGCGAGCCCGTCGAACCCACGCTCGAGGCCACCGAGGAGGGTGTCCGCGTCATCCCCGGCAAGGACGGGATCGAGTTGACGACCAACGCCGTCGCCGCCGGCATGCCCGACGGCGTCGCACGCCTCGACGCTCCGATCGCTGTCCACGCCAAGAGGGCGGTGACGACACCGAAGATGACCGATGCGTCCGTCCAGGCGCTGGCCGACACTGCCAACAAGGTCACGTCCGGCAACGTGAAGCTGGTCGCCGCCGGCACGACCTTCGAGATCGCCGGCAAGGACTTCCGACCGGCCTTCTCGGCCACGGTCGAGGGGACCGCTGATGCCCCGACGGCCAGGCTGACGATCAGCCCGGAAGCGGTCGCGAAGCTGCTCGCAGCGAACGTACCGGCGGGCTCGGGCAACCCGACCGGGGTGCGCTTCGACATCCAGAACGGAGTCCCCGTCCCGGTGCCGGGCAAGGACGCCCAGGTGTGCTGCGCTCCCGAGGCTCCGCAGAAGATCGTCGACGGACTCCTCGCCGGCCACACCGAGATCGACCTCCCCGCCCGGACGATGACAGCCGCCGAGGGAGTGGAGTGGGCCAAGACGCTGGGGGTCACCCAGGTGATCGGCGAGTTCACGACCCGGCACCCGGCGGGACAACCCCGCGTGAAGAACATCCACACGATCTCCGATTCCATCCGGGGTCTGCTCATCGCTCCGGGCGACACGTTCTCGGTCAACCAGTTCGTCGGCAAGCGCACTCCCGAGAAGGGCTACGTGCTCGCACCCGTGATCGAGGACGGCAAGCACAGCGAGGACTACGGCGGAGGCATCAGCCAGTTCGCGACCACGCTGTTCAACGCGGCGTTCTTCGGCGGCCTCGACATCCCGGCGTACAAGGCGCACTCCGAGTACATCAGCCGCTACCCGTACGGCAGGGAGGCCACGCTCGCCTACCCGAGCGTCGACCTCAAGGTCCGCAACAACACCCCGTACGGTGTCGTCATCTGGCCGACCTACACCGACTCGTCCGTGACGGTGCAGCTCTGGTCCACCCCGTACGCCACCGGCGCCCAGACCGCGCAGAACCGATCGAGCGGGTGCGGCAAGGTCACCACGCAACGGACCCGGACCTTCCTCGACGGCCGCACCGACCAGCAGGACTTCCACGCCAACTACCGCTGCATCTGACGCGGGGACCGCTCGGATCGGGGCCTCGTCGGTGACGACGGCCACCGACGAGGCGTGCGTCGACGGCCCTAGTGTGTGCGCCGTGGAACTCGACCCGACAGCACCGCCGATCCAGTACCACGATCGGATGAGCGACGAGGACGCTCTCATGTGGTCGATCGAGAAGGACCCGATGCTGCGGTCCACGATCACCACTGTGATCCTCCTCGACCGACAGGTCCCCAGGGAGCGGCTCCGGGCGAGCTTCGACCGCCTGAGCAGGGTCGTCCCGCGACTCCGCCAGCGGGTCCGCTCCAACCCGCTGTCGATCGCACCGCCGCGGTGGGAGGTCGACCCCAACTT
The DNA here is from genome assembly GCA_964575165.1 of uncultured Aquihabitans sp. Classification (GTDB taxonomy): domain Bacteria; phylum Actinomycetota; class Acidimicrobiia; order Acidimicrobiales; family Microtrichaceae; genus Dermatobacter. The sequence continues at coordinate 3,248 of CAZNQK010000056.1, read as the reverse complement.
CGACCTCGGCTACCACCTCCGCGAGGCCGGCGTCCCTGGCGAGGGGACGCTCCGCGATCTGTTGCGGATGGCGGAGCCGATCGCGATGCAGGGCTTCGACCGGGCCCGTCCCCAGTGGGAGTGCACGATGGTCGACGGTCTGACCGACGGCCGTGACGCTCTCATCATGAAGATCCACCACGCCATGACCGACGGCGTCGGCGGAGTGCGTCTCATGCTCGAGCTCTTCGACCTCGAGCCCGATGCTCCGGCCCGTGACATTCCACCGGAACCGGTTCCCCACGTCATGAACCAGGCCGAGCGCTTCTCCGACGCGTTCGTCCACCAGAGCCGTGCCGGCGTCGACATGCTGCGCCAACTCACCGGCGCCGGGGCGCACGCCGCCTGGTCCGGGATCACCGACCCGATGGGGACCTTGGAGTCGGGAGCGGAGATGGTCGCCTCCGCCTCCCGGATCCTGCGACCGTCGCCGGTGCCGCTCTCACCGATCATGTCGGGCCGGTCGCTGTCGAACCACCTCGAGGCGCTGACGCTGCCTCTCGACCTCGCGAAGAAGGCAGGCAAGCGCATCGGTGGATCGCTGAACGACGCGTACGTGACCGGGCTCGTGCGTGGATTGCAGCACTACCACACACGCCAGGGCGTCCCGGTGCACGACCTCCGCATGGGCATGCCGATCAACGTGCGCTCGGACACCATGGCCGACACCGCCGGCAACGCCTTCGTCCCCTCCCGCTTCGAGATCCCGGTCCACGCCCATGACCCGATCGAGCTCATGCGCACGATCCGGCGTCGCATGCTCACCGCCCGTGACGAACCGGCGAACCAACTCGTCGATCCGCTCGCCAACATCATCAACCGGCTCCCCACGACGGTGGTCACGCAGGTGTTCGGTTCGATGATGAAGGGCCTCGACTTCCAGGCCTCGAACGTTCCCGGGGCTCCCGTCCCCGTCTACCTGCACGGCGTGCCCGTCTCGGCCATCATCCCGTTCGGTCCGCTGGCGGGCGCTGCGTGCAACGTGACGTTGCTCAGCTACCAGAACGACCTCAACATCGGGATCAACGTCGACCCCGTCGCCGTGCCCGACACCGACGACTTCATCGAGTGCGTCCGCCTCGGCTACGACGAGATCCTCGACCTCGCCTGAGCTGAGAGCACGAGCCCGCCCGGGCGCCCACTTGACCCCTGAACCGGTCCACCCTCCCGCCAGACCCATCGGAGAACCCTCCATGCAGCACCGCTTCCTCGGCGACTCTGGCCTCAAGGTCAGCGCCATCGCGTACGGCAACTGGATCACGCACGGCTCCCAGGTCGACGACGACACCGCCGTCGCCTCGGTGCACGAGGCGCTCGATCAGGGCATCACGACCTTCGACACGGCAGACGTGTACGCGGGCACCCGAGCCGAGGCGGTCATGGGCCGGGCACTGGCCGGTCAGCGCCGGGAGGGACTCGAGATCTGCACGAAGGTCTACTGGCCGACCGGACCCGGCCAGAACGACCGGGGGCTGAGCCGCAAGCACATCCAGGAGAGCTGCGAGGCATCGCTTCGACGGCTCCAGACGGACCACATCGATCTCTACCAGGCCCATCGCTACGACCACGAGACGCCCCTCGAGGAGACGATGGTCGCGTTCGCCGACCTCGTCCGGGCTGGGAAGGTGCTCTACATCGGCGTGTCGGAGTGGGACGCGACGCAGATCCGTGCCGCAGCGACCCTGGCCCGGGAGCTCCGAGTCCCGTTCATCTCCAACCAGCCTCAGTACTCGCTCCTGTGGCGCGTCATCGAAGAGGAGGTGATCCCAGCCAGCGACGACGTCGGCGTCGGACAGATCGTGTGGTCACCGATCGCCCAGGGCGTGCTCACCGGCAAGTACCTTCCCGGCCTGCCCGTCCCCGAGGGTTCACGGGCGACCGACGAGCACGGCGGCTCCGGATTCGTGCAGCGGTTCCTTCGTGACGACGTCCTGGAGGCGGTGCAGAGGATCGTGCCCCTGGTCGGGGCGGCCGGGCTCACCATGGCGCAGTTCGCCGTCGCGTGGGTGCTGCGGAACCCGGCGGTAGGCGCGGCGATCGTCGGCGCGTCACGACCCGAACAGCTCGTCGAGAACGTGGTGGCGGCCGAGGTGGACCTCGACGATGACCTGGTCGCTGTGGTCGAGGCCGCTCTCGATCCCGTGGTGGTCCGCGACCCCCGGAAGACTGTGTCACCGGAGAAGCGCCCCTGACGGGCGGGACTCCGGTGACGGGATTCGGGCCGAGAGCGATGATTGCGTAGCCTGCCCGCCGTGGAGACCCTCGACGTCGCCGTGATCGGTGCCGGACCGGCCGGCACCGCGGCCGCCATCACGCTGGCCCGAGGCGGGATCGACGTGACGGTGTTCGACAAGGCGAGGTTCCCACGCGACAAGACGTGTGGCGACGGCTTGACCACGCTCGCGCTCCGCCAGCTGGAGGTGCTCGGTCTGGAGCCGACCGACGTCTCGTCGTGGATCGACGTGCGTGACTGCTACGTGACCTCACCGAGTGGCCACACCATCCACCTCCCGATGCCATCCACGGCCGAGGGCCGGTTCGCCGCTGTCGCGACGCGGATGGACCTCGACGCCGCCCTGGTCGACCTCGCCCGCAAGGAAGGCGTCCGCATCGTCGAGGGCACCGCCGTTCACGAAGCGTCCGAGGACGCGAGCGGGGTGACGTTGACCGTCGGCGAGTCACCCGACGACTCCTCCCCGATCCGCGCCCGTTGGGTGATCGCAGCGGACGGCATGTGGTCGCCGACGCGACGGGCGCTGGGCGTCGCTGAACTGGGGTACCGCGGCGAGTGGCACGCGTTCCGTCAGTACTGGTCGAACGTGGGCCAACGCGCGGCGAGCGAGCTGCACGTCCTGTTCGAGGCCGACGTGCTGCCCGGCTACTTCTGGTCCTTCCCGCTCCCCGATCGACGGGCCAACGTCGGATTCGGCATCCAGCGCGGCGGCAAGGTCCCGGTCGGCGACATGGGACCCGTGTGGGAGGACCTGCTGGACCGACCCCACGTCCGGGACATCCTCGGGCCCGACGCCACCCCCGACGGCCCGCACCGGGCCTGGCCGATCCCGGCCCGTGTCGACCAAGCCGTTCCGGCCACGAACCGGACGTTGTTCGTCGGCGACGCTGTGGCCGCCTGCGAGGTGATGACCGGCGAGGGCATCGGCCAGGCCCTCCTGACCGGCCGGCGCGCCGCTGACGCCCTTCTGGACCAC